>VIKI01000038.1 GCA_008080595.1 Comamonadaceae bacterium
GTGCCTTCTGCACCATAGGCGGCGGTGTTGGTTTGACCGGCAGGAATGGCCGCCTTGGCTGGGGGCGGGGCGGCGCGGCGAAAAACCGGGGGTTTGGGAGTGTTGGGCATATGCTATTTAATTTGTAGCTGTTTACGCTTATTCCATAAGCGCTATAGGCCATTTTTTCATATAAAAATCAGTTACCAGGCTGGCCCAGCACCGCCAGATAGGCTTGCCGGGTGTCGGGAGCCACGGATTCGAGCAACTGCGGGTAGGCGGTTTGATGCCGCCCCAGCATCCGCGCCGAGGCCACCAGCTTGGAGCGGCAAAACCAGTGGCAGCTGTGTTGCATCAAGAGCAGCTCGGCCATCACGGTGAAGGCCCGGCGTTTCGGGCTCAAACCCTGCGCATTGGCCACCGCCTGGCTGATGCCATGGCCATGCACACCCATGAGTTTGCGCAAATCAAAGGTGGAGGCAGGTATCGCCAGCGACACAAACGGCAAGGCCAGCGGCAGGCGACTGACCCGCGCCCGGGCCTCGTACACCTCGGCAAAATCCAGCACAAACTTGCCAAACTGGGCCGCCAGAGCCTGCTCTTGTGGCTCCAGATAGCGCCACACCTGGGCCTGGCGCTCCGCATCCGACTCGCCCAGGGCACGGTGGTAGCCCCCCAGCACGTCCTGCATCAGTTTCTCGATCTGGAATTTGCCCAGATAACTGCCCAGCAAAGCCACCCGCTCGGCCTGCTCACGCGATTTGAAGAAGTGCAGCACACCCCACAGCAGAACACAAACAACCAGAATATCCATCGATCCTTCACCCAAATTGACAAGCTGCCCGAGTGTAGTGGGCCGGTGCGGGGCTGCGCCTTGTGGACTCAAGCGTCTTTTGATGCAGATTGCAACTGCTCCAGCGCCAGCAGCAAGCTGGTGCGGTGTTCGCGGGCCACCACTTGCCAAGGCAGATTGGTTAACGCACCTTCCAGCGCCCACAGCAGGTTAAGGCTGGCCGCTGGTGTGACACGTTTGACCTGCGCATAGGCCGCCACCGCCCCCAGTTTGCGCAATTGCGCCACTTTGCCAATCCCGGCTGCCTTGAGCATTTGCTGTGATTTCGGCCCCAGATTGGACAGGTCAGCCACGGCCTCCACCCCACGGCTAGCTTGCGGCTTGGCCGGTGCGCGCGGCTTTTTCAGCGGCTTGGCGGCGGCCAGGTCGTCCAGCGCTTCTGCCGTGGCCCGCACCCATAAGCCCAGGCTGTGGCGGTCGTCCCACAGGTCGGCGCTGATCAGCAAATGCGGCCTGGCCTTGGGGTAAGGTGCGCCCTCCACGGGTTCGGGCATGAGGGCCCGCACTTGCGGCAGGTTTTTCAGAAACAACTGGTTGTCGCACACCAGACCGATGGGTTTACCGGCAAAGTACAGACAGTATTCGCCAAACATTTTGCGTGCCGAGACCGGACCGCAACCGCTGAGCTGGTCCAGCAAAAAGTCCATGGTGCGTTGGGAGGTGGCCATGGGATGATTCCTATACAGATGAAGAAGGCAGCGCACACAACGCATGCGCAAAGGCATCGACCTGGGCCCAGTCGGTGAACTCAAAACTGCGCGTGGTGTCGGTGGGGCCGTGGGTGATGAGCATGATCAGGCGGATCATCTGGCGATCCACAAAACCATAACGCGGGTAGTCCAGCCGGCCCGCAAACACCGCCGCCAGTGGCGGTTGCCAGGGCAAACCCTGCAAAAATTTGCGGGCATAGGGGTTGGTTTGCGGCGTGTTTTTGTTGGGCTTGCGGGCCACCACGTTGACGCTGAAAAACGCGCTGGGGCGGCTTTGCAAGGCGGCCAGATGCTGCGTAATAAACGCCGCCACATTGGGCCGATGATGCCCGTAGCGGATGCTGGCCCCGATCACCACGCGGTCATAACCGTCCAGAGCCTGTGGCTGCTCCTGATCGATGTTTTTGATGACTGTTTTAGCCCCTAGCGCTTGTAGAACATGTGCAAGGCGCTCGCAAATGTGGAGCGTGTGACCATCGATGGTGGAGTAGGCAAGGAGGATGCGCTCGGTCATAACTCACTCGTCGTCAAGTTGCGGCTTGAAGGCGCTGGCCAGGCGCTGCTGGGTCTCAGTGCTGACCGGTGCGTAATGCGAAAACACCAGGCTGTAGCTGCCCTGCCCGCCGGTGAGGGATTTCAATCGGCTTTGGTAGTCACCCAGCTCGGCCAGCGGCATTTGGCCACTGATGCTGACCGTGCCACCGGCACGCGCTTGTGAGCCGGTGATGTGACCCCGCTTGGCCGCCAGATCGCCGGTGAGGTCACCCATGGCGGACTCGGGCGCGATCACCTCGATGTTGACCAGCGGCTCCAGCACAATCGGCCGCGCCTCGCGCATGGCCAGCAGCGTGGCCTTGCGGGCCGCCGCAATGAAGGCTACTTCTTTGCCGTCCACCGCATGGGTTTTGCCGTCAAACACGGTCACGCGCAGGTCATGCACCGGGAAACCGGCCACCACGCCCTCAGCCAGGGCCTGGTGCACGCCTTTTTCCACCGCCGCCATGAACACACCGGGAATCGCGCCGCCCTTGACCACGTCGACAAACTCAAAACCCGCACCCCGCGCCAGCGGCTCCACCCGCAGCATGACTTCGCCAAACTGACCGGCCCCGCCGCTTTGCTTTTTATGGCGGCAATGGCCTTCGGCGTTGCCGGTGATTGTTTCGATGTAGGCAATTTGCGGCACGCTGGTGGCCAGCTCCAGCTTGTACTGTTGTTGCAGGCGCAGCAGCTTGGCCCGCAGATGCATGTCGCCCAGGCCACGGATCACCGTCTCGTTGGTGCCGGGATGCCGCTCGACCTTGAAGCAGGGGTCTTCCAGCTCCAATTTGTGCAGCACCTCAAACAGGCGCTGCTCGTCGCCCTTGCGCTGGGTTTGCACCGCCAGGCCTTGCATCGGCTGCGGCAGGGCCAGGGGCAGCAGGTGAATCTGGTCTTCGTCGTGCGAGTCGTGTAACACCGCATCCCATTCGATTTCATCGACCTTGGCCACTGCGCCAATGTCGCCGGGCAGCAGTGCGTCCACCTCCACATAGTCTTTGCCTTGCAGTTGGTAGAGGTGCGCCACCTTGAACGGGCGTTTGCCCGAGCCGACAAACAGCTGCGCCTCTTTGCGCAGCGTGCCCTGGTGCACCTTGAACACGCCCAGCTTGCCAATGAACGGGTCCATCACCACCTTGAACACATGGGCCAGCACATGGGCGCTGGCATCGGGCTGGGCGGCAAAGGCCTGCGCCTCGGTGCGCACATCCCCTTTGTAAAACGCGGGCGGGTTGCCCTCTGCCGGGTTCGGGGCCAGCTTGACCAGCACGTCAAGCAGCTGGGGTAGGCCAGCCCCGGTTTTGGCCGAGACAAACAAAATCGGGATCAAATGCCCGGCGCGCAGGGCGGCCTCAAACGGGGCGTGAAGCTCGTCGCCGCTGGGCTCGATGCCGTCTTCCAGATACCGCGCCAGCAAGTCTTCGTCTTCTTCGATCAGCTGATCCAGCAAGGCCCGGTGGGCCACGGCCACCGAGGCAAAGTCGCTTTCGCCGTCATCATGGCCGAGTAATTCCACCACCTCCTGACCATGCGCCGTGGGCAAGTCCAGCAGCAGGCATTGCGGCCCGAAGCGGCTGCGGATGTCATCGACCAGGGCACTCAAATCCAGATTGTCGGCATCGATCTTGTTGATGACGATCATGCGGCACAGGCCACGTTCACCAGCCTGCTGGAACATGCGCTCGGTGCTGAGCTCAATGCCGGTTTGGGCGCTGATCACCACCAGCGCGGTGTCGGCCCCGGCCAGTGCGCCCAGGGCTTGGCCGGCAAAGTCCGGGTAGCCGGGGGTGTCGATCAGGTAGATGTGGGTGCTGCCCTGCTGCAGGCTGACGATCGCCGATTGCAACGAGTGGCCGAGTTGTTTTTCCACCGGGTCAAAGTCACACACGGTGTTGCCTTTTTCCACCGCGCCACGGCTGGGGATCGCGCCGGTGGCGGCCAGCAGACTCTCGGCCAAAGTGGTTTTGCCAACTGCGCCGTGGCCGACCAAGACGACGCTGCGAATGTGCTCAGATGCATTGCTGTTCATGAATTTGCCTTGAAGTAAAAACTTGCCAGACAGTCTACGCCGCCAGCGCCGATAAAGTTTGACTTAAGTCATACCAAGCGTCTGGCATTCAACATTCAAAACTGAGATGCCATGTGTCTGTGTGATAGCCAATGGATGTCCGATTTGACACAGTTGCACAAACACCCGCTTCTGCTATCGTCGC
The DNA here is from genome assembly GCA_008080595.1 of Comamonadaceae bacterium. Classification (GTDB taxonomy): domain Bacteria; phylum Pseudomonadota; class Gammaproteobacteria; order Burkholderiales; family Burkholderiaceae_C; genus Rhodoferax. The sequence continues at coordinate 4,296 of VIKI01000038.1, forward strand.
GGCCCATGATGTCCACCACCGATACCTTTCGTGTTCTTGTTGTCGATGACGATGCCGACCTTCGAACTCTGTTGCTGGGTTACCTGACCAGCCACCGCATGCATGTTGATGCGGTGGCCGACGGGGCTAGTTTGCGGGCCTGGCTGGTGCGTAACCAGGCCGATCTGCTGTTGCTGGATTTGATGCTGCCCGACGATGATGGCCTGAACTTGTGCTTGTGGGCCAAACGCACCTATCCGGCCATGTCGGTCATCATGTTGACCGCGCAGGGTGACCCCACGTCGCGCGTATTGGGCCTGGAGATCGGGGCCGACGACTACCTGCCCAAGCCCTTTGAGCCGCGCGAGCTGGTGGCCCGCATCAAAGCCGTGTTGCGACGCGGTGGGGCGGCGGCCCAGCCAAGCACTTCAGTCATTCGCTTTGCTGGCCGGGTGTTTGACCGCTTGCGCCATGAGGTGGTGGTTACGGATGGCACCATGGTGGCCCTGTCAGCGGCGGAATACCGTTTGTTGTCGGCCTTTGTCGACCACCCCGGGCGGGTGCTCAGCCGCGACCAGCTGCTGGATATGACACGCGCCCCAGGCGTGGTGGTGAATGACCGCAGCATTGATCTGACAGTGTCACGCCTGCGTGCCAAATTGGGTGACGATGGGCATAAGGAGCGTCCGCTCATCCGCACCGCGCGGGGTGCCGGTTATCTCTTTGACACGGGGGCAAAACCTTGAACCTAGATTCCTCAGTTGACCGCTCACATGTACAAGTAAGTGCCTATGAACATTGACTTTTTCAGCGTTGATCGATTTCACCTTTTGGGTGACACCGCTACACACCCGATTGAGCAGCCAGGAACGCGCCTGGGGGCGTTGCTCCTCCTCGAAGGCAGGAGGGCTTCAGCGTCGTCTCGCCTACCCAGACGCGCCCCTGACAGCCCACTCGGGCGCGTCCAACCGAGGAATCTAGGTTGAACTTAAAACGCTTTGATACCTTGTTTGTTCGGCTGTTCATGCTCATGTGGCTGTCTCTGGTGGTCAGTCACCTGGTGGCCTTTTTGACGGTCACCCATGCAGAATTCGGCCTGCCTCCAGGGGGTTTTGGCGGGCCGGGCCCAGTAGTTGGGATTGGCCCCCAGCCGCACTGGCCGGCCATCCCCTCCTTGCCACCCGGCATCCCCCTCGCAGCAGACCTGCCCGCCGCCGGTCTGCCGCCAGCCATGCCGGTTCACGCGCTCTGGCTGGACTATGGGTTGCGGTTTCTGGTGATCGGTTTAGGTGCCTTGTTGGGGGCTTACTGGTTGTCGGCCCCCATGCGCCGCCTGACCACGGCAGCCGAAACACTGGCCGAGGGCCTGCACCCGCGTCGGCCACCGCCGGTGCTGGATGAAAACGCGGGCACTCGCGAGGTGCGCCGAACTGCGCGGGTGTTCAACCACATGGCCACTCGGCTCCAGGCACAGTTTGATGCACGGGGCCTGCAAATGGCGGCCTTGTCACATGATTTGCGCACACCCTTGACACGTTTGCGCCTGCGGCTGGATGCCCTGCCAGCCCCCATGGTGCATTCTGCCGTGGCTGACATTCAGGAGATGAACAACATGATTGAAGGTGCACTGGCGGTGCTGCGCGAGCAGCAGGAAGGAGGTGACGCACGAGTGATGGACCTCACCGCCCTGATGCAGTCGGTAAGCGACGACATGGCGGAGCAAAACCTGCCCGTGACGATGCAAGACTCGCCCCCCGTTCGGGTGCGCGCTCACCCCGCTGCGTTGCGCCGCATTGTGGACAACCTGGTCAGCAATGCCTTGCGTTATGGTGAACGGGCTCGCCTGGGCGTGCGCTTGCAAGGACAGCAGGTGCTGATGAGCGTGGATGATGACGGCCCCGGCATTGCGCCTGAACACATGGACAAAGCGTTTCAGCCCTGGGTGCGGCTGAGCCCTGCCCATGCCCGCGCAGGTCACGGGCTTGGGCTGGCGCTGGCGCGTGAACTGGCCCAGCGTGACGGCGGTGACATTGTTCTCAGCAACCGCCCGAATGGTGGCTTGCGCGCCGAGCTGGTGTTGCCACTGGCATAACTGCCCTGTGAGGAGTGTTTGGCTAGATCACGCCAGCCGCAAGGCCACGTGAATCATGATGCCGTTGCGCAGCAAACGCAGGGCCAGTGGTTTATTGGCGCGAGAAGCCAACGCACTGGTTTGCTCAACCGTGCGCATCGGCTCGCCGTCAATCGCCAGCAACACGTCCCCCGCCAAGACACCCGCTCTCTCGGCCACACCACTGACGGATTCAATCAGCAAACCTGCGTCGATTCCGGTTTTGCGTTTTTCTTCTGACCGCAAAGGCCGCATCGCCAGCCCGTAGTGCGGCTCGATCTGGGGGCTGGCTGAGCCATCGGCATCCGGGTTCTGCAGGGGTGCGGCACCCAAACGAACGTGCATCTGGATTTTTTTGTAGTGATGCCAGACCTCAAGGGCAATCTCATCCCCGGGTTGAGCCATGCCCGTGATCACGGCCAATTCTGCGGCGCGTTCGATGACGCGGCCATTGGCCGTGAGCACCACATCTCCGGTCTTGATTCCGGCCAGATCTGCGGCCCCACCGGCCTCAACCTCATTGACCAGTGCGCCCGCTGGGCGCATCAATTTAAAGGACTCGGCCAATGGCTGGTCAATTTCCTGCACACCGAGACCGAGCCTGGCGTGACCTACCTGGCCGGTATTCAGAATTTGCTGGGCCATGCGGTGAGCAACTTCCATGGGAATGGCAAACGACAGCCCCTGATAGCCGCCTGAACGGGAAAAAATTTGTGAATTGATGCCCACCACCTCGGCGCGCATGTTCAACAAAGGCCCGCCGGAGTTGCCCGGATTAACCGCCGCATCGGTCTGGATAAAGGGCACAAAGCCGTTGCCCGGTAGTGCGCGCTGGGTGGCACTGACCACACCTGCGGTCACGCTGTTTTCCAGGCCAAAAGGGGAACCGATGGCCAACACCCAGTCACCAACGCGCAATGTGTTTGAAGAAATCATTTTGACGATCGGCAGGTCGTGTGCATCAATTTTCAGCACGGCAATGTCGGTGAGCTTGTCGGAGCCCAGCACCCTGGCGCGAAATTCCCGGCGATCCTTCAGCTTGACCGTCACCTCTTGCGCATCCCGGATCACATGGGCGTTGGTCAGAATCACCCCATGGGAGCCGACGATGAAACCAGTGCCTTCGCTGTGAACCGGCAGACTCATCTGAGGCGGCAAGCCGCCAAATCGTTGCTGAAAATGACGCAAGAAATCGCGCACCGCATCGGCATCTTGCGGGCTGGGAGTGGTGGTGTTGCCGCTGGCATCACTTAAATCTGCTGTCGACAAGGTGCGTGTGCCGCTGGCCTTGATGTTCACCACTGCCGGGGCAACTTGCTCTGCCACACTGGCCACATCGGGCAAGGCTGCGATACCGACCGGCATGGCTTGATGCGCGGGCGCTGTGGGTGTCTGACCAAACACGGGGGCAAAGGAAAGAAGCGCAGCGAGCAGGGAAATACGTGTCAAATGAATGCGGGGCATGGAGGCTTTGTGCCATCACTTCAATACATGAACCCAAGAACAGAAGTGAGCGCAACAACCAGAGTTGAGATACATCACAGTGTGCCCTTGTCATGTATCTCGAGGATGTCACAGCATGAAGCTTGTGTAAAAGTTTGCATGCAGTCAAAAATCTGCCCGTGCGATTCGTCTACTGACAGGCTCATGGCATCGCCGTGGCAGGTTTTCGTGTTCAAACCACGGCACTGAGTGTCGAACCCGTGGTTTGCTGCGTTGCGGCATTGGCGATTTGCTCATAGGCCTGGGTCACCAGCTCTGCCAGATCCACGCCGTCCGTGGTTTTGCCGGATTCCAATTGAGCAGACAGTTTCTCCATAAAGGCACCGGTCTCGGCTTCGCTGATCTGCTGGTCATTGTTGCTGTCAATGGTTTGGAGCAGGGTGTCTACCGCACTGGATGCGCTCCCCGCCAGTCGCTCAGAAAGAGAGACCGTGCCGTCCTGATTGGTGTCCAGCTCGTCATAACTCGTGCTGCTGTCGGTATTGCTGGCGGTGCCACTGGCAGCGCCAGGTGGTGGAGGCGGTGGCATGCCACCTGCGGCCTGTGGCCCAGCGCCACCTTGCGCAGCTTCACCGCCTTGGGTGCGTGCCGCTTCTGCTTCGCTCAAATTGCCATTGCTTTCCGTTCGAGACTGGGCAAACTCCATGGTAGATGGCGGTGGTGGCATGATGCTTTGCATGCCCTGGCCCAGCTCATCGCTGGTCAGGCTGCCATCGCTGTTGGCATCCAACTTGGTAAACAGTTCGTCGGAACTGCTGCTGTTGCTGACACCTGTTTTGCTGGCCACGTCGCTGAGCAGGTTCTTCAGCTCTGTTTTGTCCACACCGCCACTGTTGTCGGCATCGACCTTGGCAAACATTTTGGCTTGCATCTGACTTCGTTGGGCTTTCATGTTGGCCCAGGCATCGCCCGAGCTACCCACACTGCTGATGGAACTCATGATTTTTCCTTTCAATTTCATGATGGAGTGAAAAATCGCATTCGTTCATGAAACGACTTGCGACCCGTCCATTGTTGAATTGAGGCGGTAAACCAGGCGTGTTTGCTATGTGTCAAGCCCGACACAAAACCATCAGTTAAAGGAGGAACAGCACGGCATTCACGCGGTTGATTGAGCGATTGCCAAACAAGTCTGCAATTGCCGACTTGGAGGCCTTGCTATTTTTATGATAAATTGGCCTATAGCGCATGTGCAGTAAGCGCAAACAGCTATTAATTTTATAGCTATAGTGGATGTTCTGCATAAAACTTGCCGCCGTGGTAGAGCAGCGGCGAAGCCCCGGCGCGGTGGGCGCAGTGCTCCACTTCGCCGACAAAAATCACATGGTCGCCCTCCACATAACGGCTGCGGTTAAAGCACTCAAAAGTGGCCACCGCCCCCGCCAGCAGAGGTGCGCCACAGACTCCTTCCACAAACTCCACATCAGCAAACCGATCCACCCCCCGTGTGGCAAAACGCTGCGCCAGCGCCTGCTGGTCAGCCCCCAGGATGTTGATGGCGTAGTGGCTGCCTTTGCGAAACGCATCCATGGTGGAGGCCGCCTGCGACAGGCTCCACAACACCAGAGGTGGTGAGAGTGACACCGAGTTGAACGAGTTGGCCGTCAGTCCGACCAGTTGCCCATCGTGGGTGCGAGCCGTCACAATGGTCACGCCGGTGGCAAACATACCCAAAGCGGTGCGGAATTCGGGGCCGGAAAATTGGGGCGCGCGGGCGCTCAAGTGGGTCGATAACATGCCGGGAAATTTAACCGATATCGAATTGACTCGGCAGGCATCAGGGCAAAAGATGTGGTGCAAAGACTCTGGCAGCCTGGCCTTTAAAATCAAAGCATGCGTATCACCCCCTCTCTGGCCTTTCTGATTGCTACACAATTGGTAGCTGCATACGCAAGTGAACAAACGGTTTGCGATGGTTTTTATGCCAAATTACCGAACGTTTCGATGGCGCTGTGCCAGCAAGCCCAGCTCAAACCCAGTGGCGCACGCAGTGTGCAGGGTCGGGCACTGATGCTGCGTGACATTCAGCCCGACAACCCCAAATTGCGCGTGCTGGTGCTGGCGGCCATGCATGGTGACGAGTTTTCTTCGGCCTCGGTCGCACTGCATTGGCTGCAGCTGGCGCAGGCCGCGCCAGAGGCCACCCACTGGCGTTTTATTCCGGTACTCAACCCTGACGGCCTGCTGCGCCAACCGGCGCGGCGCATGAATGCCAATGGGGTGGACTTGAACCGCAACTTTCCTACCCCCAACTGGCAACTTGAGACCAAGAACTACTGGGAAAACCTGACCCGCAAAGACCCGCGCCGCTGGCCCGGCAAAACGCCTTTGAGCGAACCTGAGTCGAAGTTTTTGTTTGACCAGATGATGAGTTTCAAACCCGATCTGATTGTCAGCATCCACGCACCCTACGGCGTGCTGGACTTTGACGGCCCGGTGATGCCGCCCACCAAGCTGGGGCGGCTGTACCTGGATCAGGTCGGGGTGTTTCCGGGCTCGCTTGGCAACTACGCGGGTGTGCAAAACGCCATGCCGGTGGTCACGGTAGAGCTGCCCAGTGCACTGCGCACCCCCACCAATGCCGAGATGATCAAAATGTGGCGTGATTTACGCCACTGGATGACACGCACGCAGCTGGCCAGCCAGTAAACCACAACCCAACCCCAACACTCAGCTTATGAACCGACAACTCTGGCTCCTGGCCATTTGCCAGGGACTTTTCCTGACCAACAACGTGACCTTCATTGCCATCAACGGCCTGGTGGGTTTCAGCCTGGCCCCGTTGGGCTGGATGGCCACGCTGCCAGTCATGGGTTATGTGGTGGGCGGGGCGTTTTCCACCGGCGTGGTGGCCAGAACCCAGCACCGTTTTGGCCGTAAGGCTTCGTTTCAGATGGGCTTGATGGTGGCTTTTGGCAGTGCCTTGCTGTGCGCTTACGCGGCCTGGAGCAGCAACTTCTGGCTGTTGTGCGCAGCCACCGTGGTGGCGGGGTACTACAACGCCAATGCCAATCTGTACCGTTTTGCCGCCGCTGAGCTGGCATCTGCCGGAAACAAGGAAAAAGCCGTGTCCATGGTCATGGCCGGTGGGCTGATTGGTGCGGTGGCCGGGCCGAATTTGGCGGCCATGACGCGCACCCTGACCGTTGTACCGTTCATGGGAGCCTATCTGGCGCTGGCCGCTGTGGCACTGCTGTCGATGGCAGTGTTGGCCTTCATCACCTTCCCGCCAGCGCCTGCTCAAAAGCGCCATGACGAGGGCCGACCCTTGCGCGAGATCATGCGCCAGCCCGCCTTCATCGTCGCTGCGGCCTGTGGTGCACTGGGTTTTGGGGTGATGAACCTGCTGATGGCGGCCACACCGCTGGCCATGCAGCAGTGCAGCTTGCCGTTTTCGGATGTGGCCTTGGTGCTGGAGTGGCATGTGATTGGCATGTTTGCGCCGGGGTTTTTCACTGGCCATCTGATCAAACGTTTTGGCGTGCTGCCGATCATGAGCGTGGGTGTGCTGCTGAATGCGGCATGTATTGTGATTGCACTCTCAGGCATTGACCTGCACCAGTTTTTGATCGCGCTGTTTTTGCTGGGGGTGGGCTGGAATTTCCTGTTTACCGGCAGCACCACCTTGTCATTGCAAACCTATACGCCCGAAGAAAAAGACCGGGCTCAGGGGGCACTGAATTTCTTTGTATTTGCCACCACCGCCTTGAGCTCATTTGCCTCCGGCGTGCTGGTCACCACGCAGGGCTGGCAACTGCTCAACGCCGGATCCTTGATTCCGGTGGCCTGCACCGGCGCAGCCTTGATCTGGCTCAAAACCCGCCCCCAAGTGGCCTGACCCTCTTGATTGGCCACGGTGATCCAATTGAGCCACCAAGCACAGGCGCCACACCACCCATCAGTTTTGTTCCCATTTCCCCCAAAACCAGGGCAAATGCAGACAGAAGTTGGTAACAATCGAACGGAACTTCGCCTGCAGCCATGGCCCACGCCATTGACTGCACTCTCCAGGCTGCGCAGGCCTAACATTGTCATTGTGGGATATCGCTCATGGGCTTGAATAATCTGAAAATTGGCTTTCGTCTGGGTCTTGGTTTTGGTCTGCTGCTGTTCATGCTGCTGAGCTCCAACCTGCTGGCTGGGTGGCAAATTACCCGCATTGGCAACATCAACGACACCATCATCGAAAAGGACTGGGTCGGTGCTGAGCTGGTCAATGGCATCAGTGTGGCGGCCCGCGACAACGCCCGCCTGACCGCTGAGTTGATGTTGCTTGACGATAAAACCCAGGCTGATCGCATCCACCAGAAGATCGAGGTCAACAAAGCCAGCATCACCCAGGCCCTGGATCAGCTCGACAGCTTGGTCAATGTGCCTGAAGGTAAAGCATTGATGCAGCAAATCCGGGAGTCTCGGGCAGCTTATGTCAAGTCTTTCACACAGGTGGGACAACTCGCGGCAGCGGGCCAGATGGCCGAGGCCAAGGCACTGTTCACGGGCCAAACCGGGGCTGCCATTGAGGTCATGCTCGGACACATCCACCAGATGGGGGAACTGCAACGCAAACTGGTGGCCGCAAGCGTCAGTGAAAGTGAGGGGCATATCCACTTGGCACTGTCTGTATTGCCCATCATGACATTGTTAGGGCTGGGTATCGGGGTGGCCTTGTCCTGGACGATTTCGCGCGCCATCACCACCCCTATCGGCCAGGCCGTGCGCATCGCCCAACAAGTGGCCAAGGGCGACTTGAGCAGTGACATCCCGATCCACAGCCGGGACGAAACCGGGCAGTTGCTGCAAGCCTTGAAAGACATGAACACCCATCTGACCACCATCGTTGGGCAGGTGCGCAGCGGCTCGGATGCCATTTCTACCGCCACCGAGCAGATTGCCGCAGGTAACCTGGATTTGTCCCAACGCACCGAAGAACAGGCCAGCTCGCTGGAAGAAACCACGGCTTCGCTGGAAGAATTAACCAGCACCGTCAAACAAAACTTCGAAAACGGGCGCCATGCCAACCAGGTTGCAGCAGGCGCGGCAGAGGTGGCGGTGCGCGGTGGGGCGATCGTCATGCAGGTGGTCCAAACCATGGAAGCCATCAACGTGTCCTCTCGCAAAATCTCCGACATCATTGGGGTGATTGATGGCATTGCCTTTCAAACCAACATCCTGGCGCTCAACGCAGCCGTCGAGGCGGCCCGCGCTGGCGAGCAAGGTCGTGGCTTTGCTGTGGTGGCCAGCGAAGTGCGCAGCCTGGCTGGGCGCTCTGCCACAGCCGCACAGGAGATCAAGAAACTGATTGAAGCCTCAGTCAGCAACGTCACGCAGGGGTGCAAACTGGTTGAACAGGCCGGCAGCACCATGGATGAAATTGTTGTCAGTGTGCGCCGCGTGGCCGACATCATGGGCGAGTTGACCACGGCGGCCCAAGACCAGTCTTCCGGCATTGACCAGATCAACCAGGCCATGGGCCAGATGGATCAGGTCACACAGGGCAATGCCGCGCTGGTGGAAGAGGCAGCTGCAGCCGCACAATCATTGGAAAACCAGGCAAAAATGCTGGTGCGCAGCGTTGATGTGTTCAAACTGTCCAATCGGCAAGCTTTGGCACTAACGATCTGACCCGGGAGCAAGCACATGGCTTATTTTGAATGGGGCAATGATCTGGTCATCGACCAGGGCCCGATTGATGAAGACCACAAATACCTGGTCGCACTCGTCAACGAACTGCACACGGCAACCAGCCAGGGACTGGGCAGTCAGGTGGTTGGTGAAATCCTGAAGCGCCTGGTCAGCCACACCCGGGAACACATCCAGCGTGAAGAGCACATCATGGCGTTGGCCAAATTCCCGCAGCTCAGCGGCCACCAGGTCGGGCACATCGACTTCATGAACCAACTCACCCAGCTGCAGCAGAAATATCAGGAAGGCAACCTCACAGTCGCCTCGCAATTGTCGGCTCTGCTGCGGGATTGGTTGTCAATACACATCCGCCGTTCTGACCGCGAGTTGCTGGTTCACATGAAGCAAAAAAACAAGCGGCGTTGACACACGGAGACTTTAGAGATGGAAGGAGTGGTTCGCAAGAACCAGGCGCTCCATGTCTGCGCATTCAATCGGGCGGGTGATCAGATAGCCTTGCAGCAAGGTACAACCCAACGCAATCAGCTGGTCTTTTTGGGCCGGAGTTTCCACCCCCTCAGACACCAGCGTGATTCCCATGCTTTGCCCAATGGCGATGATGGCTTTCACAATTGCCTTGGCCTTTTCACTGGTGGTGAGGTCTTTCACAAAAGCTTTGTCGATTTTGAGCTCGGCCAGAGGCAGGGTCTGAATGTAAGACAGCGAGGAATAACCGGTGCCGAAGTCGTCAATGGAAAAACTCAAACCCATGGCGCAAAGCTCACGCATTTTGGCAATCACCTCATGCGTATCCTGCATCACGATGCCTTCCGTCACCTCCAGCCTCAGCAGTTGCGGTTGGGCACCGGTTTCTTGCACGATGCGGGTCAGCCGCGCCACAAAATCAGATTCGGTGAACTGGCGCGGGCTCACATTCACACTCAGGGTCAGATGCCGCAACTGCGGCACATGGGCCCAGCGCGCCAGAGTCTCGCAAGCACTACGCACCACCCAGTCACCCATGGCCACAATGGCACCAGAGTCCTCTGCCAGAGGAATGAATTCCACCGGTGACACCGGGCCTCGTTGCGGATGTTGCCAGCGCATCAGACATTCTGCCCCCACCGCCTGATTCAGCGTATCCACCTGCAATTGGTAAAGCCATCGCGCAAGGCCAGATTCAGGTCATTGCTCAAAGCCATACGCTCGTTGATGGCTTTTTGGGCCAGCGGGTCAAACTGGCGTATCAGGTTGCGGCCATCCTGCTTGGACTTGTACATGGCCACATCGGCCCGCTTGAGAACTTCCGTCAATGGCTCATCAATCAGACCAAACAAGGCGACCCCAATGCTGCCGCTACAGGTGTAGTGCAGGGTTTGGGCATACGAGCCAATTTCATTGTGGGTGTCGAGCTCAAACGGATCCAGCAACGCGTGGTGAATGCGCTCGGCCAATACCATCACCTGCGCTATGGCCTGATCTTCGCTGGTGNNNNTGGTGCTCAGGCCCGGCATCATCACCACAAACTCATCCCCACCCAGACGCGCCGCCAGGTCATTGGGGCCAATCAGCAAACACAAACGCTGTGACATGAGTTTGAGCAGCTGATCACCGACCGAATGACCATGGGCATCATTGAGATTCTTGAAGTGATCCAGGTCAATGAACATCACACCCGCCAGCGTGCCCTCTTCCAGCGCCGAGTCCAGCGCGATTTGCAGCCGCTCCAGAAACATGCGCCGATTCGGCAAGGCCGTGAGCGGGTCAAAATAGGCCAGTTGGCGAATGTCGTCAGCCGACTTCTTTTGGTCTGAAATGTCTACAAACGAGCCCACAAAACCTGTCAAACCCGTCGCGGGATTTTGAATGCTGGTAATGGTCACCATACAAGGCACCTCTTCACCACTGCGATGCTGGCACAACAGCTCACCCTGCCAGCGGCCCTGAGCTTGCACTTCTTGCCACACTTTGCGAAGTGTGCCGTGTGACACGCTCTCCCCGCGCAAAACAGCGGTGACTTGCCCCACCAGTTCAAACTCCTGATACCCCAGAATACTGGCCATGGCCGGATTGGCACGCTGGATACAGGTGAGCCCGTCGGTCACGATCAAACCCACCTGGCTATTAAAAGCCGCAGCGCTGAGCTCCAGTGAAGTTTGCGCCTCACGGTTCAAACGGGTCAGCTCTTTCAGGCGATGGTTGCTGCGCCACAAATAAGCCATCATGGCCAACGCAAGTGACAACAACAAAACCCCCAGTACCCCAATCAAACGCTCATAACGCGACCACAGCGCTTGCCAAGAATGCATCTGTTCTTGCCCCGGGTACACCTGCAGACGGCGCATCAATTCTTCGACCGGGGTGTAATTGGCCGGAATTGAAAAACTCTGATAGCGCCCGGCAACTGCTGCTTCAGAACCAGCCTTGATTTGCAACAAGCCTACCAGCACAGCCTTGGTCAACTCGGGGGATGTTCCTGGCATCGCTGCCCAGGGCCATTCTGCATACAGTGGTGTCGACAGCAATTGCGGAAACCGCTCTGCAGGCTGGCGATTGAGTACCCTTAAGTGCGCCAGATCCAGCTGGCCTGCAGCCGCCATTTGCTCCAACACGCCGGTGCGAACGATACCCACATCGGCCTGCCCGGCAAGCACCGCCTGCACTACCAGACTGTGCGGAACGCCCATAAAACTCAGGCGGGCATCACGTGATTGGCTCAAGATGATGTGTTTGTCACGAAACACATCTGCGGCCATCAAAAAACCACCCAGCGAATTCATGCCGACGGCAGCGACACGTTGGCCACGCACTTGCTCCAGGGTGTGAATACCGCTGCTGTTCAAAGCAAAGATCACACTGCCAAAATGATCCACCACTCGATCACCCACCCGCTGATTGATGGTGGCCATGGGTCGCAACATGTGCTGGTTGCGCAGCACCACGTAATGCTCCGGGTTGGTCAGCACAAAATCAAGCTGTGCCGTATCAACCGCCGCATCCAGTTCTTCATAAGTCAAGGGCACGACTTCAAACTGACTTGCAGGTACCCAGTGCGCCAGTGCCCTGGCGGTCGGCTGCCACTGCGCCAGTGTGTCCGCCTTGCTTTGAAACGACAACACCCCGATACGCACAGCCGGTTCGGCCAGCACAAGGTCTACACTGCAAAAACAGCACAAATAGATGAGCCATCGGAAAATTTTCAGCATGATCGGCATTAAATCATGCCAAAAGCACTCATGTGCGATCAGCTTGCTGCCTGCACAGCAACGTGGCCATGAATTGACCTCTGTGGCTCACCGTGCTCATGAACGGAGGGATCGAGCGCTGGTGATCGACTTAGGCTGCCCCCAAAATCTCCCAACGCTCCAGCGCCAGCAGCAATTCGTCGTCAATTTGTGCACTGCGGGTGGCCAGCTTGAGGGCGCGGGCGTTGTCAATGGCGTACAGGCTGCCGTCGGCCAGCAGGTCGCTGATGTCTTTTTGCTCGGCCTCCAGTTTGGCAATCAGCTCGGGCAAGCCATCCAGTTCGCGCTGTTCCTTGAAGCTGAGTTTGCGTGCCTTGCCTGCAGGCGGCACAGCCGATGGGGCTGCGGAGGGCACAGTGGCTGCTTTTTGCTCTTCTTTTGGTAGCTTGCTGCGCTCATAATGAAAGGGCTCCGCAACCTTTTTGCCACTGGCCTTGGCAATCTCGTTGGCGCGTTTGGTTTGCGTCAGCCAGTCTTGTACCCCACCTTCAAACTCGCGCCAGCGGGCGTTGCCTTCATAAGCAATGGTGCTGGTGACCACGTTGTCGAGAAAGGTACGGTCATGGCTGACCAGAAACACCGTGCCGTCAAAGTTTTGCAGCAGCTCCTCCAACAGCTCCAGGGTGTCAATGTCCAGGTCGTTGGTCGGCTCATCAAGCACCAGCACATTGGCGGGTCTAGCAAACAGACGAGCCAGCAGCAGGCGGTTGCTCAAGCTGCGTACCGGTGAATTGGCGCGGGCCGGTGAGAACAAAAAGTCGCCCAGATAGCTTTTGACATGCTGGCGGCGGTTGCCAATCTCGATCCACTCGCTGCCTGGGCTGATGAAGTCTTCCAGCGTGGCATCCAGGTCCAGCGCGTTGCGCATCTGGTCAAAGTAGGCCACGGTGATGTTGGCCCCCTGGCGCACCGTGCCCCAGGCGCTCTCGCCGGGGCCGGGCTTGGGTGCGTTGGCCGGGGCCGGGTCGGCCTTGAGTTCACCCAGAATCAGTTTGAGCAGCGTGGTTTTGCCCGCGCCGTTCGGCCCGAGCAGGCCGACCTTGTCGCCACGCAGGATCACGGTGGAGAAGTCGTCAACAATTCGGCGCTCACCAAAGCTCTTGCTCACGTGGGTGAGTTCGGCCACCAGCTTGCCACTGACCGCGCCACTGGCCACATCGAGCTTGACGCTGCCCAGCGCCTCGCGGCGGGCTTCGCGCTTGGCACGCAACACTTCCAGCTGGTTGATGCGCCCTTGCGCCTTGGTGCGACGGGCCTCCACGCCCTTGCGAATCCAGATTTCTTCCTGCGCCAACAGCTTGTCGGCGCGGGCATTGATCACCGCTTCTTGCGCTGCCTGCTCGGCTTTTTGCGTCAGGTAAGCGGCAAAATTCCCTGGGTAGGACTGCAATTTGCCACGATCGAGCTCAACAATGCGGGTGGCCACGTTGTCCAGAAAACTGCGGTCATGGGTGACGGTGACGATGCTGCCTTTGAAGTCACACAACAAGCCTTCCAGCCACTCAATGCTGTCCAGGTCGAGGTGGTTGGTCGGCTCATCAAGCAGCAGCACGTCGGGTGCGGCCACCAGGGCTTGCGCCAGCGCCACCCGTTTCTTGTTACCGCCAGAGAGTGTGCCAATCAGCACCTCGGGCTCCAGGTGCAGGCGGTGCAGGGTCTCGGCCACGCGCTGCGCCCAGTTCCAGCCGTCCAGCGCCTCGATTTCGCTTTGCATCGCATCCAGATCACCATGACCCTGGGAATATTCATCAATCAGGGCGATCACCCTTGCCATACCTGCGCTAACAGCTACAAAAACTGTAGCATCAGAATCCAGCTGCGGCTCCTGTGCCACATAGGCGATGCGGATGTTGTTTTGCACCTGCAGGCTGCCGTCGTCAGGCTTTTCCAGCCCGCCCAGGATTTTGAGCAGCGAGGATTTGCCTGCGCCGTTGCGGCCAATCAGGCCGACGCGCTCTTGGGTCTCCAGGGAAAAAGTGGTGTGATCCAGCAGCGGGACATGCCCAAAAGCCAGCTGTGCGTCAAGTAGTGTGATAAGTGCCATGTGGCACAGATTATCCCTTGTGGATCACACCGACTCAATCCACCCGGTTGCGGCCTTTTGCCTTGGCTTGGTAGAGCGCTTGGTCGGCTGCGGTGTAGAGATGGTCAAAGTCACGCGCCTGCGCCGCCGTGGTGCTGGCCAGACCAATGCTCACGGTGGTGGCGATGCGCTGGTTTTCCCATGGGGTTGGCGTGCTCGCCAGGTTGGCCCGCAGTTTTTCGGCCAGTTTGCGTGCGGCCTCCAGCGAGGTGTTGGGCAGCAGCAGGATGAATTCCTCACCTCCCAGCCGCCCCACCAGATCGGTGGCGCGTACCGTGCTGTTGGCCACCAAGGCCACGTTTTTCAGCACCGCATCACCCGCAGGGTGGCCCCAGGTGTCGTTGACGTGTTTGAACAAGTCCAGATCCATCAACACAATGGAGGTGGTCGACCCCAGCCGCTGGGCACGGGCCAGCTCCTGGCGGGTCAACTCGACAAAGGTGCTGCGGTTGTACAGGCCGGTCAAGCCATCAAAACGGGTCAGGCGCTGGAGTTCCTTGTGCTTGGCCTGGAGTTCTGCGTTGGCACGTTCCAGCTCGTCGTGCTGCACCGTGATGGTGGTGAAATTGCGCCACAGCAGCGCCGACAAGGCCCAGCCCAGCACCACGGCCACCATCGCGTTGACACGATTGGAAAGCAACACCTCCGGGTTGTGTTGCGTCAGCCCAATGGCATAAAAAAAGACCAGGTAAGCACCCAGGTAAATCCCGGCGGCCGTCAAAGGGCGCAGCAACTGCGCCATGCCAATGGCCGCGCACACAATCAAAAATGGCGTGATGCTGGGGGTGACCCACTGGTCAATGCTCACGATGATGATCGCAAACACAATGCTGGCAATGACCTGCACCAGCGGCACGGCTTGACCCAGTGTGGTTTTGCCGACATAGCGCAGCCGGTAAGCCACCCAACTGGTCGCGCCCATCGCCAAGCCCATGCCGAGGTGCGTCCACATCAAGGCGAACTTCCAGCGGTAAACGGTGCCGACCGTATCGATGCCCTGCAGTTGGGCAAAAAACAGGACAACGTGCACGACATTGAGCGAGGCCATGACCAGTCCAATCACCCAGGTGCGTGTCAGATTGAGTGTGGCAGCCGCTTGGGCAACGCTGGCATGCTCAAGCTGCCAATGGCGAAGTGTTCTTTGAAGGTCGCGAAAATTGAAGTGCATGGAGGGCACGCACTGTATCACTGCGGCCTTGGGTGCGCCCCATTCCCAACCCTTCTCCCGCTCGCGGGAGAAGGGTGTCCGAGCGTCACTCCAACAGGGAATCCGCGCTCACATAGGGGTAGCCCAGAGTCTGCGCCACAGCCTCGTAGGTGACCTGTCCGTTGGCCACATTCAGGCCGTTTTTCAGATGCGGGTTGTCTTTGAGGGCCTGTTTCCAGCCCTGGTTGGCCAGTGCCACGGCGTGGCCGATGGTGGCGTTGTTCAGGGCAAAGGTGCTGGTACGCGCCACCGCGCCGGGCATGTTGGCCACGCAGTAGTGCACCACGCCGTCGACCATGAAGGTCGGCTCGGCATGGGTGGTGGCATGGCTGGTTTCGAAGCAGCCGCCTTGGTCAATCGCCACATCCACCACCACCGCGCCGGGTTTCATGCGGGCAATCATGCTGCGAGTCACCAGCTTGGGCGCAGCGGCCCCGGGAATCAGCACGCCACCGATCACCAGGTCAGCATCCAGCACCGCGTCTTCCACGGTTTGGGCACTGGAAAACAGGGTATGGATGCGGTTGCCAAAAATCAGGTCCAGCTGGCGCAGGCGATCCACATTTTTGTCCAGCACCGTCACCTTGGCCCCCATGCCCACCGCCATTTGCAGGGCGTGGGTGCCGACCACGCCGGCCCCCAGAATCACCACATGGGCCGCAGGCACACCGGGCACACCCCCCAGCAGCACACCCATGCCGCCTTTGGATTTTTCCAGGTGCGCCGCACCGGCTTGCACCGCCATGCGGCCCGCCACCTCACTCATCGGGGCCAGCAGCGGTAGCCCGCCGCCGGGGCCGGTGATGGTCTCGTAAGCAATACACACCGCACCGGATTTGACCAACGCAGCAGTTTGTTCCGGGTCTGGGGCCAGGTGCAGGTAGGTGTACAGAATCTGGCCGGGGCGCAGCATGGCGCATTCTTGAGGCTGGGGTTCCTTGACCTTGACGATCATGTCAGCTGCGGCAAACACCTGCGCGGCATCGGCGGCCAAGCTGGCCCCAGCAGCTTGGTATTGCTCGTCACTCAGACCAATGGCCGCACCCGCGCCGGTTTGCACCAGCACCTGGTGGCCGTGCTGGGTGAGTTCACGCACGCTGGCCGGGGTCAGGCCGACGCGGTATTCGTGGTTTTTGATTTCTTTGGGTAGTCCGATCAGCATGTTTGTCTCCGAGGGTGTGTTGAAGGCTTGCAGTGTGGGCCAAGCTGTTGCGCCTGACTACAAACATCAGTTTTTTCAGCACTGTATTTGCAACGCTAATGAATTTGCTGCTTGGCATTCAAAAACTGATTTTGCAAAAACTGCTCTTGAATCCTCAAGCAAGCCCTCGTTAAGATGCACGCAGTGCCCCACTTCCCCACTTTTCAGGAGATGCCATGAAACCACCGCGATCCAACCGCCCCAGCCTGGCTGGCATGCGTTCACTGTGCGCCAGCGTCATCGGCGCAGTCGCCCTGCTGGGGTGCGCCAGCAACGTCAGTCTGCAAGACAGCAAGCCGGTGCAGGTGCGGCTGATTGCCATGAACGACTTTCATGGCAACTTTGTGCCCCCGTCCACCGGCAACGGCGGCAGCATGGTGCTGCCCAACGGCGGCAGTGGGCAAAAGGTCACCGTGGGCGGGGCCGCCTACCTGGCCACGCTGGTGAAAAAACTGCGGGCCGAGAACCCCAACAACATCCTGGTGGCGGCCGGTGATGACATCAGCGCCTCGCCCTTCGAGTCGATGATCACCCACGACGAAGCCACCGTGGACATTCTCAACACCCTCGGCATGGAAGTGTCTTCGGTGGGCAACCACGAGTTTGACCGGGGCAGCGCCGAACTGCTGCGCATCCAGAACGGCGGCTGCTTCCCGGCCTCTGGCACACAAGGCGTGGTGGGGGCCGACACCTGCCTGATCAACGGCACTTACCCTGGTGCCCAATTCAAATACCTGGCCGCCAATGTCATGGTGAAAGCCACCGGCAAAACGCTGTTTCCGGCCACCTACGTCAAGCGTTTTGGCAGCGTCAGCGTTGGCTTTGTCGGCCTGACCTTCCAGGGCACGCCCTCGGCGGTGTCGGCCAGCGGTGTCGCCGGGCTGGTGTTCCAGGAAGAATCTGCCGTCATCAACCAGCACGCGGCCCAGCTCAAGGCGGCGGGTGTGAATGCCGTGGTGGTGCTGATTCACCAGGGCGGCCAGACCACCGCCAGCACCGTCAACGACCAGACCTGCCCAGGCTTTTCGGGCGACATCATCCCGATTGCCGACCAGCTCAGTGCCGATGTGGATGTGATCGTCAGCGGCCATACCCACCAGGAATATGTCTGCAAACACGCCGCCAAAACCGCCAAGAAAAACAT
This sequence comes from Comamonadaceae bacterium, assembly GCA_008080595.1. GTDB lineage: Bacteria > Pseudomonadota > Gammaproteobacteria > Burkholderiales > Burkholderiaceae_C > Rhodoferax. The sequence continues at coordinate 22,390 of VIKI01000038.1, forward strand.
CTTGCTGACCTCCACCGGCTATTACGGCGGGGCGGTCAGCGCGATTGACCTGGTGCTGCAACCCGGCAAGGGCTTGCTGTCGGCCAGCGCCAACACCGTGCCGGTGATCCGGGCCGATGTGGCCAGCAATGCCACCCTGCCCAGCGGCTTTAGCGCCGTGGCCAAAGACCCGGCGGTGGATGCGCTGGTGAACAAGTACAAAGCCTTGTCCAATGCCCTGGCCGGGCAAGGCATTGGCCGCATCACCGAAAGCCTGAACCGCGCCCTGATGACCGTGGCCGGTGTCACCGGGCGCGACGAAACCGCTGAAGGGCCGCTGGGTGATGTCATTGCCGACTCTTACCTCGACGGTGTCCCCGGCGGGGCCGACATCGCCTTCACCAACCCCGGCGGTGTGCGGGCCGACCTGAGCTACACCGCCCCCGGCAGCGTGACCTACGCCGCGCTGAACACCGTGGAGCCCTTTGGCAACACGCTGGCAACCCTCAAGCTCACCGGCGCACAACTGCTGCGCTTGCTGGAACAGCAATGGGAAGCCCCCAACCACAGCGCCAAAACAAACCCGGCCACCCGCGCCGTTGGCCGCCTGCTGCAACCCTCCAGAGGCTTGAGCTACACCTATGACAACCAGCAACCCGCCGGACGGCCTGCGGGCCAGGGCCAGCGCATTGTGCCCGGCACACTCAAGCTCAACGGCATCCCGATTGACCCGGCCAAAAGCTACAAAATCGTCACCAACGCCTTTCTGGCCAGCGGTGGCGACGGCTTCAAGGTGATGTCCAGTGG
>VIKI01000284.1 GCA_008080595.1 Comamonadaceae bacterium
CACCGTGGCGGCGGCCTTGGCCGGTGCGGCCGGGGCCTTGCTGGCGCAAACCACCGGCTTTGCTTCGCTGGATGTGCTGGAGTTTCACCGCTCGGCCGATGTGATGACCATTTTGGTGATTGGCGGTGTCGGCTGGCTGTATGGCGGCATCACCGGCGCGATTGTGTTCAAGCTGATGCAAGACACCATTTCCAGCATCACCCCGCAGTACTGGACCTTCTGGATCGGCCTGTTCCTGGTGGTGCTGGTGATGGTTGGGCGTGAACGCCTGATTCGCCCCTGGACCTGGTTTTCCAAAGGCAAGACTGGGGGTGCGCCATGAGTACCACCGTGTTATCCGCTCAAGGCTTGGTGATGAAGTTTGGCGGCATCACTGCCACCAACAACGTCACACTGGATTTGAAACAAGGTGCACGCCACGCCCTGATTGGCCCCAACGGCGCGGGCAAAACCACGCTGATCAACCTGCTCACCGGTGTGCTGCAGCCCACGGCAGGCAAGATCACGCTGGAAGGGCAAGACATCACCCAGCTCACGCCCAACCAGCGGGTGCGCCGTGGCATGGTGCGCACCTTCCAGATCAACCAATTGTTTGACAGCCTCACGCCGCTGGAAACCCTGGCCATGGTGGTGTCGCAGCAGCAAGGCCTGGGCAACAAATGGTGGCAAGCGCTGGGGGCCAACCCGCGCGTCACCGAGCGCTGTGAGCAGCTGCTGGAGCAGTTCCATTTGACCACCGTGATGGCCCAGCCAACCCGCGTGCTGGCCTACGGCAAGCGCCGCCTGCTGGAAATTGCCATTGCCCTGGCCTGCGAACCGCGTGTGCTGCTGCTGGACGAGCCGGTGGCCGGTGTGCCCGCCGGTGAGCGCGAAGAGCTGCTGCAAACCGTGGCCGCCCTGCCCGCTGAGGTGTCGGTGCTGCTGATCGAGCACGACATGGATCTGGTGTTCAGCTTTGCCAAACGCATGACGGTGCTGGTCAACGGCACGGTGCTGACCGAAGGCGACCCGGATCAGATTGCCAACGACCCGCAAGTCAAGGCCGTCTACCTGGGCCATGGCGATGAAATCAACGAAGGCATGAACACCATGAATGCAGGTGCAGGAGGGGCGCACCATGCGTGAGCTACTTAAAGTTGAAAACTTGAGCGCCGGTTACGGTGAAGCCGTGGTCTTGCACGATGTGTCGCTGTCGATTGCCGAAGGCCAGACCCTGGCCCTGCTCGGGCGCAACGGCACCGGCAAAACCACGTTGATCAACACCTTGGCCGGGGCCACACGCCAGCATGGCGGCAATATCAGCCTGGGGGTTGGCGCTACGTCGGTCACACTGCACAAGCTGCCCTCGCACGAGCGTGCCGCTGCGGGCATTGGCTGGGTACCACAAGAGCGCAACATTTTCAAATCGCTCACCGTGCATGAAAACCTGACCGCCGTGGCCCGCCCGGCCCGCGCTGGCAGAGCTTCACGCCCGTGGACACCTGAGCGGGTCTACGAACTGTTTCCCCGGCTGGCTGAGCGCAAGAGCAACCTGGGCACACAACTCTCGGGCGGCGAGCAGCAGATGCTGGCGCTGGGCCGCGCACTCGTTTTGAACCCGACGCTGCTGCTGCTGGACGAACCCTGCGAAGGCCTGGCCCCGATCATCGTGCAAGAGCTGCTGCGGGCGATTCGGCGCATCACCCGCGACGAGGGCCTGTCGGCCATCATCGTGGAACAGCACCCGCAGGCGATTCTGGCCATCTCTGACACCGCCGCCGTGCTCGACCACGGCACCGTGGTCTACACCGGCACGGCCCGCAGCCTGCAGGAGCAACCGGCCGTACTCGACAAACTGCTCGGCGTGGCGCGTTAACCCAGTATGCTATGTTTACGATAGCTGTTTACGCATGTTTTATAAGCCCTAGAGGCTTAAAACATGCTTAAAACATGCTTAAAACATGCCTAATATTTGAACCACAACCTTCTGCAAAGACCCCATCATGGAACCCTCCAGCATTCACATCATTCGCGACGAACACACCGCCCTGGCGGCCATGCTGCGCTCACTGGGCATGATGGTGGAGCGTGGCCCCGGTGCCCATCCGCAAAACTACTTTGACGTGTTGCGCGCCATGCTGTTCTACATTGACGAGTATCCCGAGCGCCTGCACCACCCCAAGGAAACCGAGCTGCTGTTCCCGAAAGTGGCAGAACGAGCACCGGAAACCGCCGAGCTGATCGCCCAGCTGGATCGGGAACACGCCATGGGTGAGGCCAATGTGCGCCAGTTGCAGCACCTGCTGCTGGCCTGGGAACTGCTGGGTGAGTCGCGCCGCGAGGCCTTTGCGGTAGCCACCAAGCGCTTCCTGGGCTTCTACCTGGAGCACATGCGGCTGGAAGAAACCGTGATTCTGCCAGCCGCGCTGAAGGTACTCAGTGCCGAAGACTGGCAAACCATTGATGCCGCGTTCGAGACCAACTGCGACCCGCTCACCGGCAAATACCCGTGTGATCCGGTGTACGACCCGCATCGTGAACCACGCGCCAGCGCCGATTGGACTGGGCGAAGATTGATCTGGTGTGCTCACTGGGCCGAGGTTCCCCCGTCTACCGGTATCAAGGCACCGGTCATGAAACTGGCCTGCTCTGAGGCCACAAAGACCACCACTTTGGCGACTTCTTCGGGGCGTGCCACGCGGCCCATGGGAATGCCTGCTGCCAGTCTGGCGACTTTGCTGGAGCGGTCATTGCCGACAAACGCCTGATCCAACATCGGTGTGTCGGTGTCACCCGGACAAACTGCATTCACCCGCACGCCAGCCCCAGCATGGTCCAGCGCGATGCAGCGAGTGAGCTGTGCCAGCGCGGCCTTGGAGACACAGTAGGCCAGCGCGTTGGGTGCGCCCATCAGTGCCCAGTCGGACGCGATGTTGACGATGGAACCATATCCTTGCGCGATCATGCCGGGCAGCACCGCGCGGCATAGCCGAAAAGGCGCACTGACGTTGACGTTCTGAATATGCTCCCACTGCGCGTCGCTGCATTCAATGACTGAGCCGTTGAACAACACGCCGGCGTTGTTGATCAGCACGTCCACCCGCCCGAAACGCTGCATCACCTGGGTCACCAGCTCGTCCGCAGAGGACTTCAGTGACAGATCGGCCTCAAAGAATTCGGCGGTGACCCCCTTGGTGGATAGGGATGCGGCCAATGCAAGACCTTTTTCGCGTTGCCGCCCCGCCAATGCCAGGCTTGCACCCCGTGATGCCAGTTCAGCAGCAATAGCCAGACCAATGCCAGACGTGGCACCGGTGACGATACATACTTTGTTTAAAAAATCTGTCATTCAGTTTTCCTATCAGAGCCGGTGAAGCAACGCACCCTCAAAAAATATCGCGCAAGCGGTTCCCGGACATGCCAATCGCCTGCAACAGGCCGCCCAGGAACTCACCGCCCGGAAAAGGGAACAATGCCAGAGAAGGCATCCAGACGCTCGGGCTTGCCCAGCATAGCTTCGGTCACCAGGTTGGCGGCCACACGGGTCGGCACCAGACCATGCCCGCAAAAGCCTTGTGCCCAGAACAGCACCTGCTGCTCACGTGTGGTGGCTGAATAGTAGGTGTCGATGTATTGGTTGCTGCTTTTAAACATGTTAGTTTTCCGTGTGCGGATAGGCATCAGGAAAGTTCGATCAGGTGTTTCATATCCCAATCCTGGCGCGGGTTGGCGCAGGCCTGGCGCTCTTGGTGTTCGTTGCGCTTGAGTGCCACAAAGAGGTCAACCATGGGGCTACTCAGCATGTCCCGAACCGCTTGGCTGCGCTCCAGCGCGTTCAGGGCATCGGGCAGATTGCGCGGCAAAACCGTGCTATCGTGTTTGCCCTCCAGTGGCAAATGGCCGACTTGCAGACCCGCCAGGCCAAAGGCCAGTGTGGCTGCCACGGTGAGATAAGGGTTGGCATCGCCACCGGGCAAGCGGTTTTCTACCCGCACGGCTTGTGGACTTGAGGCGGGTATACGAAACGCGGCATGCCGATCATCCAACGCCCAGTCGGCATGAGTCGGCGACGAGTCACTGAGCGTGATGCGGTCAAACGACATGTCAAAGGGTGCAAACAAGGCCATAGCTGCGGGCGTGTGCGCCTGCAGGCCTGCAATAAAGTACATCAACTCCGGGCTTGGCTTGCCATCGGGCGTAGCGAACAGGTGAGGCCATGAGGAGGCTGCCGTGCCGGTTTTCTGCACACTGAAATGCCAATGCATGCCCGTGCCCGGCTGATCCAGGAAGGGCTTGGCAACGAAGCTAGCCAAAAAGCCGTGGCGTGCAGCCATCTCGCGGGCCAGGCGCTTGAAGCGGAATACGGCATCGGCCTGCTGCAACGGTGCTGCCGGTTGAAAATTCACCTCAAACTGTGAAAACGCTGCTTCGTGCAGGTGTCCAGACAAGGGAATGCCACAAACCTCGCTGGCAGCATACAACTCGTCAAAGAAGGGCTCGAACTGGGTGGCTCGCTCCAGCGAATATTGCTCGCAGGATGATTCCCTGGCGGGCGAACCGGGCTGTGCCCTGGCGCTGGTAACACCGTTACCGTTGGGTTCGCGTTGCAGGAAAAAAACCTCTAGCTCAGGGGCTACCTTGGCCGTCAAGCCCTGAGCCTCGTAGGCCTTCAACACTTTTTTCAGAATGGCCCGAGGCGAGAACTCGCTGGCATCCACCTCGCGACCGAGTGCCTGCGCCCACCAGCTTGCACTCGGGTCACACAGCACAGTCGCCTCACCCGGGCGGCCTGGCCTGGGAACCAGGGTGTCAAGGTCAGGCACCAGTTGCATGTCTGCATAGGCTTTGGGCAGCAAGGCACCGAACACTTGTGCTGGCGAGCCACCGGTAACACTCATGCCGAGCAGCACGGTGGGCAACTTGCAGCCCAGTTGGCTGACCCATTCTTCGACGCTGAGACGTTTGCCTCGCGCCAGGGAAGTGAAGTCCGCAAGTACGCACTCGACAACGTGCGCACCCAACTTTTGTGCGGCTGCAGCGAGGTTTTGAGGACTGTATTTCGTGGATGACATGGTGGCACCGCAATGTGGCTGTTTCTAGAGAGTGCAATGCTACGATCAGCGCCCCTGTATCGCTGTGCCATTCCCGCGTGTTGTGGTAGGCCACTTGCGAGCATCCACTTCAAGACCACGTCCATGTCATCCCAACCATCAACAGACTCGCTTGCACAATGGGTTCAACGGCATCGGACGCAATCACCGTCGACTCAACTGGGCATGTCCATCACGCAAGGTTTGCGCGAAGCCATCTTGCAAGGTGTGATCAAGGCCGGTGCACGTCTTCCGGGGATGCCCTCGGGCGACGGCCTGGTCTCGACCCCGCCACCACTCTCCAATCGGGGGTTGAACTACTGGTCTGATCCGCTGCACAGCTTCTGGATCGAGCAGCCCTTTTGTCCAGGTTCATTTTGTGAAGATATCTTCCCGCTTGCCACCTGGAACCGATTGCTGACGCAATGCGTTCGGGATTTGGGCAGCAAAGTGCTGCACAACGGCCCACAAGGTGGCGCACCTGAGCTGCGCGATGCCATTGCCCGCCATGTGCGTGCCACCCGGGGCGTGCGATGTGAGGCCCAGCAGGTCATCATCACCGATGGCACAGCCCAGTCATTGACACTGATTGGCAAACTGCTGACCGATGCCGGTGAGGCCGTGTGGACGGAAGACCCTTGTTATTGGGGGGCCAGTCGAACCTTGTCCGGCTTGGGACTGCACCCCATCGGCTTGGAGGTGGACGCACAAGGGACACTGTTGCCACCTGAACCTGACCAGGGACAGGATTCGCCACGATTGGCCTACCTCACACCATCCAACCAGTTTCCGATGGGTGTGGTGATGTCACTGGAGCGGCGGAATGATTGGCTGAGCTATGCACGAACCCATTGTGTGCTGCTGCTGGAGGACGACTACGACAGTGAATTCCGCTTCAATGGTGAGCCCTTTCCCTCTTTGCAGGGGCTCGATGCCGATACCGGCTCTGGTGACAGCGTGATCTATCTGGGCAGCTTCAGCAAAACCATGTTTCCTGGCATCCGCCTGGGCTTCATTGTGGTGCCCAAAGGATTGGCCGAGTTGTTCGCCGCTGCGGGGGCCGACTACGACCGGGACGGCGACCAGTTGCTACAGACCACGATGGGACGCTTCATATCGGAGGGACACTACTCGTCCCATGTGCGCTTACTGCGTCAGGAATACGGTGCCAGGCGCGAGGTGCTGGTACGCAGTCTCTACGAGCAACTTCCCGAATGTCTGACTGCCGATTCACGGCTCCAGATAGTGAGTGGGCCACGCGGCGTGCATTTGACATTGGGTTTTCCCGCCGACGTGGATGACCAGCGTGTGGCCCGCGCCTGCGCTGAGCGGGGTGTGACAGTGATCCCCTTGTCGGTATACATGGTGAACCATGTGGCAAGTGGTGTTGTGCTGTCTTACGCCGGAACCACTGTCCCGGAGATCGCCCCCCTGATTCAGCGCATTGCACCGGTGTTGGCGAAATACGTGTTCAACATGGCGGTTTGAGTCAGTGTTGAGCCTGCATCGCAGCAACAAGGGACTGCTCAATGATCTCAAGACCTTCGTCAAGTACCGCGTCTTCGATGGTCAATGGTGGCATCATGCGAATGATGTTGTTGTAGTTGCCGCAGGTCAGGATGATCAGCCCGCGCTTGGCGGCCTCGGTCTTTAACGCGGCAGCCAGATCGGTAGCCGGGCGGTGCAAGTCGCCCTCTGTGGAGAGCTCCAAACCTGTCATCGCGCCCAGGCCGCGCACATCGGCAATGACATGATGTTGTTTTGCCAAGCCGCGCAAGCGCTCACGCATACGCTCACCGATGGCAGTGGCACGCGCCAGCAAACCTTCGTCCTTGATGATGTCAAGCACCGTCAGTACCGCCACCCAAGCCCTTGGAAATCGGGATGTGAAAATTGCGGTAAACCTTGCAGGCCCACGTGGGGTTGGTCAGCAGGCAGAACCCTGGATACCCACCTCACAACGGTGAATGCGCATCTGCCAGCAGGGCCTGGCAATGCTGTTTTGCATGACACCGTGAGTCATCGGGTGTGCCTATGGAAGCACCAACTGCACATTCAATAGAATTCAATAGCAGTAGCATCCAGGCTTGGGTGGCATTTATCTGCCAAGCGATACCCGTCAACCAGCGATGCCCGCACCCTACACACGATGAAAATGCACGAGCGACAGAAAACGAATGAGACCATTTCCGCAGAGTCGTTTGTTTCCAAACAACCCGCACGGATTTTTGTCACCATTGCATTGACGGTTTTCATCGCCGAGGCGTTCTTGATGCTGCTGCTGCACTATCTTCCGCAGCAAAATTTCTGGATCAACGCATTCCTGGATGCCACCTTGCTGGTAGCCCTGATCTCCCCGGTGTTCTATTTTTTCCTGTTCAAACCCCTGGTCACCCACAACCGTGAGCGCCTGAAAATTGAGGAGATGTTGCGGCGTAACGAGGAGGAGCAATTCAAGGTCATGATCCGCGCCTCCCTGGACGGCTTCTGGATCACCGATCTGCGTGGGCACTTCCTGGAGGTGAACGATGCCTATTGCGTATTGATGGGTTACAGCCGGGAAGAG
>VIKI01000285.1 GCA_008080595.1 Comamonadaceae bacterium
ATCGTTAGTTATTGAATTGCGCAAAGCCGCTCATGCTAATGAGACCTCAGGAGCCGCCAAGAAAAAAAGATTGCATGGTAAAGCGTAAGCGTCCGACCAGTACCGCCTTGTGGAGTTGAACGGGTGACGTAAAGATGGCGTCCACCATGAAAATAGCGGACGCCAAAATTAGCGTGCCAAGAGCGGCACCTCAAACCCAGAGAAGCAGGCGCACCTACGCGCAGCGGTTCAAGCAGGACGTCGTTGCACAGTGCCTGGTGCCCGGAGCCTCAGTTTCCGCCATTGCGCTCGGCTACGGCATCAACGCCAACGTGATTCGCAAATGGCTGCCTAGGCGCGAGCCAGGGACAACGGCGGCCCTGGCGACCATGTTACCGGTCACCATTGAGCCGGTGGCACGGGTGGTCACACGCAAGGCTCCAGCGCAGCTCACTCTGGGCGCAGCACGCCCGGCCATCGAATTGAGTTTGGCTGGAGCTACGGTGCGTTTGCCGGCCGGATTCGATCCGGCGGAGCTGCGCAGCATTGTGCAAATTCTGGCCGCATTGAGATGATTGGCTTGCCCGCAGGAACACGGGTCTGGGTGGCGGCCGGCATGACCGACATGCGCAAAGGATTCGACGGTCTGGCCGGTTTAGCACAAACCGCACTGACCCAGGATCCGTTCTCGGGCCATGTGTTCGTCTTTCGCGGCAGACGGGGCGACATCATCAAGCTGCTGTGGTGGGATGGGCAAGGCCTGTGCCTGTTTGCCAAACGACTGGAGAAGGGGCGCTTCGTGTGGCCACAGGCCGACAGCGGCGCGGTTTCATTGACCCCGGCGCAACTGTCCATGCTGCTCGAAGGCATCGACTGGAGGATGCCCGCGCGCACCTGGCAGCCGCAGCGTGCGGCATAAGTATTTGCCCCGCTATCTGCGTCATTTACATCAACGGTTGACAGGGACAATCCTGTAGCGAGGCATCGGTGTGCGTGGCAAAGTCATGCCTCATGACAACGGATGCGCTGCAGGCCCAGATCGACACGCTGACCCAAACGGTTGAGCGGCAGGGCGGCGCGCTCAGGACGGCACACCTGACCATCGACAAACTCAATCTGGAGCTGGCGTACTTGAGGCGCATGCGCTACGGGCGCTCCAGCGAACAGATGGATGCCCAGCAATTGGAGCTGCTGGCGCAAAGCGCCCAGACTAACGCAGCGCCGGTGATCGATCTGCAGGCCGAGCGCGAGCGTCGCAAGAGCAAGTCCAACAAGCGCCCTGAACTGCGTCACTTGCCTGGGCATCTGCCACGCGAGACGGTGATTCACGAGCCCGGGCACGGCGCAGATTGCACTTGCCTGGGCTGCGGCAGCGAGTTGCGCGCCATCGGGCAAGACATCTCCGAAGTGCTGGACTACGAGCCCGGCAGCTTCAAAGTCATCCGCCACGTGCGTCCCAAATACGCCTGTGGGCAGTGCAGCAGCATCTGCCAGGCCAGCGCTGCCGATCGTCCGATTGAGCGCGGCATGGCTGGTGCCGGCTTGCTGGCCCATGTCCTGACCAGCAAATACTGTGACCATCTGCCGCTGTATCGCCAGAGCCAAATTTACAGGCGGGTGGGTGTTGACCTGCACCGCTCCACCCTGGCCGACTGGGTGGGACAGACCAGCGCCTTGCTGCGCCCCTTGGTGGACAGCCTGGCGCGTCACGTCATGGGTGGCGTGAAGGTGCATGCTGACGACACCCCGGTATCGGTGCTTGACCCGGGCCGCGGGCGCACCAAGATCGCCAGGCTGTGGGCTTACGTACGCGATGATCGGCCGGCCGCCGGTCCCGCGCCACCGGCGGTGTGGTTCCAGTACACGCCGGATCGCAAAGGCGAACACCCGGCAAGACATCTCAGGGGGTTCCAGGGCATCTTGCAGGCCGATGGCTATGCGGGCTTCAACGCACTGTATGAACCGACGCGCCGAGCCGGGGTGATTCTGGAGGCGGCGTGCTGGGCACATGTGCGCAGGAAGTTCTACGACATTCATGAGGAGCAGAACCGATTGCCGGGCACACTGGCTGAGCAGGCGCTGCTACGCATCGCGCAGCTGTACGCCGTGGAAACGCCCATTCGGGGACTGCCACCCGATGAGAGGCAAAAGGCGCGTCAGGCGCAGTCCCGGGTGCTGATGGATGAACTGCACGCCTGGCTGCAGAATGCGCTGGCGCAGGTGTCGGCCAAATCGACTTTGGCCAAGGCCATTGGCTACGCGGTCACGCGCTGGACGGCGCTGACCCGCTATCTGGACGATGGGCGCATCGAGATGGACAACAATGCCGCCGAGCGGGCGATACGCGGCATCGCCCTGGGCCGCAAGAACTGGCTGTTTGCCGGTTCCCACGCTGGTGGCGCGCGTGCCGCCGCCGTTTACGGCCTGATCGAGACGGCCAAGCTCAATGCGGTTAATCCGCAGGCTTACCTTACAGAAGTAATCAGGCGCATTGCGCAGCATCCGGTCAACCGGGTCGATGAGTTGTTGCCGTGGAATCTTGCGCAGGAGATGGACGCAGCGCGCGCACCTGAGCAGAAGGCGGCATGAACATGACGGGGAAGACCAGGAAGCGGGTAAAGCCACCACCCGGGCAGATCAATATTGAGGCGTTGATTGAAGGCGGCGGGGAAATTGCGATCGGGCCCGTGCCGCCCTTTGAATGTGTGGCCACCGCAACCGACGAGCACAACTGCCTGGCAATGCTGGTGCGCCAGTCCGGTGAGTCTTTGGACGACTTGCTGCAGCGCCTCGATGCTGCCATCGAGGCCGCCTATGAATATGACCATTTCACCGACGAAGTAAACGGCCCCAGGTAACTGCTATCCGTTCGGCATTTGCGTCAAGATGGTATTGGTCGGACGCTTAC
>VIKI01000039.1:0-14247 GCA_008080595.1 Comamonadaceae bacterium
TGACCTTGTCGGCTACCGCATCCAGTGCGCTGATAAAAATCACCGGGGTGTCGCGCATCTGTGGGTTGGCACGCAAGCGTTGGCAGGTCTCAAAGCCGTCCATGCCTGGCATCATCACATCCAGCAGGATCAGGTCGGGCGGAACCCGTCTGGCCAGCTCCAGACCCTCGGCCCCACCGGTGGCGAAGCGAATCTCGTAGTCGCTGGCCAGTGCCGCGCCCAGGACTTCGATATTGGCGATGTTGTCGTCCACAATCAGAACAATAGGTTTGTCGGCATTGCTCATGATGGCGGCAGTTGTTTGAGAAATTCATGCAGCTTGGTCAACGCATGATCGTAGGCCAGGCTTGAGACACTTTGATCGATGTCGGCAAAGTGATGCCCCAGAGCTGTTCCTTTGAGCAAATCGGCCACTTCGCGCACTACCGCGCGGGCACCAAAACTCTTGACATCCAGTAACGGTTCGAGTTGTTTTAACAAGGTGAGCAGGCGTTCGATCTGAAGCGGCTGAGCCACCAAAACATCGGACACAACCGGGCTGGCTTGGGCTTGCAGACCGGCTAATAAACCAATGCTCTGTTGACAGCAGACAGCCAGTGCCTGTGTCAGCTCTGGCAGGCGCTGGGTCTCAGCATTGCGCACCGCCTTGGCCAAAACATCGGCGGCATCACGCACAGCATCGATGCCGAGGTTGCCCGCTTCACCCTTTAAGCCATGGGCGAGTTGGTAGAGTGACTCATGTTCAGCGTGGGCCAGCAGCGCTTGCATCTGATCGGCCATGCTGGCGCGGGTTTGGGCAAAAGAGCGCAACAACTTGCGATACAGCAGCATGTCTTCACCCATACGGGCCAAAGCCTGGCGCACGGAAAACCCCGGTAATGTCTGTTCAAGAGCCTGCACCTCGGTCGGGTCGGCCATGACGGCGGGCTCTTCTGGGGTGAGTTCGGTTTGCTCTGCTGGGCGAGGTTTGACCCAACGCACCAGGGTATCGGCGAGTTCCTGGGGATCAACGGGCTTGGCGACATGGGCGATCATGCCCGCAGCGATGCTGGCAGCGCGGTCTTGCGACATGGCCGCAGCGGTCATGGCAATGATGGGCAGTTGTTCCAGACCGGGGAGAGTGTGAATACGCCGAGTGGCCTCAAAGCCGTCCATCACCGGCATGTGCAAGTCCATCAGCACCACATCAAAGGGCTGCTGCTGCACGGCATCCACCGCCTCCTGGCCATTGTTGGCGATCACTACGCTTAAGCCACCCTTGGCCAGAAATTCGCGCGCCACTTGCTGATTCAGTTCATTGTCTTCGGCCAGCAGAATGCGTGCACCCCGGATGTGACCCAGGGTTGCCCGGGTGTCTTTGAAGGTAGTGGCAGGCATGAGCGTGGGCAAGTTCTTGGCGCTTTGAAGTCCGATCAGCGTATCGAACAAGGCCGAGGAGGTCACTGGCTTGGTCAGTATGGCGTTGATCACCTGGGCATTGTGGTCCTTGCATAGCTCTTCGCGGCCAAAAGCGGTGACCATGATGACCGCTAGCGGATGATCGATGTTGGGGTTGCTGACTGAGGAATGGCGCACCTGATTGGCCAGTTCAAGACCGCTCATGCCGGGCATCTTCCAGTCCAGCAGCAACAAGTTAAAGGGGGCTCCAAGCTTGGCCGCCTCGATGATCAGACGTAAACCTTCTTCGCCCGAGTTGGCGGTGCTGACCTGGAAATGCCAGCTTTCAAGCAGTGCACGCATGATCACCAAAGAGGTTTCCTGGTCATCCACCACCAGGCATTTCATGGCTTGAAGATTGTGCAGGTCTTGTCCCTGCGTTGGCATCTCTTTGGACGTGGCGGGTACACCAAATCTGGCAGTAAAGCTGAAGGTGCTGCCCTGTCCTGGCAGTGCAAAAACGGTAATCTCACCGCCCATCAGTTTTACCAACCGTTTCGAAATGGTCAGGCCCAGTCCGGTGCCGCCAAATTTGCGTGTGATGCTGCTGTCGGCCTGAACAAAAGGCTGGAACAGGCGATCAGCCTGCTCTTTGCTCAGGCCAATGCCGGTGTCGCGCACGGCCAAGCGCAGCGACACGTGTTCTTGCGTGCGCTCTATCAGCTCAGCCCGGACATGAACTTCGCCGTGGGTGGTGAACTTGATGGCGTTGCCAACCAGGTTGTTGATGACCTGCCCCACTCGCAAGGGGTCACCCATCAGCCACTGCGGCACTTCGCTCACGATTTCAACAAACAGCTCGATGCCCTTTTCCTCGGCGCGTGCCGAAAACAAATCAGCGGTCGTGCGCAAAACATCTTCCAGCGAGAATTCAATGGCTTCAATTTCCAGTCGGCCGGCCTCAATCTTGGAATAGTCGAGGATGTCATTGAGAATACCCAGCAGGGTTTTGGAGGAGTTCAGCACCTTTTGCAAATAGTCGCGCTGCTGTAAGTCGAGCTGGGTATCCAGTGCCAACTGGGTCAGGCCAATGACCGCGTTCATGGGCGTGCGGATTTCGTGGCTCATATTGGCCAGGAAATCGGACTTGGCCTGGTTGGCAGCATCAGCGGCTTCCTTGGCCAGCGCCAGTTCCTGCGTCCGGGTGGCGACCAGCTCTTCGAGGTGCTGTTGGATATTGAGCAACTCGCGGGTTCGCTGGTCGAATTTTTCAGCCAGGTCTTCCAGCTCGTCGCCGGTGCCCAGTGGCGCACATTGCGTCTGCGGGCTGCCATCGGCGGCGGCAACGCGCTGACGCAACAGCAGAATCGGGCGCGAGATGGAATAACCAATGGCGTACGCGATGCCGATCGCGAACAGGGTCAGGATCAGGCCCAGCACGGCAACATCCAACACCGCAGCGGTGGCGGGTTGCAGGTAATGTTGGCGCGGCGCGGTGACTTCCAGCTCAAGTTTCAGCCCGGTCAGAAAGCCCTCGGTGTCATTGGTGATGGCCTGGTGCGCCGAGATGACATCGGTGTCGCTGCTTGGTTGGCGGACATAGAGCAACTTGTCACCCACGCGCAGCCGGTGGCCGATGAGCGCATCGGTGGGTAACACGCGCTTGGCCATGGCCGCCAGGTCAAAGGTCACCACCAGCACGCCTTGGGTGGTGCTGTAGTAACTCACCGGCACAAAAACCACCCACTGACCGTGCGCTGCGTCCACCAGGTAGCTGACCACGCCACCGGCCAGCGCACCGCGCAGTTCGGGTGAGTCGCCGTAGGTGGGCACGGTTTCCAGGCTGGAGTAGAGGGGATGCCCATCAAAACCAAGCAGGGCCACGGCACCGACATCGCGGCCTTCACTGAAGTTTTTTACCAACTCCGGCAAGTAGGTTTTCCGACCCAGCGCATCGTTGATGCCATTGATGACCTGCGGATTTTTTACCAGCACGTTGGCACTCTCCAGCAGGTACTCGATGCGTTGCAGCAACAATTTGCTATCTTGCCGACCACGCTGCTCAAGCTCGTGGGTCAGGTTTGTGGTGATGGTTGAAAACAGCCGAAAACCCACCGTGACCGCCACCGTGGCCATCGACAGCGCCACGAACAGGCCAAAAGCCCAACTGATCCGCCGGCGCACACTGCCACTGAAGAAAGCGAGCTTAATCATGACCTCGTACTGAATAACGGTGGCTAGTCGGCCAGCACAATGCGCCCGTGATCATCAAAACGCGCCAGATGCAACAGGGTTTGATCCAGCGCGTCATGCCGGTCCGGGGTGAATGCTGGCCGGTAGTCGCGCATCAAGCCGACGTAGGGCGGCAAGGCTTCAAGTGCGTCGCGGATTGCCGCATGGTCGCTTGATTTTGCCTGCGCCACCGCACGCGCCAGCAAATGAGTCAGGTCGTAGGCCTGTACCGAGCCGACAGGCGAGGGAATCGCAGCATCCTGGTCCAGACCGTAGCGCTGGCGATAGTGTTTGACAAATGGGGGCAGTTTTGGGTGCGCCTGGGTTTCATCCATCAGAATCGACTGTACGAAGCGCAGGTTTACCTTTTGCAAGTCGGTGCCTGATTGTTTCCAGAAATCAGTGCTGGTCAGCCCCCAGTGGGCGCTTGGGCTGGAGTGCCGTGGCCCGCACAATGAGTTTGCCTTCCTGCGAATTGGCCACCATCACGATGGCGCTGGCATCGCGGTACATGGGGGTGGCAAGCCTGGCCTCAAAACTGGGTTCGCCGCCATTGAACCAGTCAATGCTGACCGCGCCGGGCGGCAATTTGGCGATGATCGGGCGTAGTGCTTCTTCGTTGCTGCGACCCCAGGCGGAGTTTTCCAGCAAAACCACTACAGGGCCACCCAGCTTACGCGCCCGTTCCAGCAAAAACGGTGCCACATGACCATCAGTGATCGACACCCGGAAGGTGTAGCTGGGCCGATAGTGATGGTTAATCAAGCCTTGCCCGGCAGACCAGGGTATCAGGTAGGGCATCTTCAGCCGATGGATGGTTTCAAGCTCTTCGTCGATCACCACGGTGTGCATACCACCGATGATGGCCAGCACCGAGGGCATGGCAGCGAAATGTTCGACGTTTTGCCTGCCAATCGGAGCCAGCGCACCATTGTCACGCGCGATCACCCGCACCGGGCGGCCCAGCAGCCCGCCATTTTGGTTGATTTCTTCCACCGCCAGTTGAACACCACGGTATATGGCACCACCGGCCTGCGCACCACGCACCGACAAATCGGCATCGATCGCGATCACCAGCGGGGCCTTGGCGACCGGTGCTTGCGCCTGGGTTAGCGCAGTATTGCGCAGCTCTTCGGTTTTGGCCAGCAAATCGTAGCCGACCTCAAAGCCGAACTTGTCGGCAATTGGGGCCAGTGCGGCTTCAAAACGCTGGCGTTCTTCTGGCGTGGGCGTGTGGATCGTCACACCAGCGGCGCGAATGGTTTGTAAAAAGGTGACTTCGCGGCGGGCGGTTTCCTCGCGCTCCCAGACTGTGAGTTCGCGCGCCGCACCCACAATGATGTCGCGCTGCTCGGGCGATAGCGTCTCAAACACGCGTTTGCTGGCCGAGAACACATAGGCCAGATAAGCATGGTTGCTCAGCGTCATGTGTTTTTGCACTTCGTGAAAACGCATGCCGACAATCGCCACCAAGGGATTTTCTTGCCCATCCACTGCGCCATCGGCCAGCGCCTTGTAAGTGGCATGAAAGTCGATCGGAATCGGCTGCGCACCGAGCGTTGCAAACTGATCGGTAATCATCGGGCTCTTCATGGTGCGGATGCGCAGTTTGGCAAAGTCGCCCGGATTGCGGATTGGGGTATTGGCGGTAAATTGCTTGAAGCCGTTTTCCCAAAAGGTCAGACCAACCAAATCTATGGCGTTGAGTTTGGACAGCAGCATGCGGCCGGGCTCACCGTCAAGCATGGCGTAAAGCTCTTCGCGCCCACTGAAATAGAAAGGCAGGTCAGCGTACTGCATAGCCGGTATCGCCGAGCTGAGTTTGGCCGTGGGGGTCAAGATCAGATCGAGCTTGCCGTCACGGGCCATTTCCAGCATCTGATCGTCACTACCGAGCTGCTGGTTCGGGTGCACGGTGATATTGAGCTTGCCAGTACTGCGCTGTTTGACCAGATCGGCAAAACGGGTGGCCGCCGCATGCAGCGCGCTGTCGGCGGCGATATTGAGCCCCAGGCGCAGCGTGCGAACTTCTGGCCGCGTGCTTGTCGCGACTGGCGGCGTTTGGGGCGCTGCCGGGTCTTTGCGCAAGGCCATGAACATCCCTATGAGCAACACGGCAAGCGTCACGAGGGCCACGATCAACGCGGTTTTCAGGGGGAGGCGCATGGGGGGTTCTTCTGTGGCGTTGACTAACTTCTTGACGTTCGTTTCCATATCATTTCTCCTGCGGAAAAGGAATTTCATGCGTTGTGACGTTTGGCTTCAAATACCCAAGATCACGTGCCAGAAATAACGGCTCACAACCAGGCCACGGGCTGCTCACGATACGCAAAGACTCAATGGGTGGCTTGCATGCAGACCGAAAGATAGCAACGGAAAGAAATACCAACTTGGCTAACGAGTTCATGACAGGCCTCCCTATGAATGATCCCCCCCAAATGACGACGACTGTCCTGAAGAAGGGGGGATCACACTGTATTGACCAGTTGGATTCACGCTCTGCCCCCCTCAGCGTCAAGGTCAACGCTGCCAATGAGCTATGCTTTTTTGACTATCAGGTTGATTTTGATCCCTGAATGACGTTTCAATTTGATTTTTCGCAAGATTTGATGGGGTTGTGTTTGACTGCTGTTATGCAGCCGTCAGGGGACAGGCAGGAATAAGTGACACACACAATGTGTTGCAGAACTTCACGCAGGTCCTGGACGGCTGGTAAACACAAAAATACCCGCCACCACCAGCAGCGTGCCCGCAGCCACCCAGGCGGTAAAGGGTTCACCCAGCAGCAGTATGCCCATCAGAATCGTCGACATCGGCCCGATCATGCCGGTTTGCGCCGTCAAGCCCGCGCCAATACGCTCAATGGCCATCATCACCATCAGCACCGGTGCAGCGGTGCACAGCGTCGCGTTCAGGATCGACAACCAGATCACTTGCGGGGCCACCTGGGCGGCGCTCAACGGGCGCAGCAGCACAAACTGACCAATACACAACACACACGCCACGGTCGTGGCCAGCCCCACCAGCCGCAAAGACCCCAGGCGCCTGACCAGTTCACCACTGAAACTGAGGTAAATCGCGTAACTCACCGCACTGCCAAAGACCAGTAGCTGGTACAGCACCAGGCCCAGCAGCAACACCAGGGTCGGATTGAGGTAAAGAATCAGTCGCTCCAGCGAGGCACTGATGTAAGCCAACCCGGCAAAATCCAGAAAACTGGCCAGGTAGTAACCGGTAAAACCCAGCCCCAAGATGCCCCACCAGTCATGCCGGGTCAGTGCGGGCTTGCCCCGGCTGGCCCACCAGGCCATCAGCGCAAAAATCGGCAACGCAAACAACATGCGGTACATGATGAGGGTGACCGCATCCACCCCATGGCGGTAAGCCAATTTGACGATGATCGCCTTGCCGCTGAATGCCACCGCACCCAGGGTCGCAAGCAGCAAACCATTTACTATATTTTTAGGAGCTACTTGCGCATTATCTATAAGCATCAGAGGCCAATTTTTGTCATATTTTTATGAATAAAACACACTTCAGTCAGTCCAATCTGGCTGAAAACCGCTCAAGAGGATTGGGATTGGCGAAACGCCATGACCGCCTGATTGCGCAGGGTGCGCAGCAGTGCCAGTTCTTTTTCGTCCAGAGTCAAGCCACCAATTTCCGCCATGTCGGCATAGATCAGGCCAAAAGGCCGGCCTTTGAGCACCAAAGGCAGAATCAAAAAAGTGGGGGCATTGAAAAATTTTCGATACCAGGCTGGCAATCGGCTGACCAGGCGCGGGTCGCTGGTGTCCGAAATCAGGGTGTCGGCCCCCTTGGCACAAATGGTGGCAAACAAATCGGGCACCGCCACACCGCTCAATGGCACAGAAAAAGACTTGACGACACCTTCCACCCCGGCTCCCAAGCCAAATCGACCGGTCAGTGTGTCGGTTTTGGGGTCACGCATGCAAAAAACAATGCGGTGAAATGCCAGCGCCCGAAACATGGCCTCCAGAATCATGCGCAACACATCACTGAGCTTGAACTCCTCGACCATGGCGTTGGTGATGTCCTGAATACCTGCAGTCAAGGTTTGCGCCACTTCAGCTGGAGTCAGCTTGCCGTCTGATGATGCCGGGGATCGCACCTTGGTGGCCGTGGTTTGCGTGGCCTGCAATTCACTGGCAAACAGCACATCGGAAGGATTCTGGCCATTTTCCGCTTGTGATTCACCCGCCTGTACGGGGTCAAGCAACAACTGTGCTGCAGGGGAATGTTTGCGCACTCGCAAATCCATGGCATCAGCCAAATCCACCAATTTTTTACGTGCCGTGGTGGTCGCAGCCGTCACTTGGCTGATCGACATGCCAAGCACTTTGTTGAAGTTTTTGGCTGAGGCATCCAGCGCCGTCTGCACCTGCTCCGGATCGGTCTGTACCATGGCATCGGTCATGTCATTGGCAGCCCGCGCCACCCAGCGCAAACGGCCGATCACATCACTTGGCACTCGGCTGGGCGGGTCACCTGCCGGGAGCTGCATACAACGCTGAATACTTTCAGGCAAACCCCAGGCACGCGCCACCCCAATACCGAGGGCCTCAAAACTCATGCCCAGCACACGGATGGAAGCCACTTCTTCAGTCACCGCATGCTGTTGGGCATGCACCAAAGCACGAATACCTGCCGCCTCCTCAGGAAAATAAAACTGCGTCAGCATACGCCCCAGGTTTTGGAACAGTGCGCCGATAAAGGCTTCTTCACCTTCATCACTGTTGCTGGCCAGCTCGGCGGCCATAGAGCCGGCCATCAACCCGCGCAAAAACTCCTCTTTAAGCAAATGAGCACTGGATTTGTCCTGCATGTGCTCCAACAACACCAGGCTGAGTGCCATGTTGCGAATACCGTTGAAACCCACCAGTTGGACGGCCCGCGACACCGTGCCGATGCTGTTGCCCCGGGCGTAATGGGCACTGTTGACCAGACGCAGCAGCTTGTTGGTCAGTGCCACGTCTTTCAGGATTTGATTGGTGATGCTGCTGATGCTTTCTTTTTCTGAGGTGGCCATGCTCTGGATACGCACCACCGAATCAGACAAGGCCGGGAAATCGGTCTTGTTGCGCATACGACGCAGCAAAAACTCCAGCGTACTGTTTTGGCCTGTAGCTGCATCCGCTGAGGCGGGTGCTGCACCCTGCTGGGTTTGCCAGGCTTGCAAAGCGGCCAAAAACACCGCACTTGACGGGTAGCGCTGCTCTGCGCTGGGGTTCAAGGCCCGCAACATCACCGCCTTGAGGGCATCATCAAGCCGCTCAAGCAAGGCTTGAGGTAAAGCCAGATTCTGGTAGGCAGCGCGGTAGATGGCCCGGTACGCATCCTGATCTGGCTGCAGGGGTTTGCCCCACAGCAACTCTGCCAGCATCAGGCCGGCGGAATACACATCCATCACCGGCGACACTGGCGCACCCCGCGCAGCCTCTGGGGCCATGTAAGCGGGAGTTCCCGCGATACCGGCGCTGGTGCTTGAGGCATCTGAACTGATGCGCTGGGCAATACCAAAATCCATCACCCGTGCACGGCCACTGGCGTCCACGATCACATTGGAAGGCTTCAGATCACGGTGCACCACCCCGGCCGCATGTGCGGCCACCAAGGCCCCAAGCACGTCCACCATGAGCGCCACAGCATGTGCCGCTGGCCGAGCCCCCTGGCTGGCCAGCAACTGCGTCATGGTCTGCCCGGCCACATACTCAAACACCAAATAAGGCTGCTGATCTTGCACATCGGCCTCAAACACCGGCACGATGTTGGGATGCGTCAGGCGGCTGACGGTGCGCGCCTCGGCCAACCACTGGGTCAGCCCGGAGGTGTCAGAGTCGCGCATCGGTTTCATCAGTTTGATGGCCACCTCGCGCTCAAGACGGGGATCAAAGGCCAGCCAGACTTTGGATTGCGCCCCTTGGCCAAGCAAGCGCCGGAGCTCAAAGCGCCCCAAGGTTCCTGGTGTGGCCGATTGCGCACCACTGGCCATGCGTTTAAGAGTAGAAAGCGGTGAAAAATCTGGCATGGCGATGAGATGTACTTGAGCTTTCGACTTTAATTCAACAATGCCGAGCCTGACACCGTGATCACATCACGTCGTGCAGTCAGTGACAAAGTCCACAGATGTTGAGAAATCCTGACGCGGACTCTGTCAGACTGGGCCGCATGCAAAAACGCCGGAATGCGCTGAAAATTATTAATAAAACAACCTGCAACGCTTATAAATAAAGCGTACAAAGCTATAAATTCAGTAGTGATTTCCATTGTTTGATCTGCTTGTCTATAAGCTTAATATTCTTCACGAATTTGTAACAACATGTGACACACGCCCAAAAAATGTATTTTTGTGTCCTTGAACCACGCAAAATCACGCTGTTACAAATTGACTTGGGAATCTTAGTATGACCGCAAACCCTGATCGTGCAGACAAAATTCTGGTGACCGATGATGACGCACGCATCCGTGATCTGCTGCGACGTTATCTTACGCAAGAAGGTTTCGATGTGCTGCTCGCTGAAGACGGCAAATCCCTCACCCGGGTACTGCTGCGTGAACCGGTTAATCTGATCGTGCTGGACTTGATGATGCCGGGCGAAGACGGTCTGTCCATTTGTCGGCGTCTGCGTGCAGCCAACAACCGCACCCCGATCATCATGTTGACCGCCAAAGGGGAGGACATTGACCGCATTGTCGGGCTGGAGGTGGGGGCTGATGACTACCTTTGCAAGCCATTCAACCCGCGTGAACTGCTGGCACGTATCCACGCCGTGTTACGCAGGCGTCCGGCATTTGAAGCACCTGGATCACCCTCGGCAGACGATGAAACCATCACCTTTGGCCCCTTCAGCTTTGACCTGGGGGCCCGCATTTTGCTCAAGAACAACGAAGAACTCAGCCTCACCACCGGTGAATTTGCCATGCTCAAAACCCTGGTGAGGCACCCGCGCCAACCGCTGTCGCGTGAAAAACTGGCGCAATTGGCCCGTGGCCGCGAGTTTGAACCGTTTGACCGCAGTCTGGACGTGCAGGTCTCACGCCTGCGCAAACTGATCGAAGATGATGCCACAGCACCCCGCTACATCCAGACCGTTTGGGGTGTGGGCTACGTATTTGTGCCCGATGGCAACGCGTAATTTGACCGTCTCAGCTTACAAGCCAGAAGAGGAAACCACGGCATCTACCCCATCGGGGCTTAGCCTTTTCTGGCGCACTTTTGTGCTGTTGTCGCTGCTGCTGGTAGGCAGTGTGTTTGCCTGGACACAAACCCTGCGGGAACTTGAATCTGAGCCCCGCGCCATTCAAACGGCACGCCAAATTGCCTCCATGGTCAACCTCAGTCGGGCCGCCGTGATGCACACCGATGCCATCACCCGGGTGTCGCTGTTCAAAACCATGCGTGATCAGGAGCATGTGGTGATCGTGCCTCATGAACCCAAAGACATCGCGGAACCGCTGGAAAATGGTGAGCTCAACCGCTATATCGGTGAAGAACTGGCATTGCGCCTGGGTCCAGGCACCAGCGTGGCGGGCCGGGTCAATGGCAAAGAAGGCCTGTGGATTGGCTTTGCCATTGACAAAGATCATTTCTGGCTGCAAACCAACCTGGAACGCTTTGAGCCCCCTGCCGGCAAAACCTGGCTGATCTGGCTCACCACCGCTGCAGCCTTGTCACTGGCCGGGGCCGCCTGGATTGCGCGGCTGATCAACCGCCCCTTGAAAGACCTGTCGTTTGCCGCCAGCCGGGTGCGAAACGGTCACCACCAATGAGATCCGCGCGGTCAATGTGGGTTTTAACCGCATGACCCAGAAACTGGCCATGATTGAGCAAGAGCGTGCCGTGATGCTGGCCGGTATTTCCCATGACTTGCGCACCCCCCTGGCCCGCCTGCGGCTGGAAACCGAGCTCAGTGTGGCCGATGCCGAGGCCCGGGAAAATATGGCCAATGACATTGCCCAGCTTGATGCCATCATCAACAAATTTCTGGATTACGCCCGTCCAGGCAACATGGCCCTGGTGCCGGTATCACTGAACAAAACGGTAGAAACCTGCATCCATAGCCTGAAGAAGCGTCCCGACATCGCGTTCAAAGTCGCCATGGAAGATCGCCTGCATGTGATGGCCGACGATGTGGAGTTGCAGCGCATCATCACCAACCTGCTGGAAAACGCGGCCCGTTACGGCAAAAGTATTGACACCGGTGTGGCCGACATTGAAATTTCGGCACGCAGCCAAGACAAACACGTGTTGTTACGCCTGCGCGACCACGGCCAGGGTGTCGCCCCCGAACAGCTGAAACAGCTCACCACACCGTTTTTCCGGGGTGAGGCGGCACGTACCTCGGCCAATGGCACCGGGCTAGGGCTGGCGATTGTGGAAAAAACCGTGGCGCGCATGGGTGGCCATCTGGAATTGAGCAATGCCCACAGTGGCGGGCTGTGCGCCAACATCCGGCTGCAGCGCGCCCAGCTTGCCCAGGCGTGATGAGTTTGGAGTTTGACTACCAACTACCACACGAAGCGGGAAAAATCCGGGTCTGAGAAAGCAAGGAAATATCTCAATACGAGATATAGTTCAGTCATGCACATCATTTCACACGCCAAAGTGCTGCAAGCGCAGGCTCAATATCCATCTTGTTTGGTGGCGTTGGACAACTGGTATCGGCTGACAAAGCGGGTTCGGTGGCAAAATTTTTCGCAGGTGAAGGCTTGCTTTCCTGCGGTTGACAAAGTGGGCGACAAGTTTGTGTTTGACATTGGTGGGAACAAGCTGCGGCTAATCGCTGCTATTCATTTCAACACAGGCAGGCTGTTTGTGCGGGCCATACTGACGCACAACGACTATGACAAAGGGGACTGGAAATGAACGCACAAGTGGGAGTTGCTTTAGCGCACTGGGGTTACATAGCGCCCATGCTTGCGCCAATTTCAAGTGAGGCGCAGTATGCGCAGGCAGTTGAGTCGCTTGATTCGGTGCTTGATGCCGGTGGCGCTGACGAATCCAATCCGCTGGCCGGGTTGGCCGATTTGATCGGCGAGCGCATCAGTGCATGGGAGCGTCTGCACCACCCCATGCCCCAGGCCATGCCCGCCAATGAGGCGCTGGCGTTCCTGATGGATCAGCACGGCCTGCGCCAGTGCGATTTACCCGAGGTGGGCACGCAAGGCGTGGTGTCTGAGCTGCTGACTGGAAAGCGCAGCATTAACCTACGTCAGGCGCGGCTGCTGGCAGCACGTTTTGGTGTGGGCATTGAGGTGTTTGTGCAGGCGTAAAAAAGCCGCACCCGAAGGTGCGGCTGTATGGCCTGCGTCAATTTGCTGCACTGGCGCTTGCACCGCGCTTGAAGTTGTCATCGTTCTTGCTGAATGCCAGGGCATCGTCCAGCAAGCCGGTCAGCCGTAGCAGGTGTTCTGGGCGATCCAGCATGATCGTGTCTCCCGCACCAATTTCCAGTTTTGAGCGCTTGATCTCGATGCGGTGCGCGTCGGTCAGCGGCATGCAAAAGGCGACAGACGGCCGCTTTTTGTCACCCCAGTAGCGCACCATCCAGCGGTTGTTTTTACCTTGGTAGAGCACGGTGAAGTAGCTCTCGGTGTCTTTGCCGTGTAAATCTTCGTCCGGTAACAACTCCTGGCAAATCTCAAGCACCCGGCGCTCATTCGCGGTGGTGATAATTTTTGCATTGGTAGGATCAATGGTGGGAGCAGCGGGGTCGATCAATGCAACTGGAGCGATCTGTGGCGGCTCCTCAGGTGTCGGCGAGGAAAGCGAGCTAGTCACCATGTCGCTGATTGCCTTGGCCAGAGCCTGCTTCATGATGGGCTGCACGCCTTCAATGAATTTGGCGGTGAAGGTTCGCTGGATGTTGGCGCGGCCGGCGATGTACTTCACAAAATCGGCATCACACTCGCGCAACACGGTGGTAATGGAAGCCTTGAATGCGTTGAGGTAAATGTTTTCCTCGGCCAGCGCACGCAAGGCTTCGGGCTGGAATTTATCGTGATGAAATCGGGCCAGTTGGTGGGAGGTATCCTGGGGCGATCCATCAAACTTGATCGTCAGAAACGGCTCGCTGTCCATGATGTTTTTATTCACCAGATCGGTGAAGAAGCGCCATTCGCGCCCGTTGGTGATGGCACCCACGGTTACTTCAGGGGTTGCATTGAAATAACGCGACAGTTGCGGGCAGTGGTTGTTCAAGTTTGCAGCATAGCCTTTGGCCTCGATAAACATGACTGGTACGTTGTTGCAAAACAGCGCGTAGTCCACCCGCTCACCCACTTTGACCCCTGGAAAGTCTGAGGCGTGCTCGGCCCTGACTTTGGTAGGGTCATAGGGGTTGAAGCCCAAAATCTCCAGCAGGGGCAGTATCAGCGCCTGCTTGGTCGTCTCTTCTGTGGTGCAGTGCTCGCCCACTTTCTTGACGTGATCGATGTGCTTGGCGACTTTGGCTATGAACTCGTGCATGTTTTCTCCTTGTAAAAATTGCCCTTTTGCCTATGCTGGCTGACTTTCCTCCATTATGGGGGTGTTCAACCGCCGCCTGAACTGTAAGACTGTGCCAGAACCTCGGTTTGGCTGCTGGCATTTGCCAAGTCAAGGCTCGCCAACAAACC
>VIKI01000039.1:14252-40620 GCA_008080595.1 Comamonadaceae bacterium
GCCGTCGCGGTCACCGGCCTTGAGTGACCGCACGGCATTCGCCAACACCCGCAGGGCCGATTCCACACTGTCCGTGCTACGCCGGCTTACAAAGGATGCTATATTATTTGTAGCTGCTTGCACTTATTTCGTAAGGGCTACAGTGCTATTTTTCTTTTACGCTTGTGCAATGCTACTAGATTGGACGGTCTGGGGTAGCTGCGCATAGGGTGCGGTGGCGATGTCGGCATCAGACATCAATTCATTGACGCTGATTTCCATGCAGCTAAAAAATTTTCCAACCACCAACTCAACGTGGCCGGTGGTTGTTGAAGTTTTTGGGCGGGGCCTTGCCAGTGGCGCGGGGTGGCAAGCCCGTGTGCTGGGTCAACACCTGCCCTGATTTGGGCGTTGGCAGCGCCTTGAGCGGCCCTGGGCTTGAATTTTTCCGCCGGGCACTGGTGTAGCTGCCATCGGTCACCGGCTGGAAGCTCGGAATCAGGTGGTGTTTGCCATTGCCAATCAAATCGGCCCGGCCCATGGCTTTCAAAGCCTCGCGCAGCAGCGGCCAATTGTTGGGATCGTGGTAACGCAAAAAGGCCTTGTGCAAGCGGCGGCGTTTTTCACCCCGCACCACATCCACCGCTTCAGCCCGCTCATCGCGGTGAATACCTTTGAGCGGGTTCAGCCCGGTGTGGTACATGGCGGTGGCGGTGGCCATCGGGCTGGGGTAGAAGGTTTGCACCTGGTCGGCCCTGAAACCGTGTTTCTTCAACCAGATGGCCAGGTTCATCATGTCTTCATCGGTGGTACCGGGGTGGGCGGCGATGAAGTACGGAATCAGAAACTGTTTTTTACCAGCCTCTTCGGTGTACTTGTCAAACAGCAGTTTGAACTTGTCATAGGTACCGATGCCGGGCTTCATCATTTTGGACAAGGGGCCAGATTCGGTGTGCTCTGGGGCAATCTTCAGGTAGCCGCCCACATGGTGCTGCACCAGCTCTTTCACGTACTCCGGGCTGAGCACAGCCAGGTCGTAACGCACGCCGGAGCCGATCAAAATCTTCTTGATACCCGGCAAGGCGCGGCCCCGCTGGTAAATCTGGATCAGCGGGTCGTGGTCAGTCCCCAGGTTCTGGCAGACACCGGGGTAAACGCAACTCGGTTTTCGGCAGGCCGCCTCAATCTCTGGGCTTTTGCAGCCCAGGCGGTACATGTTGGCCGTCGGCCCGCCCAGGTCGGAAATGCTGCCGGTGAAGCCTTTGACCTTGTCGCGGATGTCTTCGATCTCTTTGATGATCGAGTCTTCCGAGCGGCTCTGGATGATGCGCCCCTCATGCTCGGTGATGGAACAAAAGGTGCAGCCGCCAAAACAGCCACGCATGATGTTGACGCTGAAGCGGATCATCTCCCAGGCCGGGATTTTGGTGGCATGGTCATGGCTGCCGTGCTCATCGGCATAGCTGGGGTGCGGGGCGCGGGCGTAAGGCAGGTCAAACACCTGATCCATCTCGGCCGTGGTCAGCGGGATCGGCGGCGGGTTGATCCAGACATCGCGTGCCGTGGCCCCTTCGCCATGGGCTTGTACCAACGCGCGGGCGTTGCCGGGGTTGGTTTCAAGGTGCAACACGCGGTTGGCATGGGCATACAGCACGGCATCAGATTTGACCTGCTCATAGCTGGGCAGGCGGATCACGGTGCGATCACGTGGGGGCAGCACCTGCTTGCCTGTGCGCGGTGACAAGGCCGGGTTGGGCATGAAGGTGATGGGCTGAACGCTTGATTGCCCCCCAATTTTCAAGCTTTTATGACCTGTAGCCCCCGTATTACTTGCGCAAGCAGCTCCGTTTTCAATAGCACCTTGCAAATCCACCTGTT
This sequence comes from Comamonadaceae bacterium, assembly GCA_008080595.1. Taxonomy (GTDB): domain Bacteria; phylum Pseudomonadota; class Gammaproteobacteria; order Burkholderiales; family Burkholderiaceae_C; genus Rhodoferax. Next base: position 16,110 of record VIKI01000039.1, read on the forward strand.
CCGCGTCTTCTTTGGCGCAGGTACTGCCCTGCCCTGCGGCCTGCTCACTGGTGGTTTGGTAGGGGTTGAGGTGCGGTGTCACCTGACCGGGCTCGTCCACCGCAGTGGAGTCAAGCTCAAACCAGTCCAGGCGGGTCGCGTCGTCCGGGCGGCGCACAAAGGCGGTGCCGCGCACATCGGTGATCTGCTCAATCGGCTCGCGCCGCGCCAGCCGGTGGGCAATGTCGACAATCGCCCGCTCGGCATTGCCGTACAACAACAAGTCGCACTTGGCATCCACCACCACACTGCGGCGCACCTTGTCGCTCCAGTAATCGTAGTGGGCAATGCGGCGCAGGCTGCCCTCAATGCCGCCCAGCACAATCGGCACGTCCTTGAAAGCCTCGCGGCAACGCTGGCTGTAGACAATGGCCGCACGGTCGGGCCGCTTGCCACCCACGTCGCCAGGGGTGTAGGCATCGTCGGTGCGAATTTTGCGGTCTGCCGTGTAGCGGTTGATCATGCTGTCCATGTTGCCCGCCGTCACGCCCCAGAACAGGTTGGGTTTGCCCAGGGCTTTGAAAGGCTCGGCGCTTTGCCAGTCGGGCTGGGCAATGATGCCAACCCTGAAGCCCTGGGCTTCGAGCATGCGGCCAATCACCGCCATGCCAAAGCTGGGGTGATCGACATAGGCATCGCCGGTGACGATGATCACGTCGCAGCTGTCCCAGCCGAGTTTGTCCATTTCGGCACGAGTCATCGGCAAAAACGGGGCCGTGCCAAAACGCGCTGCCCAGAACTTGCGGTAACTGCTCAGGGGCTTGGCGTGGCGCGGGAAAAAAGAGACATCAACTGGGGCTGTCATGAGCACTCACACGGTGTAAAAGAGCGCCGAGTGTAAGGTTTTGGCTTATTTTGGACGCTCAGCAGGGGTACTGACCAACGTCCCCAGACCCTACTGGCAGTGTTGGCAAAGGAATGTCTCTACAGTTGTTACCAGCCTGTATCACAGGTCACCGCGCGTAAGAAGAGGTGTGTTTTCCCGAGGAGCATTGCATGATTTGCTTCATTCCAACTTTGTGACTCAAAAGGCAACCATGAACCCAGATCTGAAAGACTTTGTCGAGAAGTACCTTGCCGTTGTACTCGGCACATACATGTCGGTCTATGTGGTGGCCTTCATCACACTGCCCTACCTCCTGTCGCACAACGCCTGGTAGTCAAACCGGCAGCCAGCGCCTTTCCTGGGCGCTTTGCTCGCCCAGCGTCAGCCATTGCATGACGGCGTGCACCTGATCAGGCATCACCAACGCGGGTGTGGCCCGGCCCTGCAAATGGTTTCGCACTTCAGAGTAGTAACTCAGATAGTTGCCGCAAATCCCACCCACACGGGTTCGAACAGACACCGGCGCGGCCACACCAGGAAGGTTTTTCCAGCTCAGCACCTCACCCGGCTGAGCATCTTGGCCCCAATCATCCAACTGCGTCCAATGGGGTCGTGCGCCCTGCTTCAGCGCATCTTCCTGCCCATCCAGACCAAATTTGGTGAAACTACCCTTCACGCCATGCACCGCCCAGCGCGGCCCCTGCTCAGCCACCAAGGTACTGGCATGCAACACCACCCGCAGGCCAGCGTGGCGGGTGTCGTAGCGCAACACGGCATGAAACCAGTCGTTCACCTGGGCCCCGTCACGCAGGTTGGCAAGGTCCAGGTGAATGGCATCGGGCACGCCCAACAACACCAGCGCCTGATCCAGCAAGTGCGGCCCCAAATCGAACCACAGACCTGAGCCCGGCAGGTTTTGCTCACGCCAGCGCACTGGCACGGTCGGGCGGTAACGGTCAAAGTGTGAATTCACCTCCACCAAACGCCCCAATACACCGCTGGCAATGACCTGCTGCAAGGCCAGAAAATCACTGTCAAAACGCCGGTTCTGAAACACCGTAAGCATCCGGCCCCGGGCTTGCGCCAAAGCCAGCAGTGCTTCAGTTTCAGCCAGCGTCACGGTGCAAGGTTTGTCCACCACCACATGTTTGTCGGCCTGCAAGGCAGCCTGGGCCAGCGCAAAATGGCTGGCGTTGGGGGTGGCAATCACCACCAGGTCAATCAGGGGATCGTCCAGCACGACCTGGACATCGGCCACACAGCGCACACCGGGCCAGTCTTTTTGCACCGCGTCTGTTTGGCTGCTGACAATCGCCGCCAGTTGCAGGCCGGGCACGCCGGAGATCAACGGGGCATGAAAGATGCGGCCTGCGCCGCCGTAGCCGACCAAGGCCACCTGCAGTGGGGCTGTGGTGTCGGGTAAATCAGTGGTATTCATGCCTCAATCATCCCCGAAAATGCGGTGATCGGTTACCCAACCCTTTCAAAGGCACGTCCAACCATGCTTTCATTTTTACCTGCGCCCCTGCTGGGCCTGATCGCCAGCACGCTGATGCTGCTCAACATTTTGCTGTGGGTGCCGATTTTGGTCACCGTCTCCATGATCAAACTGCTGCTGCCGTTCAAACAAGTCCGGTTATGGATCGACCCGCTGCTGCTGCGCATTGCCGAGGCCTGGATTGCCGGCAACAGCGGCTGGATGCGACTGACCCAAAAACTGGACTGGGAAGTCAGCGGTGTGCAAGACCTCAGTCCGCGCCAGTGGTATCTGGTGGTGTGTAACCACCAGAGCTGGGTCGACATTCTGGTGCTGCAGCATGTGCTGAACCGGCGTATACCGCTGCTGAAATTTTTCCTGAAGAAACAACTGATCTGGGTGCCCATCATGGGCCTGGCCTGGTGGGCGCTTGAATTCCCGTTCATGCGCCGCCACAGTGAAGCCTACTTGCAGCAACACCCTGAGGAGCGCGGCAAAGATGCCGCCACCACCCGCGCCGCCTGCGAAAAATACGCCTTGGTACCCACCAGTGTGATGAATTTCCTGGAAGGCACTCGCTTCACCCCGGCCAAGCAGGCCCGCCAGAAGTCACCCTACCGCCATCTGCTCAAACCCAAAGCCGGTGGTGTGACGCTGGCACTGGAGGCCATGGGCGAAAAATTTGGTGCGGTGCTGGACGTGACCATCATCTACCCGCAAGGTCGCCCCACTTTCACCCATTTTTTGATGGGCCGCGTGCCCCACATCATCGTTCAAGCCCGAACCTTGCCGGTGCCCCAAGCCTCCAGCGCCAATGGCATCCCCAAAGAACAGGCTTTGCGCGAAAGCTGCCAACAATGGGTGAACCAGTTGTGGGCGGACAAGGATGCGCAGATTGCCCAGGTTTTAAAGAATTAACTTGCCCCAAAACGTCAGTTAAAAATAAGTATTGTAAAAAACTGTAACAAATATCTGATAATCAAAAAAAATGATTGGCCTGCTTCTTTGTTTGGCTAGCAAAAAACTCGATGTTGCACACCGGGGAGTCAAAGAGATGCCATGTTCAGAACAATTTTTGGCAAGTGGTTTTCCATCGTTTCGGCTTGTTGGCTGCTAGCCGCTTGCGGTTCACTCTTCCCTGATCACTTGACCGATCAGGAGGAGGATTTCAGTTTCTCAACACAAGATGCTGATGGGCAAGGCAAAAAATTCAGGCAAACGGCTTCACAAAAAAAGCGGCAATGGCAAACCAAACGAAAACTCGTGAGGCCTCCCAACCCGGCATCGGTTCGCGTTTGGCTTTTCGCATCATTGGCATCTCAAGCCCATTTGATGAAACTGGGAGCCGACCCAACCACCGGCATTCGCATGTGGGAAAGCTATCTGCAACTGTACCGAATACCTTTTGCCCGCATCACCAGCGCCAGTGACATTGACAAAGCGACCACCACGGGTGTTCTGATCTTGCCCTCCACAGTCGTGATGAGCGAGGCAGAAAAACAGGCTGTCCAGCATTGGCGAGACAGAGGGGGCTCGGTTCTTTCCACCTGGTTGACAGCCGCTTATTCACCAACGGGAGAGCCCGCAGGGTATGCCTTCATGAAGGATGTACTTGATGTTGAAGTGAAAGGAAATACACAAACCGAGGTGGATGACACTTACATGATCATGCACGGCGACACCCCGGTCTCACATACTTTGCCAGCAGGCATGCGTGTTTGGTTGGAACGGGTGCCCCATCAACTGCCCCTGCGACTGGTCGGCAAACAGGAAGCAGCCCATGTCATGAGTTGGGCACGCAATTTTGATGCACAAAAACCCGCCGGTTTGATGGCGTTTAACGAACGTCAAATGCCATCAGGCCTGTTTTCACGCACTGTCACCATGGGATATCCTGAGCAAAACTGGCTGCGTTCGGACCCGAGACAAATATCAGCCGTGACGCATGACATATTGGCTTGGCTGTTCAGAGAGCCCAAAGCCTACATCGGAGCCTGGCCCTACCCCTATCAAAGTGCCATGCTGCTGGCCCTTCAAGCCGCTGAACCCGTTGGCCAAACAGAAATTGGCATTGGCGCAAACTACCGCAAGATGGGAGGGCTGGCCACCTATTACGTGCTTGGCAGCAACATTGCGAAAGCACTCCCCTCTGTCAAAAAAATCATGGAACAGGGTCATGAAATTGGTTTTTACGGTGACCAGTTTGAAGCCTTCTCCAAACAACCCGAAGCCACCCAGGCGCAGCGGCTGGAAAGCATGCAAGCACAACTCGCGCAAGCAGACATCAAGATCACAACTCCCGCGAGTTTTGCGACCCCTATGGACGGATATGACGACACCACGCGCCGGCTTTTGGCTGCGCAAAATTTTGGCAACTATTTGTCATTCATGGAACTTAATGAGAGCAGCTTGCCTTTTATTGCCAGTCGAAGTGCTGAGGGTCTGCCACAAACGGTGGTATTACCCCGCACCCTTGCCGGACCGGAAGAAGCCGCAGAGCAAGACCCTGAAGAGGGTCTGACAAATTTTTTGGGGGCATTGGCCTTGAACACCCGCATGGGTGGGATGTCGGTGGTTCGTCTTCCCTCAGAAAACTTGCTGTCACCCGAACAACGCAAGGAAATGTTTGACAGCATGGCCAGTCAGCGTGAACAGATGTGGATGGCATCAGCCAAACAAATTTCGAATTGGTGGCGTCAGCGGGAGGGGGTATCGGTTGAATTCGAGCCTCATTCCCAAGGTTATGCACTCACCACCACGGTGGCCCAGGCTTTTACCGCATCTGAATCCATCAGCATCTGGGTCAACCTGCCCCGCCCCAACACCAAAGTGATACTTCAAGCACAACAAAAAACCGACAAAGTTCCTGAAGTCGTCATCAAAGACAAATGGCGTGCAGCCATTGTTTTTAAAAATCCGCCAGCAGGCAAACAAACCTGGCTGGTCAGGTTTGAAGATTCGCCAACACCCAACGGTAAATGATATGTGCCACACTTTGTTTCACCGCTTCTGGCAAGGTTTCTACATCCATCTGCTGCTTGTTGTGCTGACATCCATGCTCCCGGCCTGGGCGAGATTACCGCCAGATCCGAATCTCTACCTCTACATCAGCCCGACAACGCAAAGGTATTTGCAATCACAAAAGCAGCTGTATGAGCACAACACCAAACGTTGGCACGCGCATTTGAAAAAATACGCTAATCAAGCGCACACCATCCAACGCGAGCAACTGCTTGGCGGCCTCCCGACAGGCACCCTGATACTGCCCAACAGCATTGCCCTGGACAACGAAGAACGCCAAGCCATCCAGCATTTTGTGGCCAAGGGGGGTAATTTATTGGGCAGTGGCTTGATCGGTTCACGCAACGCACAGGGTGAATACGTTGGCCTCGATTTTTTACAGTCCACTTTTCATGTCCAGGCTCACGGCTTTTTCCCTCAGACGGACGATTCCTTTTTTATGCCTTTTGGTGACAGTCCGGTCACCTGGCCTCTTCCTGCAGGGCGGCGTATGCCCTTGCTGTCAGCCAAAGATACCGTGCTGCGCATCAAGGCTGATCATGAGGCTTCGGTGGGCATGGACTGGTCGCGCAGCATGGACACTCAGGCCAATGGGCTCATGGCTTACAACGAAATTGGGGCCAGCCGTTTGGTTTATTTTTCATTCCCAGACATGGCATGGCCGTACAACCTGGACGTGCAATTGGTGATGGATGCCAGTTTGGCCTGGTTGCGCCGCGAACCTGTGGCATTCAAATCCGCCTGGCCCAATGGCTATCTGGCTTCGCACCTGATCGAAATGGACACCGAAGACAAGTTTCCAACGGCAGTGCGTCTGGCTGAACAACTCGAAAGTGAAGGCCTCAGAGGCACGTTTTATTGCCTCACCTCCGAAGCTGCTCGGGCTCCCAAACTGGTGCAAGACCTGATGAAGCGTGGTCATGAAATTGCCTACCACGCTGATGTGCATTTTGGTTTTAACGGAGATTCGTCCGGTGAGCAAGAACTGCGCATTCTGTTCATGAAACAGCAATTGCAAGCCAGCCTGGGAGAACGCACGGTTGAGGCCACGGGTTTCAGGGCACCAACAGAATCTTACGATGCCACCACAGAACTGCTGTTGCACAAGCATGGAATTTTGCACCACGCAGCCGATGAAAGCGCGAGTGAAGACCGGCTGCCTTTTTTCTCGGATGCAGGTGGAAAAACCAGCGCCGACAAGGCCTTGGTTGTGCTGCCGCGTACCCAGCGCGATGACATCAATTTCCAGAAGTTGCAGTTCAACCAGGAAATGGTCTCTGCCAATCTTTTGTACGACCTGGATCTGACTGTGCGAAGTGGGGCGTTCAGCCTGCTGTCGGTCCATTCGCAAAACTACGTCAATGGTGGCTTGATGCTGCAGCCCATGAAAGACTATGTACAAAAGGCCGCCACCTACAAAGACCGCCTGTGGATCGCCAGAGGAGATGAAATCACCACATGGTGGCGCAAACGCGAGCGTGTGAATGTGGCGCAAAAAATGCGCGGATCCAGGTTACTCATCTCGGTTCAAAGCCCGATTGACGTGCCAGGCTTGAGTGTGTTTGTCACCCTGCCGCATAAAAATGCGGTCATGCGTCTTGCTGACGCCTCCAATTCAGCCTTGGTACGTGTCAAACCGATTGACGCATTTCGTTCAGCACTCGTCTTTGACAAACTTGCCTCCGGGCAATCGTTATTGAATGTGACTTTTGATGCAGATTGAGTTTGGGTTTGTAGGATGCCTGCCCATGATCACCTCCATTTTGTGACGTACCTGGTCAGACAAAAACAGCCCCCATCTGGCCTTCATACAGTTGTCATATCGATCTGCGACGCTTGGCGCGTGCTGGGCTGATCAGCAACGGGAACCGTTGTGCAGCCCACTCGAAAGAGGAAACATGAACCCATCGCTGCCGCCAACCTACCCTATTTCCAATGATTTGGTCGCGCTGCAACGCCTGATCCAGCAACTGGCACAGCGTTGCGGCTTTGACCTGAACAACCGGGTCGAGGTACAGCGTTTGCTGGATGGGGATTTCTCCCGCTACGCAACCCCGGATGGCGACAGGGCAAGTTATCAAGAGCTGCGCACCATGCTCACACTCCAGCTTCGGCTGGAGACCAGCAGCGGCGAAGACATCGGCATCCACGGACTGAATTTTCTTTGGCATCAATGCAGCGACATTCTCAAGCGTTGTCGCGTTTACCAGTTGGCCTAGCACAGGCCGAGGCCAGTGGTTCCAGACTTGAGCAGAAAAGCTGCCATGCCTTTGACGTTTTTCGTGGTTCTGACGGTGCAATTTATCTCGACCCTGGCCGACAACGCCTTGCTGATTGTGGTCATCGCCCGGGTCATTGAGTTGTCTGCCGATGCCTGGGTGATTCCTGTGCTGAAGCTCAGTTTCACGTTGTTTTACGTGGTGCTGGCCCCATTGGTGGGGCCACTTGCCGATGCGTTTCCGAAGGGGCGGGTGATGGTCTGGGCCAATTTCCTCAAGGTCTGTGCCGTTGCTCTTTTGCTGATCGGCATAGACCCCGCACTGGCACTGGCGTGCGCGGGTTTGGGTGCGGCGATCTACGCACCAGCCAAATACGGACTCGTCACCGAGTTGTTGCCGGCCCAAGACCTGGTCAAGGCCAATGGCTATTTGGAAGGTATCACGGTCAGCGCGGTTTTGTTGGGAACTGCGCTGGGGGGAATTTTGATCAGCACGGTCATGCCGGTGCTTGATGTGCCGATCCGCATGGCTTCCTGGCATGTCACCAGCACCACACTGGTGGCGGGCATGTTGTGCCTGCTGATGCTCTATGCCACGGCAACCCTGATGAATTTGGGCATCAAGGACAGCGGCGCACGCTATGCCGCGCAGGGTATTCATCCGGTGCGGCTGACGCGACGCTTCATCCATGAAAACCGCTTGTTATGGCGCGACCCGATGGGATGGCTGTCCATGTCGGTCACCACCTTGCTGTGGGGGGTGGGAGCCACCTTGCAACTGATTGTTCTGCGCTGGGCCATTGAGTCGCTGGGTCTCGAACTCAACCAGGCAGCCTACCTGCAAGGCATCACTGCGGTGGGCGTCATCATTGGGGCCATTTTGGCCAGCCGCTACGTGAGCCTGATGGCGGCTCCCAAGCTGCTGCCTTTGGGTCTGATGCTTGGACTCATGGTGCCATTCATGCTGGCGGTTGATTCGGCATTCTGGGCTGCAGCCTTGCTGATTCTGGTCGGTGGCTTGGCGGGCTATTTTGTCGTGCCGATGAATGCGCTGCTGCAATACCGTGGCTGCACGTTGCTCACTGCCGGGCGCTCGATTGCGGTGCAAGGCTTCAATGAAAACGCCGGCATGCTGCTCATGTTGGCCTTGTATGCCCTGGCCACTGCGGCGCAGACCCCACTACACATCTTGATCTGGTGTTTTGCTTTGCTGGTGTCACTCACCATGGCCGTGATTCTTCAGGCCCAGCGCAAGCTGGTTCGCAACGGCCAGTTCGATTTGCCCTGCACCGCTGCCCATCAACTCCCTTGAATATAGCCACACATGACTGAAACAAGCAGACTCAAACTGGCCCTTGTGACCGAGACCTTTTCGCCCGAAGTCAACGGTGTGGCCATGACCCTGGGCAAACTGGTTGAAGGTTTGCACCAACGTGGACACCGTGTTGAAGTGGTTCGCCCGCGCCAAACCGGTGAAACGGCCCTGGCATCGAATGACCCGCAGCCGCATATTTTGGTCAAGGGCATACCGATCCCCACCTACAACGAACTGCGCTTTGGCCTTCCCAGCAAGCACCGGCTGATCCAATGCTGGCGTGCCAAGCGGCCAGACATCGTGCATGTGGCCACCGAAGGCCCTTTGGGGTGGTCTGCCGTTGCGGCGGCGCACGCACTTGGCATACCTGTCTCAAGCTCGTTTCACACCAACTTTCACACCTATTCACAGCACTACGGCATTGGCTGGATCAAACACCTGATTGAGCGCTACCTGCGCACATTTCACAACCGAACCCTGCTCACCATGGTGCCTACCAGCGCCATGCTGCACGATTTGCACAGCCGTGGTTTTGACAACCTGGCCGTGTTGTCACGCGGTGTCGAAACCCGGCAGTTTTCACCCACCCGGCGCTCACAAACGCTGCGCGATCACTGGGGCATTGGGCCTGACGATCTGGTGTGTTTGCATGTGGGCCGATTGGCCAAGGAAAAAAATATCGGCGCAGTGCTTGCGGCCTTTCATGCCATTCAAGCCCAGCAGCCACGGGCCAAACTGGTGTTGGTGGGTGATGGCCCTTTGCGCCCATCGCTGGCGCAGGCATTCCCTGAATGCATCTTTACCGGCATCCAGAAAGGCCTGGCACTTGCAGAGCACTACGCCAGCAGCGATGTCTTTTTGTTTCCGAGTTTGACTGAAACTTTTGGCAATGTGGTTCCCGAAGCCCTGGCCAGCGGGCTGGCCGTGGTGGCCTTCGCCAATGGTGCGGCACAGGAACTGATCATTCCCCACCACAACGGACTATTGGCCCCCCTCTTCGCAGAGCCGAATTTTGTCAACGCGGCCGTGGCCGTAGCCAGCAATTCCGCCAAGCGGCAACAAATGCGGGCCAACGCAGCAAGCAGCGTGGCCCACCTGGGCTGGGACGCCGTTTGTGACAGTTTTGCCCAGACGCTGTCCCGGCTGGTGCTGCAGCACAGCGGGTTGGCGCAGCAGACAGCGTCCGCTGCGCCCACCTTGGTGATCAATCAGACCAGCGCATGAGCGCCTGGCCCATGCGAATGGTGCTGTCTTGTGCCAACCCCTCACACAGCACAAACCCCTTGGGGGCCAGCACGATCACGGTGGAGCCATGTTGAAACCAGCCCATTTCCTGCCCTTTTTTGAATTCAGCATGGCACGCAATCACCTTGGGGCCGGCGTACTTCAAATGCAACAACACGTCCAGAAAATGCAGCCGGATGCTGGCCACCAAAATCGCCGCCACCGGCACCAGGGCGACCCGTTTTCCGCTGAATGCAGCCAGGCCCTCCAACCGGGCTTGAATGAAGGCCCGCTCGTTTTTGCAAAACAGCTTTTCCACCCGCTTCAAGGCGATTGGGTTGACGTTCCAGGTATCGCCAGAAAAATAGCGCAGCTTGTCCACCGTGCAGTCATAGGGTGCATGAAACCGGTGGTACATGCTCGATGTCAAACGCAGCGTCACAAAGTAACCGTCTTGCCAGTCTGCAACGTGTTCTTCATCATCAATCAGGTCTTTCAAGCTGTAGGGAAAGCCCTTGGCCTGAAACACCTGACCCTGCTCAATCGGCCCATGCGCACCAACGATGGCATCAACCGGACTGGACAGGATGTCACTGCCCATCGCCACCGGACGAACCCCGTCTTTGAGCTCGCGCGTGAAGCAATCGTGCATGCTGGTGAACTGGCTCTTTTTGGCTTCGCTCAAGTCAAGCGCCGAAAAAAACTTCCAGATGCCAATCGACAAGTCACGCACCCAGGCGTTTTCAATTTTGCTGAAACGCCCCATGAACTGGGTCAGCCAGCGGCGTGGCAAGCGGTTGGTCAGCAGAAAGTTCAGATCTTCCTGACTGAGGATGTTTTGAATGTGTTGTCGAAGGTTCATGGTGTCGGTACTCGTTGTGAATGTGTCATTGAAAGGTGTGATTTGTGAATGAAATGAATGGATTGAATCCAGGGCTGCTGGCCATCGTGGGCGGCGCGGCATTGTTGGCGGTTTTGGTCAAGTTGAAAACCCGGCTTGAGCTTTCGCTGGCCAAACACCGCTCGCTGGCCGGGCATCCGCGCATAGCCAAACGCATTGCCACACAGCTGCCGGTTTACAGCTACGACAAAGCGCAGGCTTTTGGGCTCGATGGTGCTGCGCCCGCGGTGGTCAGCCAAAGAATGCGGGCATTTGAGGCCCTGGCGGCACAATTCGCCAGCCGTTTTCCCAAGAGTGTGCAAGCCAGTGTGGCGGCCAGCAGCGGCTTGTCTGACCTGCAATTCATCAGCGCGTACCGCATTCCGTTCCAGTTTCGCAGCCTCGCCGCAGACGCTCTGAAAATTGGCTCGTTTGTCAAATCCACCTCGGGGGTGACCGTCACCGACCTGGACGACAACTGCTTTTATGACCTGACCGGCTCCTACGGTGTCAACCTGCTGGGCAATGATTTTTACAAGGACTGCATTGACCAGGGGTCTGACCTGGTGCGGGCACTCGGGCCGGTGCTGGGGGCTTATCACCCGGTGGTCGCGGACAACGTGCAGCGCCTGAAGCACATCTCTGGCATGGACGAGGTTACCTTCCACATGTCGGGCACCGAAGCGGTGATGCAGGCCGTGCGCCTGGCGCGTTACCACAGCAAACGCGACAAGGTGGTGCGGTTTTGTGGCTCCTACCACGGCTGGTGGGGTGATGTGCAACCCGGCATCGGCAACCCGATCAAAGCCCGCGACACCTTCACCCTGGCCGAAATGAGTGAGGCCACTTTGCGCGTGCTGCGCCATCGCAATGACATTGCGTGTGTACTGGTCAACCCGCTCCAGGCACTGCACCCGAATGCGGCAGCAGCGGCAGATTCGTCGCTGCTGGACAGTTCGCGCAAAGCCAATTTTGATCGACCCGGCTACACCGCCTGGCTTTTGGCCTTGCGAAAAATTTGTGATACCAAAGGCATTGCGCTGATTTTTGACGAGGTGTTTGTCGGCTTTCGCCTGGCACCCGGTGGCGCACAGGACTACTTTGGCGTGCCTGCCGATATGGTCACCTACGGCAAAACTCTGGGCGGTGGTTTGCCCATCGGGGTGGTGTGTGGCAAAGCCCACTGGATGAAGCGCTTTAATGCGCATATTCCTGCCGACATCTGCTTTGCCCGTGGCACTTTTAATGCCCACCCTTACGTGATGGGGGCCATGAATGTCTTTCTGAAGAGCCAGGAGCTTGCAGAAGTTCGCGCACTGTATGTTGACCTGGATGCCACCTGGAACCAACGCGCCCAGGCACTCAACCAACGTTTGACCGATGCCAACCTGCCAGTTCAGGTGGCCAACCTGTCGTCGATCTGGACCGTGCTTTACACCCAGCCAGCTTGCTACAACTGGCTGTTTCAACACTATTTGCGCCTGCAAGGTCTGGCCTTGAGTTGGGTTGGCACCGGTCGGATCATTTTCAGTCTGAACTACACCGATGCGGACTTTGAGGCTGTGTCCAACCGTTTTGTGCAGGCCGCGCACAACATGCAGCAAGACGGTTGGTGGGACAGCGATCCGGCCACGACCAACCGCTCCATCAAACGCCGAATCCTGCGAGAGGCCTTGATTCACAAGTTACCCAAGGGGCTTAGCCCATTTCCATATTCGCCAGAAAAATAATGCCAAAGTGAACCGGGTCAATGCCGTAACTCAGGCTCACCGGCAGCAGCAGGGGTACCAGGAAAACAATCGCGGCAAAGATTTCCATCAAGGCCCCGGCGGCCAGCAAAAACACATTCAGCACCAGCAGGTAAACCAACTTGTTGGGAATGACACTTTGAATCCATTCAATCGCGGCATTGGGCACGCCGGAATCCACCAGGTAATTGGTCAAGCCCAGTGCCATGCCCAGAATCAGCATGACACTGCCAATCACCTGGGCACATTCGTTCAGGCAGCCCCCAAGCAAACGCCAGTTCAGCTCACGGTGCGCCAGGGTCTGGGTCAGGATGGCATAGCCTGCGGTGAGTGCGGCGCTTTCAGTCGGTGTCGCCATGCCACTGACCAATGAGCCAATGGCCACCACCGGAGCCAGAATTTCCCATTTGGCGTTCCAGCTTGCGGCCAAAACATCGCGCAAATTGACCCGCGCAGGCGCAGCACTGGAAGCCGCAGCTTGGAGGCCTGTTCGCTTCAAATAGCCACCCACCAGCAACAAAAATGCCACCATCACGCCAGCGGGCACAAGACCGGCCAGAAACATGGTGTTGATCGGCACCCGGGCAATGATGGCGTACATGATCAGCGGCACGGACGGAGCCAATAACACCCCCAAGGCGCTGGCACTGGTCACCAGACTGATGCCGCGCTGCTCAGGCAAACCAGCCTTATTCAACAGGGGCAACAGCAAGCCACCCAAGGCCAGGATCGTGACACCACTGCCGCCCGTAAAGGCGGTGAAAAATGAGCAAAGAATGGCCGCCGCCCACACCGTGCCAGCCACCCCGCCACCAAACAAGGCCATAAACACCGCGCCCAGCCGGTGCGCCGCCCCGGTGCGGGCGAACACCATACCAGCCAGGGTAAAAAGCGGCAAAGCGGGTAGCGATGGGTTGACGGTGATCTGGTAATGCGACAGCGCCACCGAGGCCAGCGGTTGCCCATCCTGCCAAAACAGTGCCAAGGCCAAACCACCCAGCACAGCAAAAATCGGAGCCCCCGACAACAACACGGCCAGCAGCCAGAGCACCGTCGGCCAGAGCACTACCGCGCTGCCATCGAAGGCATCCGCCAGCAGGAATCCGGCTGCGGGCAAGCCCGCCCCCAGTACCAGCTTCCACCCGATGGCAGCAGCGCAACGCATGCCCAGTTTGGCCCCCAGCAGCAAAAACCCGAATGGCATGGCGGCCTGCACCCACCACACCGGAAGGCCATAGGCCAGACTATGACTGACATCGATTTCACTGGCCACAAAACGCCAGCTGGCCAAACCCAACAAGCCACAGATCAAGGCCGAACTGCCCTTGGCAAACACCTGCACTGCCGTCTGAAAGCGTGGCCCACCCAGATGGCCAAGGCTGCTGCCCAGGCTGCTCAAATGCCCATGGCGCTCGGCGGCCACGGCACCAAACATGGCCAGCACCAAGCCCAGATGCTGCACCAGCACCGAGGCGTTCTCGATGCCCCGGCCCAGCAGCGGGCGCAACATGATTTCAATCAGTGGAATCAGCGTCATCAGCACCAAAGCGCTGGCTGAAAAAACCTCGTCAAAACGCCGCAGGCGTGAGAGCACAAGCGCCGCCAAAGTTATTGCCCCTTGCTGGCCCGGTAGGCTTTAAGGTGGGCAAAAACCTCGTCAAAGGTCTCAGCGGGCACCATCGTGCCCCGGATGCGCGGATAAAGTTTTTCGGCCAGTTCATTCCATTCGCGCATTTGCTCCGGGCTGGGCCGGTTGACCACCAGGCCGCGTTTTTTCATGGCGTTCACGGCCTCATCCACCTCCTGGCGGGCCTTGCTGCGGATTTGCAAGCCCGCTTTGTCACCCGCCGCACGCACCGCCGCCTGGGTTGCCGGGCTCATGTCATCCCAGGCTTTTTTGGTCACCACCAGCGCCCCCACAATCGGGGCCCAATTGATCTCCAACATATTCGAGGCGGTGCTGTAGATCTGGCTGGCCAGCGCGAAATACGGCGTGGAGGGCACCACGCTGATCATGCCGGTCTGGATGGCCGGCAAAATATCACTGGTTTCCAAGGGCACGGGGATGTAGCCCAGGCTCTTCATGATTTCCTGCTGTTCTGACTCAGAACCCCAGGCAAAAAATTTCATCTTTTTAAAGTCAGCCGGGCGAAAAGCCGCTTCTTTGGAGAAGAACCGCACCCAACCGGAGTCTCCCCAGGCCAGCACCACAAAACCCTTGTCGAGAAATTTTTTCTCCATCGCCGGGCGCATTTTTTCCCGCACGTAATCCACCTCTTCCCAGCTCTTGAACAGCAAAGGCAGGTTTTGCAGCGCCCCCACCGAGGGCTCAATCTCGCGCAGGCCGACGACCGAAATCAAGGCCCCCTGCAATTGACCAATACGCATTCTGCGGGCCAATTCGGCTTCACCACCTTGGCTGCCATCGGGGTAGATCAGGTATTTGGCATTGCCCCCTTGAGCGGTGCGCCAGACCTCACCCAACTCCTGCAATTGCTGGTGATACAGCGAGTTTTTGGGGGCCAGCGTGCCAATCCGCAATTGCTTGTCGGCGGCCACGGCACTGCCAGCGCTCAGCCCCAACAAGCCCACCAGGCTGGATAAAAATAGTTGACGAATCAAGTTCAAAGTGCTGCTGGTTTTCATCGGTAGTTACTACAAAAAATCAAAATAAATCGTCGGCCATCTCAAGCAGCCACTGCGCCCGCTCTTGCGCGACCTGGTTGGACAAAGTGTGTTGGGCCTGGCTGGCTTTCAACGCCTGGTGCAGCAAGGCTTCAAAGGCGGGCCGGTCACCGGCGGGCAGGGCAATACTCTCGGCCTTGGCCACCAGACTGCCGGCATTTTTGCCAGCGCTGATCGCAATGGCCTGATCAAAATAGGCCACGGCTTGCTGGCGTGAGCCCCAGGGCGCAGCGGCCTCAAAACTGCCCATCAGACTGGCCAATGCGCCGTCGCCATGTTGTGGCGATTTTTCCCAGGCCAGCCGGGCCAGCCGGATCGCCAAGGGCAGGTCGGCCACGGTCTGGGGATCGTCTTTGGATTGGGCAATCAAGCCGCCCCAGGAGGCTGCGGCCCAATACGCCACACCCACTTGCTCGGGCTTGAGCTGTGGCCACTTGGCCGGGTCTGGGCTGGCAAGCGCTTGGGAAAAGCCGGGGATCTGAAGCTCCAGCGCAGCCAATGCATGCCGCTGCCCACGCTGATACAGGCGGGCGGCCCGCTGGCGCAATTTCGCGGCGGCTTTGGCATCTTTGTCGGCCAATTTTTCGGCCTCAAAACTGACAAAAGCAAACGCATATTGCGTAAAACCAGCAGCCACCGCTTCGGCCAGTTTGAGATTGTCCGGGGCCTCACGCAACAAGGATTCCGACAACTTGAGATAAAACGCGCTGGCTTCTCGGGCCAGGATCAAATCGTCTTCTGAGTCCTGGCTTTGGCTGGCGATCTCGTTGGCGACGCCTTGCACGATCAAATGACGCGGCGAACACGCCGACAGCAAAACCAGCAAGCTCATTGTGACAATGGGTTTGATGGCGCGCCCATCGATTGTTATTTTCACTGTCCATCACCTCGGGTAGATTCAACCTAAATTCCTGCCTGAAGTGTCGTGTGCTGTTGCGAAAGTTTTGTGACAAGCGGTCATGAAAGTGTCATCCCCAATTTCTACATTACTCAAGCGACAACCGTAGCAAGCATCAGTTCCACTTATTTGAGGAGAGTTTTGATGGATGAATTTGTGAAAAAAATCCGGGTATTGCAACACGATGACCATCGTTATTACCACCAATGCCGCATCAACCAGACCCTGCATCTGGTGAGTGCAGTCAGTTTTCTGGTGGCTTATGCACTGGTTTTTGTTGACCCGGCCATGGCGGGCATCGTCGGCTGGCTGGTGGGTATGGTGACGCGTCAGTCGGGGCACATCTTTTTTGAGCCGCGCGGTTATGACCACATCAACAACGCCACAGACGAACACAAAGAAGCCATCAAAGTCGGCTACAACATGCGTCGCAAAGCCGTTCTGATCACGATCTGGCTGTCACTGCCCATCATGCTGTACATCACTCCCACTTTTTTTGGTCTGATTCAACCCGCTGGCTGGCTGCATGATGTGGGCCTTTTGTGGTTGTCTTTGGGGGCTGCTGGACTGGCCTTTCGCACCCTGCATTTGTTCTTTCTGCGTGGGCCAGCCTGGGGTTTGGCATGGGCTTGCAAAATACTGCTCGACCCGTTCCACAATGTGGCGATTTATTGGAAATCACCCATTGCACTGATCGGTGGGCAGCGCTACGACCCGATCAAGTCACACGACTGAATCCACATCGGTAGATGGCTCTTGCCCATCTACCGCATGTGCTTGAACAGCTTGGCCTTGAACATCTCAGGAATACCCAAGCGCCGTGGCCCTGGCAGCAGTTCAAACGCTTCACCAGCCTGCAAGCTGCCCGGCTCGTCCACCGCCAGATAAAAGCCGCAGCAGCCGTTTTGCGCCATCAGCTTGGAGGCTTTCGCAAAACCCATGACAGCGTTGAACTTGTAGCAAGGCTCACGCGGCTGGGTGACACGCAAGGCGCAATCGGCAAACTTCAGCACATCGCCCACCCACACCTGCGCTTCCAGCAAACCGGCAAGACTCAGGTTTTCGCCCATGCTGCCCCAGGGCAAAGTGGCATCGATGTCAGCCAAACCAGCCTCCTGACGCGCTTGCTGCCAAAAAGCGTAATGCTCGCTGGGGTAGGCATAGACGGCTTTGTCCAGCCCGCCATGCACCGACAAATCAGCCTGTTCATCCCCTTGCAGCCCCATGCGTAAAACGGCCACAGGGCCAGCCACGGCTTGTTTGTGAATGGCGGTGAGCACATTGCGGCCCTGAATCAGGATGTGACGGGCGCTGGCGGTTTGCAGGCTGAGGAGTTGTGGCATGGATTCGGGCCAAGAATGAAGGGACAGCAACTATAAAGCGGTGGGCAAAGAGGCAAGGCGGCGCTGCGTCCATCCGGCACAATCGGTGCACCCCCAACACAGCGCCAACCCCTCTTGAGAGACACCGAAATGTCTTGCCGAATTGAAGAAGCACAGCCCACTGATGCACCCCAGATTGCCCGACTGGTGAACCAGGCTTATCGACCCGCCGAGCACGTGCGTGGCTGGACACATGAAAACGGGCTGGTCACCGGCCAGCGCACCACCGCCGAACAAGTCGGCCAACTTTTCACCGACGGCTCAAGCATACTTGTCATGCGTCAAAACGGGGTGGTGGTGGCCTGTGTTCAGGTTGAGCAGGATCAGGATGCCTGCTTCATCAACATGCTGGCCACCTCACCCGCACTGCAAGGCACGGGCATTGGCAAACAGATGATTGCCGCCGCAGAGGCCCTGGCAGTCAGCAAATATGCGGCGGTGCTGCTGAAAATGTCGGTGGTTTCGGCACGCCCGGAATTACTCGCCTACTACCACCGGCGCGGCTACACCCCCTCTGGCCAAGTGGCCCCCTACCCTGTCCATGAGGGTGTGGGGACACCGGTTCGGGAGGGTTTGCAGTTGCTGGAGTTGCAGAAACCCGCGGGTGAGTCGCACCAGAGCGGGCAGAAAACAGCCGTTGTGGACTGTGGTCAAATTCAATGAATTGATAAAATGATAGCTGCTTGCGCAT
This sequence comes from Comamonadaceae bacterium, assembly GCA_008080595.1. Classification (GTDB taxonomy): domain Bacteria; phylum Pseudomonadota; class Gammaproteobacteria; order Burkholderiales; family Burkholderiaceae_C; genus Rhodoferax. Next base: position 34,514 of record VIKI01000039.1, read on the forward strand.
ACTAGATAAGCGCCAGGGGCAGATATGACATATAAATACCCTTCGAATTGGGCTTATCGCAAGGCCAATTTGCGTCCACGCGCTTCAATATCATCCGCAGCAGCACTGAGCGGCTTGAGTTTTATATGAAGAATTGGCCGCTAGCGCTTATTCTGTATGCGTAAGCAGCTATTGAGTTTGTAGCACTTGGCAAACTGCTTCAGCGCATGGTTTTGAGTCTGGCTTTGCCATCAAAGACTGGTTTTGTGGATGCAGGCACTCAACCCACAGGGGCGGGGCCATCAAGAGCGATGTGCGAGGCTTGAATCAGTGGTGGTTTGCACGGCAGCGGCAAAGCTGGGGGAGGAAGAGCTTTATGTTGCGTCGGCAAAGCCCTCTGGAGGCTTCAAAATCTTGGTTGTCGGGCATCCATGTGGATGCTTTTTGTGTGTACCCGAGGTGGATGACCGAGGGATTTGTGCCGCTGCCCCGCTATGATCTGATGCCACAAATGGGGGAGAAAATTTTTTATTGCCCTAGCGCGACCGTCTGAGCAGGCGGTTTATCCAACATGGTTTATCCGCAGCCGCGAGAGTCGTCTATGGTTTCTACAAGTATTGCTGTGCGGCGGATAAACGCTGATCGTTAGATTTCATATGCAAGCCACCGAGATACTCGTAGCGCTAGAGCAATACAAAGTTGAGCTGGCAGCCATCCTTGGACGTTTCACGCGCACCCGCGAACGCATATCAATCGACAGCCAAGATAACTATCGCCTTCGAACAATCACAACAGAGTTGGTCGACTTGCTACGGGATCATGTTCCTGGATCGGCACAACACATTCGCCTAGTTACAAACTCGTACAACGGAGGATTTAGCAACTTCTACAACTCGTCCTCATACGCAAGCGTCGAAGAGATTCGAGGTGTCGTCTCCGCAGTGATCACGCGAATCGAGAGAAACCCCACCCTATTCTCAGAATCGAAGGGGCCTATTGAATCAGGCTCCGATCAACACAAGCTTCTCGACGCACTCGATGAATTGGTTTTCCGCTTTCACGCCGTAGCCGTTCAGCTGCGTAGTCGACATGCTGAGCGGCCTACTCTTGACGTGAACGACGAATATGACGTTCAAGATTTGATGCATGCTCTCCTTCGGCTTCACTTCAATGACGTAAGACCAGAAGAGTGGGTTCCAAGCTACGCCGGCAGCGCTTCACGTACTGACTTCTTGCTACCCGAAATTGACACAGTCATCGAGATCAAGAAAACCCGATCCGGGCTCAACGCGAAGAGCGTTGGCGAGCAACTCATCATCGACATAGCAAAGTACAAGAAACATCCGCAATGCCGCCGCCTGGTCTGCTTCGTCTATGACCCTGAGGGCAGAGTCGCCAATCCGGCTGGAATCGAATCCGACCTCAATACAGGAGATCATGGCATTGAAGTTCGCGTCTCCATCCTCCCCAAAGCCCGTGCGTGAAATCTAGCGATTAAGGTTAGATCGTGCGAAGCCACGATCCAAGGGGTTTCATGATGAGGCTCTGTCAGGTGAGTGGAACGGTCATCGATCTTCCCGGCTAGGGCTGCAGTGGCGAGTGATTTACCGCATTGTTGCCAATGTGTTGCTGATTCAAGTTGTTCAAGTTACCGCCCATGATTACAGGAGGCCATGATATGAAAGATTTCCGCCCCGCAAAAAAACGAGTTGAAGTCTCGGTGGGAGAGTCTGTTCGCATTTTGCGCGAACTCCAGGAGTTGAGCCAAAGTCAGCTTTCCGAACTTACGGGCATTCCACAAGCAACGATCTCAGCCATCGAAAACGGCAGGGTCAATTTAGGTGTTGAGCGCGCAAAAGTCTTTGCACGTGCCCTCCAGTGTCATCCTGCCGTGCTCGTGTTTCCCGGCTGGGAGGTTCCTCTTGCACGTGCGGCATAACCGCTGCATTCGAGAGGGACTTGCCGCTAAGCGTTCTTTCACGGCTTGCGTTTTTTTGAACTTTCTGGGTAATTGGGGTCAAATTCCAATAATTTAATCAAAAACAATAGCACCTTGCGCAATAAGAACATGAGCTAGAGGCTAATCCAGCATAAAAACTCCTGCGCAGTTTGGCTGCCACCCTCCCGCCCATTTTTCTTCATGGTACGGCTATGTTTTGTCTTCATCACCGCGAGATGGCACAGCGCTTCATCGCCGCCCGCAACCGTGCCGATCAGGTTCAAATTTCATATGAAAAATCGGCCTTTAACGCTTATTCTGCATGCGCAAGAAGCTATTGTTTTTGCAGCATCGATCAACAACTACAGCGCATCGTGTTGAGCCTGGCATGACGAACGAACCGGTCTTACCCCGCTTTCAGCGAAGGCAGGCATACTTGACACCAGGCCATTTTCAGGAAACCCGCCATGCTTGCCCGCTACCTTCGTTTCACCTACCTTGTGCAATTTATCACCGGTGCCTTGCTCGGCACCTGGGGGGCGGTGGCCATGGCTCCGCATTGGGGCGCTGGCGCACTCGGCTTGGTGTTGATCGGTGGCATCGGCTGGATTTTGTTTTGGCAGGTGGTGATCATTGGTTTTTCAATGCTGACATCGCGCACCGATGGGCCGCTCTGGCCCTGGCTGCAAGCGACCTGGGGGGAACTCAAAGCGGCGGTGCTGGTGTTTGGCTTGCGTATGCCCTGGGTCAAAAACCATCCCGGCATCTTGCGGCCCACCGGCCAGCCGGCATCCGGGCCAACCGCCCTGCCGGTGCTGCTGGTGCATGGTTTTGTCTGTAACCACCGGGTGTGGGACAAGGTCGTACCCGCACTGCGCCAGGCGGGTCACCCGGTGATTGCCGTGGATTTGGAGCCCGTGTTCACGTCGATTGACGATTACGCTGCCTTGCTGGAGCGGGCCGTGCAAGACCTGCGCAGCCAAACCGGAGCATCCCAAGTGGTGCTGGTTGGCCACAGCATGGGCGGTTTGGCGATTCGGGCCTGGCTGCGGGCTTATGGGGCCACCCAGGCGGCCAAAATCATCACCCTGGGCACACCGCATCAGGGCACCCGTGCGCCGCAATGGGTTCACACCCCGAATGGTGCGCAAATGGCCTGGCACAGCGCCTGGCTGGCTGATCTGTCGGCCAGTGAAACCCCGGCCAAACGCCAGCTGATGCAGCTGGCCCTGACACAGCATGACAACATCGTCTACCCACAGCGCAGCCAGTTACTGGAAAGCGCCAGCGTGACCGAGTTCAGTGGCATCGGGCATCTGCAAATGTGTCTGGATGACGGTGTGATCCGCTGGCTGTTACAACACAGCGCAGCAGCTGCCTACTGAAGTTTGGCGCGGCTCAGGCGCTCAGGTCACCACCTCGGCGGGCGTGCTTTTCGGCGCATCATGGCGTGCCGTGACGGCGCTGCCCGCCGCCGCCAGCATGATGCAGGCCATCGCCCCCCATTGCACAAGGCTCAGGTTTTCGCCCAGCATCAGCCAACCCAGCAGGGCCGCCACGGCGGGCTCCAGGCTGGTCATGATGCCAAAGGCCTCTTGCGGCAGGCGTTTCAGGGCCAGCATTTCCAGTGAAATCGGCAAAGCGCTGGAAATGGCCGCCACCATCAAACCATAGAGCAACACTGACGGCGCAAGCAGCGCCGATTGCCCGGCATGTAAATGCCCGACCCGTTTGCCAAACACAATGTAGGCCCCCCAGCACAGCGCAGCCGCCAGGGCATAACCAACACCTTCAGGGTCTAAGCCGGCTGCGCCCTGGCCCAGCGGCAGCAGCAAACCCAAGCCCAGCATGGCCAGGCCGAGCCAGACAAAGTCGACCCGCTGCCGTGATGACCACATGGCCACCGCCAGCGGCCCGGAGAATTCAATCGCCACCGCCACACCAAAAGGAATGCTGCGCAACGCCAGGTAAAACAGCAAATTCATGCCTCCCAGTGCCACGCCATAACGCAGCACCGAGCCCGCATCTTGCCGCGACAACGGCCAGCGCCAGGGCCGCCACAGCAGCAACAAGATCAGCGCCGAAAAACCCACGCGCAAGGCCGTGGTTCCCAAAGAACCCACCAGGGCAAAAAGTTGCTTGGCCAGAGACGTGCCAATACCCAGTGCAATGACCGAGCCCAGCACAGCCAGCAGCGGTACTACATTTGAAAAACGGTGTGAAGTCATGCGGTGAAGATAACCGATGAAGCCACGCCCCATCACCTGCCCTTGATAATGGCGCATGGCCTCCAATCCACCCCGCTCCACCTTGCCTGACGCACAACCTACCCCACCCCGCCCCAACAGTCTCAGCGAATTGTTTTGGGCCTTCACCGCCCTGGCCTTGCAGGGTTTTGGTGGTGTGGTGGCCATCACCCAGCGCGAGTTGGTGGACAAAAAAAAGTGGCTGACACCGGCCCAGTTTGTGGAGGACTGGGCGGTGGCGCAGATCCTGCCCGGCCCGAATGTGGTGAACCTGTCGCTGATGATTGGCGACCGCTACTTTGGCCTGCGCGGTGGCATGGTGGCGCTGGCGGGCATGCTGAGTTTTCCGCTGGTGATTGCACTGCTGCTGGCCGCCTTGTTTGCCGGGGTGTCCGATGCCCCACAGGTGCAAGGTGCCTTACGCGGCATGGGCGCGGTGGCTGCAGGCATGATTGCCGCCACCGGCCTGAAATTACTCACCGCTTTAAAGCAAAATGTGCTTGGAACGCCCGTGTGTTATGCGCTGGCAACTCTGACATTCATAGCAATTGCGTGGCTGCGTTTACCCTTGATCTGGGTGCTGCTGAGCCTGGGTGGCATCGGTGGGTTGTGGGCTTACCGGCAACTCGGGCTACTTGAGCAGACCACCGGAGAGCGTCCATGAACCTGGCCCTGACTGCCAGCGACTGGCTGACCCTGTTGACTGACTTTATGGCGCTCTCGCTGCTGGCGGTGGGCGGAGCCATCACCACCGTTCCCGACATGCAGCGCACCCTGGTGAACCAGCATCAATGGCTGACCGACGGCCAGTTCAACGCCTCAATTGCCATCGCCCAGGCCGCACCCGGCCCGAATGTGCTGTTTGTGGCACTGATGGGCTGGCATATCGGTTTGAACGCCGGGGGTGGACTCGGGGCGGGCTGGACAAGTTGGCTCAGTGCGCTGCTGGGCGTAGCGGTCTCCATGCTGGGCATTTTGCTGCCCAGCACCACGCTGACGTTTGTGGCCTCACGCTGGGCACACCAAAACCGCGAATTACGTGCGGTGCGCGCCTTCAAGCAGGGCCTAGCCCCGGTGGTGGTGGCATTGCTGATGGCCACCGGCTGGATTTTGAGCACCGCCCAAGGCAGCGATCTGGCCCACTGGCCCCTGTGGCTGCTGACCTGCGTGGTGGCTGTGCTGGTGTGGCGCACCCAGCTGCACCTGCTGTGGCTGTTGGGGGCCGGGGCGGTGGCTGGCGCTGTGGGCTGGGTTTAAGTTGAAGGTGTAGCTGCCGTGGCGGCCTGCAGCTTCTTCCAGGCCTGAAACCCACCGGCCACCGACAAGGCCTTGGGGTAACCCAGCGAACGCAACAAGGCGGCTGCCGACAAGCTGCGCCGGCCACTGTTGCAAATACACAGAAGCAGGTGATCACGCCCGTGGTGCAACTGGTTGATCATGGTGAAGAAAGACTTGGCATCCATGTCCTTGGGCTGCCCGGCATCCAGAATGTCTTGCTCGTCCTCCGTCAAGCTGTGACCCAGCATGACTTTGACTTCAAACAAGGGAATGTGCAGGGCATCGGGAATCGCCCCCTTCATCTCCACTTCAAAGGTCTGGCGAATATCAATCAGCGTGGCCAGGCCCAGGCGTGTCAGCTCCAGGGCGGTGGGTAATGACATTTCCAGCAGGGCGCTGTCTTCGGGGGATTCAGGGGCTTCAGAGGTCATGGTGTCTCTCTCTCAATCAATGCAACACAGAAAGTTGGGCCGCTGTCCGCATTATCTGTGCGCCATTGATTCGATCCTTTATATCCAATCAAACATATGGTAATCACAACAATATCGTTTGAAATATAACGATCAGACTTTACAGTCTGGCCCCATGCATGACATCGCTTTTATCTTCGCTGGTTTTTTTGTAGGCATCGTGGTCGGCCTGACCGGTGTCGGCGGTGGCTCGCT
>VIKI01000040.1:0-11291 GCA_008080595.1 Comamonadaceae bacterium
CGGCTAGCCAAACTGTCGTTCAATCTGCCTGAAACCTCATTCGCAGCGCACCATGGCCCAAGAAATCGAACTCAAACTGTGTTTTACAGACCCTGACCCAGCTAGTCTGGCAAGTCGTTTGGCCAAAATACCTGTGCTGGCACGCCGAAAGCCAAACACCCAAACCCTGCTCAATATTTACTTTGACACCCCCGACCTGGCCTTGCATCACAAGCGTGTCGCCCTACGCTTGCGGCGAATTGGGGACGAAACGAACGGATTATGGCTACAAACTCTCAAAACCAGTGGATCCCAGGATTCGGCCTTGAGCCGACGCGGAGAATGGGAGTCGCCCGTACCTGGTCAGGCCTTGATGCCCAAGGCACTCGAAGCCACACCTTGGCCAGACATTGATCCAGATGGCAGCCTGATGGCCGCGCTGTCACCCTGTTTTATGACCGTTGTTCAACGTACCCTCTGGCTGGTTCGCAGTCGCGATGGCACTGAGGTGGAGCTGGCACTTGATCTTGGCGACATTGAGGCCAAGGGTCAACACATGCCGATTTGCGAGCTGGAGCTTGAGTTGAAAGCCGGTCAAACCAGTAAGTTGTTTGAAATAGCCCAAAACGTTGCCAAGCGTCTGGCTGTTCTGCCCGCCAGTTTGAGCAAAGCCCAGCGAGGTTATCTGCTGGCACAGGGTGAGAGTGATCATCTGTCCCATGCCCAGTCGCCTGGCCCGTCTCCCAAAGAAGCCATGCCCGTGTTCATTCAGAAGACGCTACACGGCATGTTCACCCAGTTCACCGCCAACCTGATCACACTGCAAACATCCGACGACCCCGAGCTTGTGCACCAGGCACGAATTGGCTGGCGTCGTTTCAGAACCGGTTTGTGGCTTTTCAAGAAAGTACTGAAAAAGACACCCCCTCCGTCCAGGCTCGCACTTCAACCACTTTTGCATGGCCTGAGTGAGTTGCGTAATCTGGATGTCGCCTGCACCCAGACACTACCACCGCTAGCAGCCATCTATGCCATGGGAAGCAAGGGCCGCGCACATTCCTGGCAGGCCATGATGCGGGCCCTGACTCAAGCTGCCGCAACACAACGCCAGACAGTGCGACTGGCACTGCAGGAACCTGCCGTCGGAAGCTGCTTGCTGGCACTCTCAGAATGGCTGGAGCAATTGTCCAGCTTGGAATATGCCCAATTTGAACCCCAAGGGGCGTTGCAGCACTGGGCCAAGCGCCGGATTAAACCCTTAAAAAAGAAACTGAAACTTGCACAAACAAAGATTCGCACTCCACAGGATCAACACCATGTGCGTATCCTTGCCAAACGCTTGCGTTATGGCACAGAGGCTTTGCGTTACCTGTTACCGCCACGACTTGCCAAGCAGTGCCGCCAACAGGCAGAAAATCTTCAATCAAGCATTGGTGCAAATCGAGATATTTGGCAGACCATTGCACTGATGACCAAGCTGAAACCGAATCACAAAATCGAGGTGTTTTTGCAGGGTATTTCGCGCAGATGAAGATCGCACTTCATGTGTCAGCGCATGACTTGCTCAAGCAACTGCCAATAAGTGGCTACACCACTCGTTCCAGAATCAGCACAGCAAAAAAACCGAATGCGCTGAGCAGCGCCCACTTCAGCACCACCCAGCCATAGCGTTTGAAGCGTGCGTCACCGGTCCCGGCGTAAAAGCCAAAGGACACCAGTGCCACCAACAGCATCAACAAAACCAGCCAACGAAACAACAGCATGGCGTGGATTCTCCCGTGTGGCTACCAGGCGCGCGCCAGTTGCGCAAAACCGGTGGGGGCGAGCTTTTCATTGTCAAACGTCACCACATCCCAGGCCTGCGGCTGGTTCAGCAGTTCACGCAGCAGCAGGTTGTTGAGCGCATGGCCGGAGCGAAACGCGCTGTAGCTGGCCAACAGAGGTTTGCCTACCAGGTACAGGTCGCCCATGGCATCGAGGATTTTGTGTTTGACGAATTCATCGTCATAACGCAGGCCGCCGGCGTTGAGCACTTTGTAGTCATCCATGACGATGGCGTTGTCCAGCCCACCGCCCAGGGCCAGGCCGTTGGCACGCATCATCTCGACATCTTTGGTAAAGCCAAAGGTGCGGGCGCGGGCAATGTCCTTGGAGTACGAGTGGGTACTCATGTCAAACAGCACACGCTGGCCGGTGGAGTCCACCGCCGGGTGACTGAAATCGATCTCAAAACTAAGCTGGTAGCCGTGGTACGGTTCAAGACGAGCCCATTTTTCATTGCTGCCCTCGCCTTGGCGAACTTCCACCGGCTTGAGCAGCCGGATGAAGCGCCGGGGAGCGTTTTGCATGACGATACCGGCGCTTTGCAGCAAAAACACAAAGGACGCTGCCGAGCCGTCCAGAATCGGCACTTCTTCGGCGGTGATGTCGACATACAGGTTGTCCACCCCCAGACCGGCACAAGCGGACATCAAGTGCTCCACCGTGTGCACTTTGGCATCCCCATTGGAAATGGTGGACGCCATGCGGGTGTCGGTCACCGCCAGGGTGGACACCACAATGTCAATCGGCTCGGGCAGATCGACCCGGCGAAACACAATGCCGGTGTCGGGCTGGGCTGGGCGCAGGGTGATCTCCACCCGCTGGCCGCTGTGCAGCCCCACGCCAACGGCGCGGGTCAGGGTTTTCAGGGTTCGTTGTTGCAGCACGTGTTGGACGCTCAAAAGGGCATTTTGGGCATGCCTTTCATGCCACCCAGACGTTTCATCATTTTCATCATGCCGCCGCCCTTCATTTTTTTCATCATGTCCTGCATTTGCTCAAATTCCTTGAGCATGCGGTTGACCTCTTGCACTTGCACGCCAGCCCCAGAAGCAATACGGCGCTTGCGAGTGGCTTTGATGAGTTCGGGCTTGCTGCGCTCCAGCGGGGTCATGCTGTGGATGATGCCCTCTTTGCGCTTGATGTCTTTTTCAACCCGCCCCATGTCAACCTGACCGGCTTTGGCGGCCAGGGCGGTGGGCAGCTTGTCCATCAGGCTGCTCAAGCCGCCCATTTGTTTCATTTGCTGAATCTGGCCCAAAAAGTCATTCAGATCAAATGAGGCCCCACTTTTAACTTTGGCCGCCAGTTTTTGGGCGGCCGCCATGTCGACCCCCGCAGTGACCTGCTCGACCAGCGCTCGGCATCAAACACTTCCAGACCATCGAGTTTTTCGCTGACACCGGCAAACTTGATCGGTGCGCCGGTGATTTGCCGCACCGAAAGCGCCGCACCACCGCGTGAATCACCATCGAGCTTGGTCAGGATGATGCCGGTGAGTGGCAACGCTTCCTTGAAGGCTTTGGCGGTGTTGATCGCGTCTTGCCCTTGCATGGCATCGACCACAAACAGGGTCTCCACCGGATGAATGGCGGCATGTAAATCGCGGATTTCGCGCATCAGCGCTTCATCAATGGCCAAGCGACCAGCGGTGTCCACCAGCAACACATCAAAGTAATGTTTTTTGGCGTAATCCAATGCGGCCAGGGCGATGTCGACCGGTTTTTGCTCGGGCGAGCTGGGAAACCATTCGGCCCCGGCCTGTGCAGTGACGGTTTTCAGCTGCTCAATAGCCGCTGGTCGGTACACGTCACCCGACACCGTGAGCACTTTTTTGTTGCGCTTCTCGATCAGGTGCTTGGCCAGTTTGGCGGTGGTGGTGGTTTTACCCGCACCTTGCAGACCCGCCATCAGGATCACCGCTGGCGGTTGAGCCGCCAGGTTGATGTCACTGACCCCATCGCCCATGGTGGCGGCCAACTCTTTGTTGACGATGCTGACCAGCGCCTGACCGGGTGTGAGTGAGCCCAACACGTCCTGGCCCAGGGCTTTTTCTTTTACCCGGGCAATGAAGTCACGCACCACAGGCAAGGCCACGTCGGCCTCCAGCAAGGCCATGCGGACTTCACGCAGCATGTCGGCCACGTTGCTTTCGGTGATGCGGGCCTGGCCGCGAATTTCTTTCACCAGGCGACTGAGTTTGTCGGTAAGAGCGGATGCCATAGGGGGGTGTTCCGGCGTGCGGAACCTGGGTTGAAGCCAAATAGGAAATGGCGGGTACAAAACGCTAAACTGTGCACATGATTTTAGCCAGTGCTTCACCGCTCACCTTGACCCTTGCCCTGAGTGCCTCTGTGGCCTATGCGGCCTCGGCCACGGGTGCGGCGCGTTCCAGTCAAACCCTGACCCGCGTGGCGGTCTGGCTGGCCTGGTGTTTGCATGGTGTCTTGCTGGCTTGGGGGCTGTGGGGCAGTGAGCCGCGTTTTGGGTTTGCCCCAGCACTGTCAATCACTGCCTGGCTGGTCGGGCTGGTGTATGCCATTGAAAGTTACATCTACCCGCAAATGAAAACCCCTTGGTTGCTTTCGAGTGCAGGTTCTGCCGCCGTACTGCTGGCCTTGCTGTTCCCGGGGGCCATCCTGCATGCCAGCGCCTCGGCCTGGTTACCGCTGCATTGGGCGCTGGGCATTGCTTCTTATGGCTTGTTTGCCATTGCGGTGGTGCATGCCTGGCTGATGACACGCGCCGAAGCACGCATGCGCATGGCCAATGCGCCAGCGGGCTTGCCCTTGCTGACCATGGAGCGGCTGACGTTTCGATTTGTCAGTCTGGGTTTTGGGCTGTTGTCGGCCACCTTGCTGGCAGGTTTCTTTTTTGGCAACCAGTTGTACGGGGCCACACACGCCATAAAGTGGGATCACAAGACGGCGTTTTCAGTGTTGTCGTGGTTGACTTTTGCGGTGCTGATGGTGGGCCGCTTTCGCTTTGGCTGGCGCGGCAAAAAAGCTGTGCGCGTGTTGTACATTGGCACGAGCTTGTTGCTGCTGGCCTATGTGGGTTCACGTTTTGTCATGGAAGTGGTGCTGGGGCGCACGCTGTGAAGGTCTTGCTGGTGCTGGTGGTGATCCTGGGCGCAGTCTTGCTGTGGCGCCATCGGCAGCCCCCGAACACCCCCAAGATGCCGCCCAAAACACCGGTGGAGCCGCTGGACATGGTGCGTTGTACTCAGTGTGGCATGCATCTTCCTGACAATGAAGCGATTCAGGGGCGCAACGGAACGTATTGCTGCCAGGAACATCTTCGTCAATCGGAACCCTGAATGAGCGAAGCACCTGAAGCACACAGCTGGTTTGGCCCCACGCTGCTGGAGCCAGGGCTGGACAGCACACACCCGCAGGAGTTCGAGCGCCTGTGGCGTGCTTTCATGACCGCTCGCGTTACCTTGGGCTTGGTGCTGGTTTTGCTGCAAGGCGGGATTTTTTTTGCGGTCAGTTCACAAAATGGCATCGCACTGCTGATTTGCAGCACCTACTTCGCTGCAGCACTTGCGGTTCGGCTCATTACCCGCCCACAACACCTTGGCCACACTTTTGATGCCCAATGGATTCGCACGATAGGGGTCGATTTGCTGGCTTTTTCGGCCTTGCAGGCGGTGCAACACAGCAGCATCAATTACGCGCCGTTATTGGCACTGCCGGTGTTGATGGCCTCCATTCTGGGCTCACTGATCATGGCCATGGGGACGGCTGCCGGAGTGACTCTGTTGCTGTTTGCCTATGCCCTTTGGGCCACGCTGCAAGCCCCTGTGGATACCACGACTCATTTCATGCAGGCAGCGCTGACTGGATCAGGGTGTTTTGCTATTTCTTTTATAGCAAATCAATTGGCCACCCGACTGGCCAGTGTGGAGCTCAGGGCGCAACGCAGCCAGCTGGCGGTGACGGTTCAGAGGCAAGTGAATGAAATGGTGATTGCCTCGCTCAGTGAGGGCATTCTGGTGGTAGATGAACAGCTTTGGGTGCGTTCGGCCAACCCGGCGGCATTTGCTTTATTAGGACTGTCACCACAACCACCCGAATCACTTTGGCCATTGACAGGACATGCCGGGTGGCAAGCTTTGCTGGATCTGGTCATTCTGAGCCACAGCACCCAACAAGCTCAGCAGGCCGATGTGAGTATTCACCATGATGGCCGGGGCCCAAGACATCTGCGCGTTCGAACCGAAATCACCTCGCCGCTGCAAGCCCAGAGCAGCAGTCTGTGTGTGGTGTTCATGCAAGACCAGCGTGAAATGCAGGCCCGTGTGCGCACCGAAAAACTGGCCAGCATGGGCCGCATGTCAGCCGCTGTGGCGCATGAAATTCGCAACCCCCTGGCCGCCATCATCCAGGCCAACGCCTTGTTGTCTGAAGACCTGAAAGAGCCCAGCCAATTGCGCATGACGCAGATGGTGCGACAAAATGCCTTGCGGCTTGAAAAAATAGTCCAAAATGTGTTGAACTTGGCTCACGCGCCGCACCGCACAGAAATGGCATCAGGTCAAATGCTGGACTTGGCAGAAGATGTCCAACGGATTTGCCGAGACTGGCAACATCAAAATGCAGTGATGCTGAGATTCTCATCCAATTGGCCTGCGAAGCCGGTGCTGGTGTGGTTTGATGCCGATCATTTGCGCCGGGTTTTGGTGAATTTGCTCGACAACGCAAAACGTTTTTCCAGTGGGAAGGAAAATGCGATTCAAATTGGTATCCAGACATTGCACCCGTCAAGTCGGCAAACCCATGTCAGCATGGCCGTTTGGAGTGACAGTGGCCCGCTTGAACCCTCTGTAGAACAACATTTGTTTGAGCCATTCTTTTCCAGCGACAGCCGCTCAAGTGGCTTGGGTTTGTATATTTGTCGTGAACTTTGTGAAAGCCACGGTGCCAGCATGTCTTACGAACGCAACACCAGGCAAATCGGTCAAAAAATGCAATCAGGTAACGAGTTTTCAGTCCTCTTTTGCTCCCAAGCACCGGAACAATCCCTTTTGGGCAAGCTGCCACCATCACCATGACAAGCCCCCTCCCCCAGGCCCACATTCTGGTCGTCGATGATGAGCCCGACCTGAGAACGCTGTATGAATTGACGTTATTGCGTGAAGGCTATCAGGTAGATACAGCTGGCGATTTGCAACAAGCCAAATCACTGCTGATGAAACAGCACTATCACGTCATGATCACTGACATGCGTTTGCCCGATGGTCTTGGCTTGAGTTTGATTTGTGAACTCAAAGCCGATCATCGAAGTGAACAATGCATTGTCATTACCGCCTACGGCTCTGCAGAAAATGCGGTGGAAGCCCTTAAAAATGGTGCGTTTGATTACCTTACCAAACCCGTTGATTTGAAACAATTTCGGCAGGTCATTGCATCAGCTGTGCGCAGTCAAGTAAGCACTGATGTGGCAGTCAAACCGGTCATCACGCACACAGGCTCAGGTATCCTGGGGCTGCGCGCACTGGATCGCCTGATTGGTCAATCTCAAGGCATGCGGCAAATCAAGGATCGCATCATCAAAGTGGCCAGCAGCATGGCCCCGGTGCTGGTCACAGGAGAATCAGGAACTGGCAAAGAATTGGTGGCCTATGCCATTCACGCCAACAGCCACCGCGCCAAAGGGCCTTGGGTAGCGGTGAATTGCAGTGCCATTCCTGATGCACTGCTTGAGGCCGAGTTTTTTGGTGCCAAAAAAGGGGCTTACACCGGATCACATGTTGACCGTGAAGGTTTTTTTCAGGCCGCCAGCGGAGGCACCCTGTTTCTGGACGAAATTGGTGATTTGCCATTACCCATGCAGTCCAAACTACTGAGGGCAATTCAGGAACGCAGGGTCAGACCTTTAGGGTCAACCCAAGAAGACATCATTGACGCACGAATCATCAGTGCCACCCACAAGGATTTGGCCCAGGAGGTACAAAACGGACATTTCCGTCAAGACCTGTTTTACCGACTGAATGTCATTGACATGGCCATACCCCCCCTGCGCGAGCGACCACAAGATTTGCCTGACTTGTGCCACGCCCTGCTGGCGCGTATAGCCGAAGAATCGGGCACAAACGTACCGGTCATCCAGACCAGTGACCTGGAGAAACTCGCAACCTTGCGCCTGCCCGGCAATGTACGTGAACTGGAGAATCTGTTGCAACGTGCAAGTTTGCCCGTCCAGCCGGCTCCATCATCCCCAACAATGGAACAGGAGATCATTCCCTGCGATTTGCAGCAGTATCTGGACGACCTGGAGCGTCACATTTTGCGCCGTGCGCTGCAAGCCACCGGCTTTAATCGAACCGCTGCCGCTGCGCGACTTGGCTTGAGTTTGCGGCAAATACGTTACCGCATAGACCGCTTACACATTGACTCCCCTCAACCAGAAGACAGCGATGCAACGCCCAACTGACTCCACATCTGCCAGGCAAGGGCCGATGTGGCAGCATGGTTGGTATCAACCAGCCCGGCACTTGCAATCTCCGAATTTCGGGGTCAGACCCCCTATGGCCCATATTGATTTGATCGTGCTGCATTCCATCAGCCTGCCACCGGGTCATTACGGAGGCCCGGAGGTGCAACAGTTGTTCACAAACCAGCTTGACTGGCAAGCGCACCCTTACTTTCTCCAAATTGAAGGATTGAAGGTCTCTTCACATTTCTACATCAGGCGAACTGGCGAACTCTGGCAATTTGTCAGTTGTGATGACCGGGCCTGGCATGCCGGTGCTTCATGTTATCGGGGGCGCAGCAATTGCAATGATGACAGCATCGGGATTGAACTCGAAGGGCTGGAGGGCGAATGTTTTGAAGCGGCTCAGTATGAGACCCTGAAAACTTTGAGCCTGGCACTCTTGGCAGAGTACCCAATCATGTTCATTGCTGGTCACGAACATATTGCCCCAGATCGAAAATCCGACCCAGGTCCCGGTTTTGACTGGTCTTTATTTCAAGACCATCTGGGCATATCCCCTCGGTATTTACCCGCAAATGTGATTTGAAATTTTGCTTCAGATGGCTGGCTTCATGCCGCTCAACTGATGCCTGAAATCGCTTCTTTCGCACATCTGACGGGCATGAGACGCTATCAAATTTAGCAGCACACTCGCCAACTCAACTTCAAAAATTTTGTTACAAAACACTACCAGTAGTGTTTTCAATCACAAATAACCACACATATAGTGGTAAGCTCTCACCCCATTCAAACAGTGACCGGTTTGACCGGGTCTGTTTAGACCCGCCTGATTCAATCAAAAAATCAATTTCGAAGAGGACTTCATGCACATTGCACAGAACACCAGCAGCCCCTTGCACATCAACCCATCCATGGCTGTCGAATCCAATCTACTCTCGGTATCCGCAGAAGGCCAGATGAGTCTGTACCAAATCATCCGTCGCAACGGTGCCGTCGTGTCTTTTGAGCCCAACAAAATCGCTGTGGCCATGATGAAGGCTTTTTTAGCCGTCCATGGCACACAAGGCGCAGCCTCTGCCAGCGTGCGGCAAACGGTCGAAGAGCTGACGCAAGCGGTAATCAAAGCACTGATGCGATCGCGCCCAGCAGGTGGAACATTTCACATTGAAGACGTGCAAGACCAGGTTGAACTGGGGTTGATGCGTGGTGGGCACCACGAAATTGCCCGCGCCTATGTGCTGTACCGCGAAAAACACAACCAGGAACGTGCTCACAAGTTGGAGCAACAAGCCCCGGCGCATCCCGTGCTGCATGCTGTCGATAAAGGTCAGCGCGTGGTGCTGGATCTGGCACGTTTGAAGGGCATCATTTCTGACGCATGCAAGGGCTTGGGGGCCGACGTGAACGCCGAACCCATCATGACGGAGACCATGCGCAATTTGTACGATGGTGTGCCCATGGAGGAGGTGTACAAGGCCTCCGTGCTGGCCGCGCGTACCCTCATTGAAAAAGACCCTGATTACACCTTTGCTACCGCCCGTTTGCTGTTTCATACCATTGCCAAAGAGGTCTTGGGTGAAGATGTCGCACAGGCAGATATGCAACAGGCCTATGTGGACTACTTCCCACAATTTATCCAGCGTGGGGTCGAAAATGATTTGCTGGATGAAAAGCTCCAGCAATTTGACTTGCCGCGTCTGGCCAGCGCCCTCAAGGCTGAGCGTGATTTGCAGTTTGATTACCTGGGCCTGCAAACACTGTATGACCGTTACTTCTTGCACGTGGGCAAACAGCGTATTGAGTTGCCCCAGGCGTTTTTCATGCGCGTGGCGATGGGGCTGTCGCTCAATGAGATTGACCGTGAAGCCCATGCCATCGAGTTTTACGAGGTACTGTCCAGCTTTGACTTCATGTCATCCACGCCGACGCTGTTCAACGCTGGCACGCTGCGCTCACAACTTTCAAGTTGCTATCTGACCACCGTGCCCGATGATCTTGATGGCATTTATGAGTCCATCAAGGAAAACGCTTTATTGTCCAAATTTGCGGGTGGTCTGGGCAATGACTGGACACGGGTTCGCGCCTTGGGTAGCCACATCAAAGGCACCAATGGCGAATCGCAAGGTGTGGTGCCCTTCCTGAAAGTGGTGAACGACACCGCCGTGGCGGTGAACCAGGGTGGCAAACGCAAAGGTGCGGTATGCACCTACCTGGAAACCTGGCATCTGGACATTGAAGAGTTTCTGGAACTGCGCAAGAACACCGGCGATGATCGCCGCCGTACACACGACATGAACACGTCGAACTGGATTCCAGACCTGTTCATGCGCCGGGTCATGGAAAAAGGTCAATGGACATTGTTTTCACCCAACAATGTGCCTGACTTGCATGACAAGTTCGGCGAGGCTTTTGAGGAGGCCTATGTGGCCTACGAAGAAAAAGCCGCACGTGGTGAGATCAAGCCGTTCCGCACTGTGCAAGCCACCGATTTGTGGCGCAAGATGCTCACCATGCTGTTCGAGACCGGCCACCCCTGGATCACCTTCAAGGATGCGTGCAACATCCGCTCGCCCCAACAACACGCAGGCGTGGTGCACTCCAGTAACCTGTGTACCGAAATCACCCTCAACACCAGCAACACTGAAACCGCAGTGTGCAATTTGGGGTCGGTGAACTTGCTGCAGCATCTTAAAGACGGCCAGCTTGACCATGGCAAGTTGAAAAAGACCATCACCACCGCCATGCGCATGCTCGACAACGTGATTGACATCAATTACTACGCAGTCAAGAAAGCCCGCGACTCGAACATGCGCCATCGTCCGGTCGGCCTGGGATTGATGGGCTTTCAGGACAGTCTGTATGAAATGCGCATTCCTTACGCCAGCGAAGCTGCTGTTCAATTTGCCGACGAATCCATGGAGGCGATTTGTTATTACGCCTACTGGGCATCGACTGAATTGGCTCGCGAACGCGGCAAATACTCCAGCTACAAAGGCTCTCTTTGGGATCAGGGCGTGTTGCCCCTGGACACACTGTATATGCTGAGTCAA
>VIKI01000040.1:11332-25588 GCA_008080595.1 Comamonadaceae bacterium
TGCGCAACTCGAACTGCGTGGCCATTGCACCCACCGCAACCATTTCCAACATCATTGGTGTCGATGCCTCCATCGAACCCTGCTTTGGCAACCTGTCGGTCAAATCCAATCTGTCTGGCGAATTCACCATCATCAACAGTTATTTGGTGCGTGACCTCAAACGCCTGGGTCTTTGGGACGATGTGATGGTGATGGACTTGAAACACTTTGATGGCTCACTCAGACCGATTGACCGCGTGCCTGCTGAAATCAAGTCACTTTATGCGACGGCTTTTGAAGTTGAAACCGTGTGGCTGGTAGAAGCCGCTGCACGTCGTCAGAAGTGGATTGATCAAGCACAATCGCTCAACATTTACATGGCAGGTGCCTCGGGCAAAAAACTCGATGACACCTACAAGCTGGCCTGGGTTCGTGGCCTGAAAACCACCTATTACTTGCGCACACAATCGGCAACCCACGTGGAAAAATCGACCGTAGCTGCAGGGCGTTTGAATGCTGTTTCTTCTGGAGAACAATCAGGCAGCCCACAAGGTATGAGCGCACTGGAGGCCGCTGCAGCAGCAGCCCGGCAACAGATGACCAACCTGCCCGCCACAGACATCAAATTCTGTGGTGTCGATGATCCAACCTGCGAGTCTTGTCAGTAATTTGACGGTATGAAAAAGGATGTGATGCTGAACTCCTACATTGGGCATCACTTCTGGAAAATTTCACACGCAAAACCTTTCAATTCATAGCACCTGCTCTCATAATCAACCGTTTGGAAATCACTATGTTGTCCTGGGACGAAGAAGTTACACCTGCTGCCAGTTTGCCACCTGCCTCCAGCCTGTCGGATACGCTGATCGCTGCACGCTTTGCTGGTCCATCCGCCACGCTGGTCGAAGCATCAGCGCTGCCTTCAGTTGCATCATTACCCCCTGTTTCGAATCCCTCTTTGTCAGTAGACACAACAGCAACACCTCGTCGCGTGAATGCCGCAGACAAACGCATCATTAACGGCAAAACCGATGTCAATCAACTGGTGCCATTCAAATACAAATGGGCCTGGGAAAAATACCTTTCCAGCTGTGCCAATCACTGGATGCCACAAGAAGTCAACATGACGCGCGACATCGCCTTATGGAAAGACCCCAACGGATTGAGTGAAGACGAGCGACGCATCGTGAAACGCAATCTGGGTTTTTTTGTGACGGCCGATTCGCTTGCCGCCAATAACATCGTTCTGGGCACCTACCGCCATATCACCGCGCCGGAATGCCGCCAGTTTTTACTGCGTCAAGCCTTTGAAGAAGCCATTCACACCCATGCCTACCAGTACATTGTGGAGTCGCTGGGACTGGATGAGGGTGAGATTTTCAGTGCCTATCACGAGATCAAATCCATCCGTGACAAAGACGAATTTTTGATCCCGTTCATTGAAGCCATCATGGATCCCCAGTTCAAAACGGGAACACCACAAGCAGATCAAACCCTGCTCAAATCCTTGATCGTGTTTGCTTGCCTGATGGAAGGTCTTTTCTTCTACGTCGGCTTTACCCAAATTCTGGCACTTGGGCGGCAAAACAAAATGACCGGTGCAGCAGAGCAATACCAATACATCTTGCGCGACGAGTCGATGCACTGCAACTTTGGCATTGACCTGATCAACCAACTCAAACTGGAAAATCCACAGCTCTGGACGGCCGAGTTCAAAGCTGAAATCAAAGCGCTATTTGAAACGGCGGTAGATCTTGAATACCGCTACGCAGAAGACACCATGCCACGAGGTGTGCTGGGGATGAATGCATCCATGTTCAAAGGCTATCTGCGCTACATCGCCAACCGCAGAGCCACCCAAATTGGCCTTGAAACACTGTTTCCCAACGAAGAAAATCCGTTTCCCTGGATGAGCGAAATGATTGACCTGAAGAAAGAGCGAAATTTCTTTGAAACGCGCGTCATTGAGTACCAGTCTGGCGGCGCATTGTCTTGGGAATAAGTGAACACGATGGTCCTACTTTTTTCACATGCTTCTTTGACAGCCATGAGCCGTCAGATCGTGTGCACCCCCATTCATGATGCTGGGAACCAACCCAACATCATGGATCACTTGACGCCACCTGAAGCGCGTGAAGTGCTCTTTGTAAATTGATCAAGGAGAACTCAATGGCAACTGCAAAAAAACCTGTCGCGAAAAAAACGACCCCTGAAACCAAGGCCGTAGTGGCCAAAAAAGCTGCTCCAGCCAAGCCAGTCGCAGCCAAGAAAGCCGCTCCGGCAAAAGCATCAGCACCAGCCCCAAAGGCAGTGGCTGCAAAACCGGCTGTAACACCGGCTACAGCACCTGCCAAAAAAGCTGTGACTGCCAAGTCAGCTCCCACAAAAGCGGCATCCGCACCCAAGGCAGCCGCTAAAGCGACACCAACGCCAAAAGCAGCACCTGTAGCTAAAGCCACCCCGGCAAAAAAAGCAGCTCCCGTAGTGGCTAAAGCAATCGCCCCAGCAAAAAAAGCAGCTCCAGTAGCAAAAGCTGCTCCTGCAAAAAAGGCTACACCTGCAAAAAAAGCAGCTCCTGCAGCGAAAGTGGCTCCAGCAAAAAAAGCTGCGCCTGCCAAAAAGGTTGTGGCGGCCAAAAAACCCGCCGAAAAACCAGTCGCAAAAGCTGCACCAGCCGCCAAAACCACGCTCAGCCCTCAAGCGGCATGGCCTTTTCCAACTGGCTCAAAACCCTGAGTATTTCAGCTTTTACAAGCCCGCTGCCAAATGCATCGGGCTTTTTTATTTGTCAGGGGTAAAAGATAAGCAATCGGTAGCCCAGTACTCTCTCATGATGGGCAGGCGCAAGCACATGGAGTACCACATTGCTTGACCACTCAGAATTTGCGGCAATCACCGTTTCCATCGAGCCCAGCTCTTGAATACTAAAAACACGCCGATAAACAGGCTGATCTTGTGCATCTGTCAGCACCAGCTCCACGGATGGCAAAGCCAGATCCAATGTTGATGCATTTTTCACCACAAAACTCAGCCGATAAGTCTCCTTATCCAATTGCCGAAACCCCACTGAATCCACACTCATGGACTCAATCTGTTTCAAAGGCTCAATCTGGCAACGCACCCAATCACATACAGTTTGCAAAACAGGTTTGAATTCAGGATGCTGAGCAGCGATAAGATTTCGCTCTACCACGACCCACTGCCCCAGCAAGGAAACCCCAAGCATGCCAGCCAGCAGCCCAAGCAGAATACGAAAATACGGGTTCTGCCAACGAGTCTGAGGATTCTCCTTCGTTAAAAAGTCCACCGGCACAGGCTCAATAAACTCCTCAGTTTCCGAAACTTGACCGGGAGTTTGCAACAGTGGTGGATCGTCCCACCTTACTTGAAGCGACTCTTGGGGAGCGCAAAGCTCAGAGACTTGTTCTGGTTCTGGTTCGGGCTCCGACACTGATTCAGGTTCGGGCACAGGCCCAGACAGACATTCAGGTTCAGGGATTGAATCAGCCTCAGCAGGCATCATGGCAGATGCCGAGTCAACAAGCAGCCTGGTTGATTCATCCTCCACCATGCCCGGACTCTCAAGCTCAGGCAATTCTTGCAAAGACAATGACGACACATCAGTTGGAGGGGTCAAGACTTCGTCTTCGACTTGAGGAACATCGTCAGTTGAGGCCTCAATCAACTGCTTTGATGCATCAAAAATGTCACCACACTGCCCACACTTGACCCAACCCTCGGAGATTCGCAACTGATCAGGCACCACACGGTACAGCGTGTCACATACTGGGCAGCGGGTCAGTAAACTCATGAAACGCGATGCCTTGCACACATGGTCATCAGAGCATCAGTTGACTGCCGTCATCAAAATCCAACCGTCTTCGGTGTCTGCCACACGCAAAGTGCAGAAAGGCGCATACGCCTCTATGAGTTCGTCTGCCTGCCGCGCCAGAATACCTGCCAACACCAGCGATCCACCATCGGCCACACGTGACCACAGCAATGGAGCCAACACTTTCAATGGTGTGGCCAAAATGTTGGCCAACACCGTTTGGTAAACGCCACTCACAGCTTCTGGTAAACCGGCATTCACAAGGACATGATTGGCCTGGGCATTCAGTAGGCTTGACTCAACCGCAGCCGGGTCGATGTCAACCGCATCCACATTCGTGGCCCCAAATTTGGCAGCAGCAATGGCCAAAATACCGGAACCGCATCCATAGTCCAACACCCGCGTCAAACCTGCAACATCACGACCCTGCTGGGCAATCCAGCGCAAACACATCCGTGTTGTCGGGTGAGTTCCTGTCCCAAAAGCCAAGCCAGGGTCAAGCCTGATCACGGTACGGGCCTGTTCGGGTGGTTCATGCCAGGTCGGAACAATCCAGAAATCAGGGGTCACTTCAACTGGCGCAAACTGTGACTGAGTTAAACGCACCCAGTCCTGCTCGGGAATATTCTGGATTCCCAAAACCTCGCATCCATGAAAGAAATCCTGAACCAGCAACAACTTCAGCGCAGCTTGTGCCAACTCGCGCGACTCAAACAACGCAAGCACCCTGGAGCGCTGCCAACCGTCCTTGGGTGCCGGCATACCCGGCTCACCAAACAAAGCCTGTTCTGCATCGGTTTGGGCATCTGCATCTTCGACACTCACGCTCAAAGCATCCAGCGCGTCCAGTGCATCACTCAAGGTCTCGACCCGATCTTCCGGGCACATCAATCGAAGTTCAAACATGGGCATAGTCAATCAACGAGTGTGATTGGCGAGCCAACCTTCAAGGTAATGAATATTGGTGCCGCCCTCCATGAATTTCGCATCCACCATCAATTCACGATGCAGCGCCAAGTTGGTATTGATGCCCTCCACCACTGTTTCACCCAAAGCCGTGCGCATGCGCGCCAAGGCCTGTTCACGGGTATCACCGTGCACAATGATTTTTCCAATCATTGAATCGTAATTCGGCGGTACAAAATAATTGGTGTAAACGTGCGAATCCACACGAACCCCTGGACCTCCAGGCGGATGCCACATCGTGATACGACCTGGTGAAGGGATAAATTTATAGGAATCCTCTGCGTTCAAGCGGCACTCAATGGCATGCCCACGAATTTCAATCTGGCGCTGAGTAAACGGTAACTTTTCACCTGCGGCAACCATGATTTGTGTCTTGACAATGTCAATGCCGGTGGTCATTTCAGTCACCGGATGTTCAACCTGAACACGGGTGTTCATCTCAATAAAATAAAAATTACCATCTTCGTACAAGAACTCAAAGGTTCCGGCACCTCGATAGCCAATTTTTTTACAAGCCGCCACACAACGTTCACCCACACGCTCAATGATCTTGCGGGGAATCCCTGGTGCAGGAGCCTCTTCAATCACTTTCTGGTGACGACGTTGCATGGAGCAGTCCCGCTCCCCCAGATACACCGCGTTTTTGTATTTGTCAGCCAATATCTGAATTTCCACATGGCGAGGGTTTTGCAAAAACTTTTCCATGTACACCGCAGGGTTGCCAAATGCAGCACCGGCTTCGTTTTTGGTCATGGCGACCGCATTAATGAGCGCAGCCTCCGTATGCACCACCCGCATGCCACGTCCACCACCGCCACCCGCAGCTTTGATGATGACGGGATAGCCCACCGTCTTGGCGATGCGTTTGATTTGCACCGGATCATCAGGCAACTCACCCTCAGAACCAGGCACACAAGGCACACCCGCTTTGATCATGGCCTGCTTGGCGGATACCTTGTCGCCCATGATCCGAATGGATTCAGGGGTAGGGCCAATAAACTGGAACCCACTTTGCTCAACCCTTTCAGCAAAATCGGCGTTCTCACTCAAGAAACCGTAACCAGGGTGAATCGCCTCAGCATCTGTCACTTCAGCCGCAGAGATCAGAGCAGGCATATTGAGGTAACTGAGCGCCGAAGATGCCGGACCAATACACACGGCCTCCTCTGCAAGTTTGACATACTTGGCCTCACGGTCAGCCTCGGAATACACCATAACAGCCTTGATACCCAACTCACGGCAAGCGCGTTGAATCCTTAAGGCAATTTCGCCGCGATTGGCAACCAGAATTTTTTTAAACATGGGTTGCGCCTGAGCTCACTCGATGATGAACAAGGGTTGCCCGTATTCAACAGCCTGACCGTTGTCGGCCAGAATGCGCCGAACGGTACCCGTTTTGTCGGACTCAATTTCATTGAGTATTTTCATCGCTTCAATGATGCAAAGGGTTTCACCCTCTTTCACGGCATCACCCACTTCAACAAACGATTTGCCCCCTGGTGAAGCCGATCTGTAGAAAGTTCCGACCATGGGTGATTTCACTGTATGCCCAGTCTGGGCAGGTGCAGCAGCCGCTGCAGAGACAGGCTCAGATGACGGAACCGGAGCTGGCATGGAGACCACAGGAGCGGCTGATACCGCCTGGGTGTAATGCTGGATGATGGAGCCACCCCCTTTGACAATACGAACCTTACCTTCGGCTTCGGTGATTTCAAGTTCTGAGACGTTTGATTCTGATACCAGATCAATCAAGGTTTTGAGTTTTCTGAGGTCCATGAGGTCTCCAACGAAAATAGGAAAAGTCGACGGGATTTAGTCTCAAATTTGATTAAATTTCATTAATTTTTATCAAAACAAGCTAAAGACTGCTTATTTTACAACTATCTCGCCCATCAATCTATGCACTCATGTGCGACCAAACTTGTAAGTCACTGGCCGTCAGTTTGCCCATTTTACGATGGATGACCGAACCCGATGAACCAAACACAACGGTAAACGGCAAGCCACCACTCAAATTTCCAAGCGTTTTACTGACCTCAATGCCCGCAAAACCGGCCAAAGCCACGGGAAAATCAAGGGGCGATTGTTTCAAAAACTGCTTCACTGGGGCCATCTGATCCACTGCCAAACCAAAAACTTGCCAGCCTTTGGATTTGTTTTCATTGAAGAAGGCGTTTAATAAAGGCAATTCCTCTACACACGGTGGACACCATGTGGCCCAAAAATTCAGCATCAAGGGTTTGCCTTTAAATACGGCCACAGGCAACGCAACACCATCCAGTTGGGAAAACTGTTGCTGCCAAAACAGGTTCTCGGCCTCAGACAGTGCGCTGGACTGGCGTTGTGCCGAGCGCCAAGCCAAACCACCCCCGACACCCGCGAAACCCAAACCCGCAGCCGCAGCCAACCAGCCACGACGTGATGATTTGGCTGTGCTCATGATGCCACCTCATCCAATAACCGCCTTAGCGCGACGGCATTGCCGCGCGGCGCACGGCCTTTGGCATCAGGCTTCAAAGCTCCACGCACATCATCAAAGTCATACACCATCAAATGCACACCAATCTCTTGCTTCAATTCTGCACAAAACGCATGCACACTCAAAGCCTCTACCGACTCCCCGGTAAAACCCGTGACCGTGCGTGGCACATAGCTCACACGCTGATCAATCAACGCAATTTCAGCTGATTTGCTGTCATCACAAAATAACTGCAAATAAATATCTGAATTTTTTGTTGCCGTACCCAACCAGACTGCCCCACCCACATAGGGCCTGAACTCATCCAGCCGCTCCATCCATTGCAATGCCAATCGGCGTAATGCCTGCAACTCCAGTGGCTGTGTATCGCTACAAAACACGTTGATGTAATCCCGCACAGCATCTTCCAGCAATTCATTGGAAGGCAAAGCCGCACGCCCATTCAAGCCTAGCTGCTTGACCGCACGACGCTTGGCCGGGCCGTACTCCAGCCCCTCTTCAACCACCCAGCGTGCCGCTAGAGCAGCAATTTCAAATGTTGCATCCATCATCCTATTTTCACCCGATTCGCCCTACCCCGTTCTGAGTCAGTCATTGACCAGCTGTGCGAGAAATGACCCCGCCTAAAATCTGACCATGCATATTCACATTCTTGGTATTTGCGGCACCTTCATGGGTGGACTTGCCGCCTTGGCACGCGAAGCGGGCCACAAAGTCACCGGCTGCGATGCCGGTGTGTACCCCCCGATGAGTGACCAGCTTCGCGCCTTGGGCATTGAACTGATAGAGGGCTTTGGTGCTGATCAGCTCGCCCTCAAACCCGACATGTTTGTCATCGGCAACGTGGTTAGCCGCGCCCACCTGCAGGACGGCACACCCAAGTTTCCGCTGATGGAGGCCATTCTGGATGCCGGTCTGCCCTACACCAGTGGCCCACAATGGCTGTCCGAGCATGTGCTGCAAGGCCGCCACGTCGTGGCTATCGCAGGCACTCATGGAAAAACCACCACCACCGCCATGACCAGCTGGATTTTGCACAGCGCAGGCTTGCAACCCGGCTTTTTGGTGGGGGGAATCCCACTGAACTTTGGTGTCTCGGCTCAACTGGGTCAAGGCAAAGCCTTTGTCATTGAGGCCGATGAATATGACACCGCTTTTTTTGACAAACGCAGCAAGTTTGTGCATTACCGCCCACGCACGGCGGTACTAAACAACCTGGAATTTGATCACGCCGACATTTTTGACGATTTGGCTGCGATTGAGCGGCAATTTCATCACCTTGTTCGCACCGTTCCAGGCACAGGCGCACATGGCAGTGGCCGCGTGGTGGTGAATGGGCTGGAAGAGAGCCTGGCACGGGTGCTGCATCAGGGCTGTTGGAGCGAAGTGCGCAGTTTTGGCTCAGCCGTGAGTGATTTCACCGCTCAGGGCGAGGCCAGCGACTTTGATGTTCTGCACCAAGGCCAGCTGGCTGGCCATGTTCGTTGGACATTAACCGGCACACACAACCAGCTCAATGCCCTGGCTGCCATTGCCGCAGCCGATCATTTGGGCGTGCCAACACAGGTGGCAGCTCAGGCCTTGGGCCAAT
Source organism: Comamonadaceae bacterium (assembly GCA_008080595.1). GTDB lineage: Bacteria > Pseudomonadota > Gammaproteobacteria > Burkholderiales > Burkholderiaceae_C > Rhodoferax. The sequence continues at coordinate 20,180 of VIKI01000040.1, forward strand.
TTGAAAATGTCAAACGCCGCATGGAAGTCCGTGGCAGCGTGCCAAGCGCAAGCGGCAACATCACTGTTTACGACGACTTTGCCCACCACCCCACGGCCATCCGAACCACGGTCGACGGACTACGCCGCACTCTAAAACCAGGTGAACGTATTCTGGCGGTATTTGAGCCCCGCTCCAACACCATGAAATTGGGCACCATGAAAGCCCAACTGCCTTGGAGTCTTGAACAAGCTGACCTGGCTTTTTGCCACAGTGGTGGTTTGGGCTGGGATGCCGGCGAAGCACTCAAACCCATGGGCGAGCGCGCCTGGGTGGCCGACAACATTGCGCAGCTGGTTAATCAAATCGTCCATGCCGCACGTGGAGGTGACCATATTGTGTGCATGAGCAATGGCGGCTTCGGCGGGGTGCACGCCAAGCTGCTGCAAGCCCTGCACAACCCATCCTGAAACGAGTCAGCCGGCTCTTGCCCGCCGATGGCTGGCAATTTCAAGCAAGCCATCAAACAGCAAGTTTTCCACCAACTCAAAGGGCACGGACATGCTGGGGGCCATCTTCCAGCCCGCACCACCAGTCATGATGCAGCGCGGCTCTGCGCCACAATGCTGGCGCACGTGCTGAACCATGCGCTCCACCGCCCCGGCAATGGCATAAGTTCCTCCGCTGGTCAGGGCATCGCTGGTATTGGTTGGAAACTCGCACACATTGCCGGTTGGCACATGTAAGCCGGCCGTGCCGGACTCCAACGCCCGCAACATGATGCCGTGACCCGGCAAAATCAAGCCGCCCAAAAATTTGCCATACATGTCGATGGCATCCACGGTGACTGCTGTGCCCACCATCACCACCACAAGCGGGCGCGGTGCACCTTGCTTCAAACCACGATGCCAGGCTCCAATCATGGCCACCCAGCGGTCAGAGCCCAAGCGTGCAGGATAGTCATAGCCGTTGCTCACCCCGGCCTCGGTGCTGCTGGCAACCACCCAATTGGCGGAAACGTCCCACAGCTCCATTTGCTCTTCCACCCGACGCTTGACCGCATCACCCGCCACCGCACAACCCAGCATACATGTGGGTGACTTGAGGCCAACCCAATCACCATCCGCCAGGCGATCAATATTCTCAAGAAACTCGGCCCCTTGCGCCAGCAAGGGCGCATCCCGATGCGGAGCAGCATGCAGCGCCCACTTCAGGCGAGTATTACCGATATCAATGGCCAAAAAAGTCATGGCGGCATTATCGGCAAAGACAGCCCTTTGTCACGCAACGATTCACGCACGTTCAGCCAGGAAATGGAGGCCAGTGCAATTGATGCCAATTAGCCTTGCCGCCAAGGCAAGCCATGAAACCGCCATCCACCCAGATGCCCACGATGTGCCAAGTCGTCAGGATCACCTTCAAAACCTTCCAGAATGTTGTAGGCCCGCAAGCCCAGTTCAGTGGCGCGAATCGCCGCAGCGACCGAGCGCACACCGCTGCGGCACAACAGCACCACTTTGCGGTCTGCTGGCACAGCAGCCAGAAGTTCAGCATCAAAATTGGAATTGCTGGCCATGCCTGGCCATTGCTTCCAGGCCACCGCCACCGCCTCTGGTACAAAACCGACCCAGGCACGTTCAGCATCGGTGCGCACGTCCACCAATACCGCCTCACCACTCTGCACCCAGCTCCAAGCCAGTTTCGGATGAATGTCGCCGGCATAGGCGCTTGCAGGAAACACCTGCATCTCTTGGTCAATATGGGCATCATGGCGCAAACCACTGTGCTTGTTGGCAGGCACGGCTTCTGCAATCCGTAGCGGTGGTGGCAAATGTAATGCCGCCATGATGGCCACAAACTCATCAAGCGTCTTGCCAGCCACACGGGCATTGCTGGCTTTCTCAATGCCAATGCTGGAGCTTGTTTTGCCCTGGTAATCGTGCCCCGGCCAGACCGTGGTGGCATCCGGCAAGGTGAACAGCACCTGGGTCAGACTGTGGTACATGGCCTGCGCACTGCCCGACTGAAAGTCGGTGCGCCCACAACCATTGATCAGCAGCGTGTCACCGGTAAACACATGGTCACGCCAGACAAAACACATGCTGCCCGCCGTGTGACCAGGCGTGTGTAATGCGCGAATCTCCTCAGACCCAAAACTCAGCGTATCCCCATCCTTGAGCTGCACCGAAGCGGTTGTGATGCCGCAACCCGCAGGTGCGACGGTCTTGGCCCCTGCCAACTCGGCCAGCTGCCCGGCACTGGTGATGTGATCGGCGTGGGCATGGGTTTCCAACGCCCACACCAGCTTCAAGCCGTAGTCGCGAAGGACTTCCAGGTCGCGCTCAATCTGGGTGTCAACCGGGTCAATGATCACGGCTTCTCGTGAATGAAGATCAAACAGTACATAGGTATAGGTACTGGAAGCTGGATCAAAAAGTTGGATGTGATTCATGACTGGGTAATGCTAAGTAGACAAACGAACAATGAAGTGCAGGTATTAGATTCAGTTCAGCAGCGAAATATAACTTGAAACGCATAAACATACTTGTCGTTTCTATGCAAACCACGACATGCCTAAATCTTGCGTGAGCAGCCGACTTGTCACTTAAGCGACATCAAAACTGGAAAATACCTATCGACTACATACCAAATAGTAAAAAGTCTTTTTCTATTAGGCCTATTTGCTTAAGTGCAAACCCTTACCAAAGTCTTTCAATGCCTTACTCATAATGCAATTGCCATTTTATTAACAGGAGACTCCCTTGACCGATAGCAAAACCCCCCGTCGCCGCAGCCTGCTTAAAGGTGCCGCCATTGCCGCTGGTGCTGTGTCTGCTCCCATGATCGCCAAAGCCCAGACTGGCCCCATTTCGATGCGCTGGCAAAGCACATGGCCCGCCAAAGATATCTTCCATGAATACGCACTGGACTACGCCAAGAAGGTCAACGACATGACCGGTGGTGATCTCAAGATTGAGGTCTTACCTGCGGGCTCGGTTGTACCCGCATTTGGGCTGCTCGAAGCTGTGTCAAAAGGCACGCTGGATGGTGGTCATGGTGTGCTGGGTTATCACTATGGCAAGCAAAACGCATTGGCATTGTGGAATTCTGGCCCCGCCTTCGGCATGGATGCCAACATGATCCTGGCATGGCACAAGTACGGCGGCGGCGCAGAACTGCTGGCCAAACTGTATGCATCCATTGGCGGCAATGTGCAATCTTTCCTGTATGGCCCCATGGCGACTCAACCTCTGGGCTGGTTCAAAAAGCCCATTACCAAATCAGCAGACTTTAAAGGACTGAAGTTCCGTACCAATGGCCTGGCGATTGATTTATTCACAGCCATGGGTGCTGCGGTGAATGCCTTGCCAGGCGGTGAAATCGTACCGGCGATGGATCGTGGCCTGCTCGACGGTGCCGAGTTCAACAACGCCTCGTCTGACCGCTTGCTGGGCTTTCCCGATGTGTCCAAGGTGTGTATGTTGCAAAGCTACCACCAGAGCGCCGAGACGTTCGAGATCATGTTCAACAAAACAAAATACGACGCACTGCCCGCCAAGATGAAAGCCATCATCGCTGGTGCGACCGAAGCGGCTTCAGCTGACATGTCCTGGAAAGCCATTGACCGCTACTCCAAAGACTACATTGAGTTGCAAACCAAAGACAAGGTCAAGTTCTACAAAACCCCAGATTCAGTACTGCAAGATCAACTCAATCTTTGGACAGACATTGTGGCCAAGAAGTCCGCTGAAAACCCATTGTTCAAGGAAATTGTCGAATCGCAAAAGGCATTTGCTGCGCGTGCCGTCAAGTGGGATCAAGACACCTATGTGAACCGTCGCATGGCGGTTAATCACTTCTTTGGGGCCAAGAAGGCATAAGGTTTTTGCTCCATTGTTCAGCCATTCAGAGTTGATCTGAATGGCTGATTTATTTAGGTGGTATCCATCATGCAGAAATTACTGCTTTCGGTTGACAAACTCAGCACCCTGGTTGGCAAGGCTTTCTCTTGGTTGATTGTGGTGCTGACCCTCATGATTACCTGGGAGGTGTTCTCGCGTTACGCGCTGGACAACCCGCACCCGTGGGCTTTTGATGTCATGAGCATGATGTATGGCACCTTGTTCATGACTGCAGGGGCCTATACCCTGTCGCAAAACGGGCATGTACGTGGGGATGTGCTTTATGGCTTTTTCCCGCCCCGCCTGCAGGCAGGACTGGACTTGGCCCTGTACATCTTGTTTTTTATACCGGGTGTAGTGGCCTTGGTCTGGGCTGGTTACAACTTTGCCGCCGAGTCTTGGGCCATCAACGAACACTCCAACGTCACAGCCAATGGCCCGCCGGTTTACCCCTTCAAAACCATTATTCCCATCGCAGGGGCTATTTTGCTGGCTCAAGGACTGGTTGAAATCGTGCGTTGCATCGTGTGCCTGAAGCAGGGTGATTGGCCTGATCGAGGTGACGATGTTGCCGAAGTAGATATTGAAAAGCTGAAAGAAATGGTTCACGTCAAAGACGAAGATATCGCCAAACTGGACGAATACATCGTTCACCCGAAGAGGACGCAACCATGAGAAAAGAAGTCTGGTTTGGTCTGACCATCATGGCTGCAGTGGTGATTTCGGCCTTTGTATTGCTGCCGCCGATGGCCCAAATGACCAATGGCCACCTGGGATTGCTCATGTTGGCCCTGGTGGTGGTGGCCATCATGCTTGGGTTTCCCACGGCATTCACCCTGATGGGCATGGGCATGGTGTTTGCATGGATTGCCTACCGAAGCCAAAACCCGGGTTTGGCAGTACAACAGACGCTGGATTTGATGGTTCAGCGTACTTATTCAGTCATGTCCAATGACGTATTGATCTCGATCCCGCTGTTCGTCTTCATGGGCTACCTGATCGAACGTGCCAATTTGATCGAAAAACTGTTCAAAAGCATGCACCTGGCTACCGCGCGTGTGCCGGGTTCGCTGGCAGTGGCCACCATCATCACCTGCGCCATCTTTGCCACGGCGACGGGCATCGTGGGTGCGGTGGTGACATTGATGGGCTTGCTGGCCTTGCCCGCCATGCTGCGTGCAGGTTACAGCGTGCAATTGTCTGCCGGGGCCATCACAGCGGGCGGTTGCCTGGGCATTTTGATCCCCCCCTCAGTGATGCTGATTGTTTATGGCGCAACCGCCGGTGTGTCGGTGGTCAAACTCTACGCCGGAGCATTCTTTCCAGGCATCATGCTGGCGGGTCTGTATGTGGTGTATGTGGTCATCATTGCCAAGCTCAAGCCACATCTGGCCCCACCCATGTCGGCCGAAGATCGGCATGTGCCTTTGCCAGCTTTTGCCGAGGTGGTTTCAAGCACCATCAGCAACAAAGTATTGCCAGGACTGATCGGGGCCATCAAAGGCAAGCGCAATGCGGCGGTGCCCCT
>VIKI01000041.1 GCA_008080595.1 Comamonadaceae bacterium
CGCCATGAACATTTCTTTGCTCTGAGCTTTGTCCGCGAACGGTCCAACCTCCCACAACTTTTTGCCCAGAAATTCACCATGCGAGTAGCCCAACATGTTGACCAAGTAGGGGTTGACATCTTCAATTTGCGCGGTGTGTGCATTCAGAAGCAGAATGCCATCTTGTGCCGCTTCAAACAGACGACGGTAACGGCTTTCGGAAATACGCAGGGCTTTTTGCGTGGCATCCGTCTGTGGCCCTGCGGCGCTCTCCATGACAAGCTGGCCAGATTCTGGGATTTCCATCGCGAAGAGACCCTCTGTTGCAGGTGCCGCTTGGCAAGCATGGCACCGTGGGTTGGAAATGGTCGGGAATCATGCCCCCAGTACTTGTTTCGTCACCTTTGAAGCCAAAGCTTAGTTTGAAGCGGGCCCTACATCTGTGCGGTTCATCACACAGTTGGTAGTGCTTGACCGAATTTCTGCACGCAAGATTAAGCGCCCAAGTTTCACAATCAGCGTCCATATTCTGGTCAAATGGGTATGAATGAAACCAACTGTTACCACAGGTACAACCATTTCCATGGACAACCCTGCTCCAAATGGCATCACCATTCTTGTCGTAGATGATCATGAATTGGTCAGATTCGGTTTGGAGAGTTATTTCAAATCCTCTTCCAGTTCTTACCGTGTCATTGTTGCAGGCACACTCGGTAAAGCTTTGGATATTCTGGCAAGTGAGTCTGTGTGTATTGTCTTGCTGGATTTGAATTTGCCAGATTCAAAAGGATTGTCCACGCTGGCTTTGCTTCATCGTGCCTACCCGGAACTGCCCGTAGCTGTAATTTCTGGAGCGGATCAGTCAATTTGTGAGGCTGTAGAGGCCATGGGTGCTGTCAAATTTTTCAGCAAGAGTGGCGATTTGGATCAAGTAGGCCAATGGGTTCAGCAGCAGGCAACGAATCTGCTTGGTGTTGAAATACCTCAACAAGTCAATGGCTTGCATCAAGCGCAGTTGGATCGGTTACCGCAAGCTTGCTCCAGGTTACTGCCGCGTCAGCTTGAGGTTCTTGAGCTGGTATTGGCGGGCAAGTCCAATCAGGATATCTGCCAGAGCACCGGACTGTCACTCGGCACAGTCAAAAACTATGTGTCTATTTTGTTGCTGCATTTTCAGGCAAATTCCCGTGGACATTTGATTACCTTGTTGAAATAGGGCAGCGTTTATGTCAGGGATGTTGCTGGATAAATTTTTGTTCGAATCGCATGAGTCTGAGGTCAATCAGCGCTTGTTGCACCTGCTCGTCAAGCAAGGATTGACAACGATCCCGTTGGCATTTGTTGCAGGTCTGATCACGGCATGTGTGTTTTACCTCTCCACCGGGATGTTGCGAAGTTTTATCTGGATGGGCGTGCTGCAAATCGCCCAAGCGACCCGTTTGTATTATTTCTGGGGAAACCGGCGCAAGTACCCGGAGTCCAGCATCCTGGCTGCACAGCCACAGGACATTTGGCAGTATTCCATACCACTTTGTGCAGTTGCCGTCATTTGGGGTTTGGCCCCTTGGGTATTGCTGCCAGCCACAATCAGTACGGAACAAGATGCCCTGATGTGTGTCGTGATGTTTGGCATGATGGCGGGCTCAGTGCCCTCGGTGGCACCGTGGCGGCCTGTGATTGGCATCTGGTTTGTGCCTCTGATTTTCGGGGTGTTTAGCCGTTTCGCCTGGCAAGGGGGTATGGTTGGGTGGGCTTTGGCTGTTGTCAGTTTGGTTTTTGGGGTAACCATGGTGACTTTTGCATTGAACCAGCACCGTATGTATGTGGAGGTGATTCGGGCGGTACTGGATAAAGAAGCCATGAACGGGCTCTTGCTAGACCAGTCACGCCGTTTGCAGGCACTGTACAAAGAGCGCGTGCGTTTTTTTGCTTCTGCAAACCACGATCTGCGCCAGCCGGTTTACGCGCTGACACTGTTGTCGGCAACGCTGCAACGTGATTTGACTGGGCATCCCCTGCACCCGATTGCCCAGCGCTTGGTGCAGGCAACTCAGGCCATTGGTCAGATGCTCAACAGCATGCTGGAACTTTCCAGGATTGATGCTGGAGCGGTGCAAGCATTTCCGGCCGATGTGCCGGTGCATAAGTTGTTCGAGAGACTGCATCAATTCTTTGGGCCGACAGCCGAAGCAAATTCACTGGGTTTGCGATTTAGAGGTGGCAATCTGTGGGTCAATACGGATGCTGAATTGCTGTTGAGAACCTTATCGAACCTGGTGGACAACGCCTTGAAGCATACCCATGAAGGGGGTCTATTGGTCACTGCCCAAACCAGGGGCGAACGGATTCGTTTCTCGGTTTGGGATACCGGTATGGGCATTGACTCAGAACATTTCTCACATTTGTTTGACGAGTTTTATCAGGTTGACAATCCTCAGAGAGATCGTACCAAGGGTCTTGGCATTGGTCTGGCCATTGTCAAGCGCCTGGCCAAATTGTTGAATGCAACAGTGGGAATGAAATCCAGGCTGGGCAAGGGGTCGGTGTTTTGGGTTGACCTGCCGAAACGAATGCAAGCGTCAACAGACATGGAGAAAACCGGAAATTTTGGATTGTTTCAGTCACCCGAAAAGTCAGATCAATCCTTGGGATTGAGTCACAAGTTGGCTGAGATTCTGGTGCTGGACGACGAGGAGGCCAATACTGATGCACTGAAAGCTTGGCTTCAGCCCTATTTTTCTGTGGTTCACACCACCACGCGACTGAGCCAAGCGCTTGATGTCGCCACACAAAGCGCTGGCAAGCTGAGCATCATGCTGGTGGATTTCAGACTGGCGGATACGCAGGACGGTATTGAAGCCGTGAGAATTTTGCGCGAGGCTGTAGGCCACCCGATACCTGCCTTGTTGATGACGGGTGACACTGATCCAAAGCGAGTCAAACAAGCCTTGAACAGTGGCCTGCAGGTTTTCTTCAAACCTGTGATGCCGCAGCAGTTGCTGCGAGCTATTGTGGATTTGTTAACAAGCAAGCTTGACTGACAGACGGCTTTAACCCTCTTAACGAGCCAAGGGGTTGGGGGAAAGAGGTGTGTTGCTTACGTGCCTGTTCATCGGAGTGTTGGGAATGGGTGCGGATAAAACCGGTGGGTGAATTGGCCGATTGACGCGGCCAAAACCCTGATCTGCCAATTGCATGCGCAAGGCATCAGCTTGTGCCTTGGCAACCGGATCAGCAGTTTGACGGTAGCGTTCTTCTGCTTTAAACATCTCTTGCATCAGTGTGGCCAGTTCATACGTCATGACAGGGCGAGCTTTGGCAGATGAAGTGGAATTTGGTTCAGCCAGAACTTGTTGCGCCATGGCAGAAATGGGTTTGACCAAAGCCATGAATGCCAACATTGAGATTGACAAGGTGGTGAAGGTGATGCGAGTTGATTTCATGTTTTTCCCCTTAAGTGACGTTGTTCGGATGCAGTGAGTGGTTCACTTCATCCGTAGGGGGACTTTAGTTATTCGTGCAAAGAGTAACCAGTGTCGAAAGTCACATGACCAAAGTCATAAGTACACGTTTGTACGAATCAATAATCTTGTTATGAGGGCCTGTCGTCGCGTCTGCCGCCAAGCATGACAAAGCCGATCTGGCTGTATAGGTTGGGAGGCAACACCGGGGTCGAGGTACACATGTAGGCGCGAATCAGCAGCAGGCCACCACGCAGCAGTTGAAAACGCAGGTTGCGGGTCTGGGATGGCTCTTCTTTTTGTAGCGTATAGCGCACGGCCAGAGTGCTCAAGACCTGAAAAACATACGCAAGATGCTACGCGGCATAAACTGGGAGCCCTGCAAATCACCTCAACCACGTTGCAGCCGGTTCAGCACTTGCATGTACGCGTAATACTTTTTGTTCGCTGGATTGAGCTCATGCACATGCTCCAGCAACGCCAGGGTTTCCGCACCCAATGCATCCTTGTAGCCCGTTTTGCTCATCTGGCCAATCAAAAGCCCCGCAAGGTTGATGATGACCGCCTCGCTGCCAGGCAATTGTTGGACAGCTGAACGCAGTAATTTCATACCTTGTTCAAAATCGCCCTGCTTGGCCAGCGTCACCCCCTGGTTGTTGATGTCGATGACCTCCTGGCGCGATGCATTGACCAGTGCGTTGCCTTCCTGAGCCAGGTTTTCACTGGCAAAAACGGCTTCAATCTGGCGGGCAAGTGCCGTGTTTTCGTGGTTGTTTTTGATCACACGGCCCAACAAACTGCAAGCCTTGTCTTTTTGACCCAGCTTGAGCTGCGACTTGGCCACTTCCACCAAGAGTTCCGGGCTGATTTTGTCTGCCAGCTGCTCAACCAGTTGTTCAGCGCTTGCCAGGGCCGCTTGTGCTTTGTCAGCCTGCCCCATTTTTTGATAAATCCGACTCTCAGCGGCAGCGGATTGCAATGCCGCGGATGAATTGAATTTGAAATCGGTCTTGATCTGCTTGAGCACGTTGAGTGCTTCTATCGGTGAATTTTTCTCTCCAAACACCTCGGCCAGACTGGCATACACCGCAGGGTTCTTGTGGGTTGAGAATTCACTGATTTTGATGGTTTTTTCAAGCGCCGTCTGTGCCACGTCCAGAGAACCATTTTTAAACGCCGTGTCACCGAGGTTTTTTTGCCGTACCGGTGAGTTGGGCGACATATTGACCGCATTCAGCAACACCTGTTCGGCCTTGACGAGTTCACCCATGGCTTCAAACGCCTTGGCCAACCAGTCAGCCGCCTCCACATACATGGGGTTGTCCTGCAGCACCTGCTCGAACAATACCGCCGCGCCGGCATGATCTTGGGTGTAATAAAGAACCTTACCCAGGCCCGTCTTGGCCCAAGCGATGTTGCGCATGGCCAGCACTGACTCAAACAACAGCTTGGCCGCAGCGTAGTCGCCCAAGGTCAGCATCAAATCGCTTTTGATGCGCAGGATTTCCTGTGTGTTGATGGCCTTGTCTTTCAACAATTGATCGCAGTGGCCGATCGCCGCACCGAAATCCTTGGCCCGGATGGCCGCTTCCACGACACCCAAAGACTGCTTGCGTGCGATCAGTTTCTCCAGGCGACTTTGCAGCAGAACCTGGTTGATGGGCTTGAGCAGGTAGTCGTCGGGTTTGACCTCGGCAGCCCCCATGACCATGTCGGTGGTTTTCTCGGCGGTGACCATCACCCAAATGGTGGAAACACCCACCAGGTTGCGCAGCTTGGCCTCTTCCAGCACCTGCTGGCCATTGGCACCTGGCCCGAGGTTGTAGTCACAAATCACCACATCGAACTTGGTTGAAGCGAGTTGATTGAGGGCATCTTTGCCATTGCCTGCAGTGCTGATCTGGGTGATGCCCATCAATCGGACAAAGTCGCGCAACATGGTGCGCATGCCCTGAAAGTCGTCAACGATCAGGGTGTTGGCTTGTTTGAGCGAAAACGCCATGTTTGTATTTCAGGAAGTTCAGGGTAAACGAACCACAAAGCACCCGCCGCCGTAGGCGCCACCGTTCTCAATCGTCAGTGAGCCGCATTGGCCCTCGTTCTGGTGCAGTTTCGCCACCTGCGATGAAAAATAAAACCCCAAACCCGTACTACCACTGGAAAAATTGACCCCCTTGTTGGCATCCACGCCTTGGCCTAACAACATGTGGGCGGGGTAACCGCGGCCATTGTCTTCCACCCGAAGGGTCAACAAACCCGCGTCGATGCTGGCAGCAATGCGGATCTTGTCCTGGGTGTAGTTGTAGGCGTTGTTCATGGCGTTGAGCAGCATGCCCGTGACCAGGTCGCGGTCAAAATACCAGCAGCAGTCTTCAGCGCAATCCACCTCGACCGAGATTCCTTTGAACGCCAGTACCGAAGATTTTTGCAGCACCGCCTCGGCAATCACCTCGGCCACCGAATGCTCGGTGATGTCCAACGGGTAAATCGACTTGCCAAGCTTGTACAAACTGAGCAGTTGAATCAGATTGGCATCCACACGGTGTGCCTGCGCAATCACCGACACCAGGCTCTGGAAAGCAGAGACATCCACTTTTCCCTTGATTTGTGTCGCAATACTTTCTAATTCATTCACCTGGATATTGACGGAATTCTTCATGTCGTGAATCGATGAAGCCATCAAATCAGCGAAGCTGATATCTTCAGTGTACATAAGGCGCTAGCCGGGTCAGGCCACAAAGAGTTAGGGTGCAGTTGATTCTATTGATAAAACCAGCCCGCAAGACCTGACTCTGACTTCCCCGCCGCCGATGCCCGCCATGTGGAGAAGTCGGGGGTGAATTGAGGTGCCGCTTTATGGTATCGCCGCAGTGATTATTTTTCTGCAAGTTACCACCCGTTAGCCCCCGCTGTTGACAAAACGCAGCCACTAGCGCCCCAATAGTGTGGACAATACCCGCACCATGCGCCGATTACATCGGATCCATCCTAAAAATTCATGCGGCATAGACCAACGGCAGACCACGACGCTGACAAAGCTCCTGGTCTGGCTGGTTTGTCTGTGGTCAATGGCCTCGGCCCTGGCCGCGCCATCTGGGTCAACACCTGTCATGGCAACGGCCGATCTCACCAAAGCCCTGACCCAATACAAGGTTGACAATTGGCGAACCGAGCAAGGCTTGCCCATGGATTTGGTGCATGCCCTGCTGCAGACCCGCGACGGCTACTTGTGGTTGGGAACGGCTGGCGGGCTGGCCCGCTTTGACGGCCACCGCTTCACCACCTTTGAGATGCCAGAGGCCGCAGAGGCAGCCTCGCAGCCTGTGTTTGGCATGATGGAAGACAGCGAGCAAACCCTCTGGATCGCCCATGGCAAAGGGGCGCTGCGCTACCGTCATGGCCATTTTCAGGTCGCTTTCTCCACCGAAGTCACAGCCGGGCAGCGCGTCTACGCTTTCGCCCAGGCCCCTGATGGCTCGGTCTGGTCGGCCACGGAAAATGGCCTGGTGCACTGGAACAAAGGGGTTACCAAGCTCTACCAGCAGGCCGATGGCCTGCCGACCAATCGCCTGCGCACACTGGTTTTTGATCGCGCCGGGGTGCTGTGGATCGGTACTTCTGGCGGCGGGCTGGTGTCCTATACGGCTGGCCGCTTCAAGGTACTGAACCCGGCCAACGGATTTCCTCACCTGCAAGTGCGCTATGTGCTGGCAGACCCTGATGGCAGTATCTGGGCGGCCACGGCGGGCGGCGGTCTGGTGCATATCCAGCACGGCCAGATCACAACCTACACCGTGGCAGACGGGCTCCCGACAGACCAGCTCACCGCTTTGTCACTGGATACGCAAGGCTCGCTCTGGATCGGCACCTGGGGCGCGGGCATCAGCCGGATGCATGAGGGGAAATTCAGCAACCTGTCAACAACCGGTGGGCTTGCCGGAGACCAGATTTGGTCGATTCAGGCTGATCGGGAAGGCAGTGTCTGGGTTGGTACCTGGGTGGCGGGCCTGAACCGGCTGAGTCAACGCAAATTTGATGCCCTGGGTACGCCTGAGGGGCTTTCCCACGACAACGTCCGATCTGTGTTGCATGCCCGCAATGGCGTGACCTGGGTGGCCACGGCGGGCGGTGGACTCAACCGCATTGAAGACGGCCACATCACCACCCTGGGCCGCAAAGACGGCTTGCCCACCAACGAACTCTCCAGCCTGCTGGAGGATATGGATGGCGCGCTCTGGGTTGGTAGCTACACCGGCGGCATTGCACGGTTGCACCAGGGCAAGATTCAAACCTACGGCGTAGCACAAGGCTTGCCATCCCCCGATGTACGTGTGATGTACCAGGACAGCCGGGGCGTGGTGTGGGTGGGCACCCAGTCGGGCCTGGCCCGGTTTGACGGGCAAAATTTTCATGCCGTGCACGAGACGGGTGCGCCGAAGGACATCACCTCTGCCATTCTGGAAGACCGCAGCGGCACACTGTGGTTTGGCACTTCGGGCCAGGGCTTGGTTCGTTATCGCGATGGTGGTTTTTCAACCCTCACCATGGCTGATGGCTTGGTGTCCAACTGGATCATGTCGCTTTATGAAGATGCCGATGCGAATCTGTGGATCGGCACCAATGGCCAAGGCATGAACCGTCTGCACAACGGTCAGTTGGTGGGCATTCGCACGGCTGATGGGTTGTGGGACGGTACAGCCCAAACCATTCTGGAGGACAGTACCGGACACCTTTGGATCACCTGCAACCGGGGCTTCTTCCGGCTGGCGCGTGCTGAGCTGATGGCTTTTACGGAGCACCGGCAGAACAAAATCAACTCAATGGCATTTGGCCAAGGCAATGCGCTGCGCAGCACCTTGTTTGCGGGTGGTGTTAAACCTGCGGGGGCGATTGACCAGGCTGGCAAGCTCTGGCTGCCCTCCAACAAAGGTTTGGTGATTGTCGACCCGCAGCACCTGCCCAGCTATGGTGAAGCACCCGTGGCGCGTTTGGAAGCAGTGGTACTCAATGGCATCAGCAGCCCAGCAGATGATCAGGTGACGCTGCCACCTGGGGCCGTGCCCCTGGCCCTTCATTACACCGCGATGACGCTGTTGCATGCGGATCGCGTCAGGTTTCGTTACCGGATGGATGGACTCACGGCGCAATGGGTTGATGCAGGTGGCAACCGCGAAGTTTCTTTTGCGGCCCTGCCTCATGGCCGCTACCGTTTCCGGGTGGCGGCCAGCCTGGATGGTCAGCACTGGAGTGAAGCGAGTGAGAGCTTAAGCATCATCGTTGAGCCCTATTTTTATCAAACCCTTGGGTTCAAGGCGTTGCTTGTGGTCACGATCATGATCACCGTTGTGTCGGTGTTCCGGCTGCGCACCCGCAGCCTGCGGGCGCGGCATGATGAGATGGAGCAACTGGTGGCGCAACGCACCGACGAGCTGCGGATGGCCAATGAGCGTTTGTCCCGGCTGTCGTTTGTGGATGAGCTGACGGGCTTGGCCAACCGCCGCCGCTTGAATGATGCATTGGATGAAGAGTGGCGGCGTGCCAGTCGCACCCAAACCAACCTGGCCTTGGTGATGGCCGATATTGATTACTTCAAACTCTACAACGATTCAATGGGTCATCAGGCGGGAGACCACTGTCTGGCGGCAGTTGCCGGGGTGTTTTTGCAGGCAGCTGGCCGGGCGGGTGACTTGGCGGCCCGTTATGGTGGTGAAGAAATGGTCTTTTTGATGCCTGGGGCCGACTACGCTGCGGCCCTGGTCATGGCTGAAAGTTTGCGGGCAGCGTGTGAGGCGCTGGCCATACCCCATCTCGCGTCTCCTGTTCGACCTGTGGTGACCATCAGTCTGGGCGTGGCATCCTGCATGCCATCGGCTGACTCATCGGCCGATTCTCTGCTGGCGCAAGCAGATGCTGCCCTCTACCGTGCCAAGGAAGCTGGTCGTAACCGGGTGTGTTGACGCATACAGGGGCTCCATTCCTGAGCGTCTTTCGGTACCCTTTCAGAGGAAAAAACCATCATGGATACTGCAGCGATGTGGAAAAGAGTGATCAAGATTGTGAAAGGCCTGCTCGCAACTCTGGGCTTTTTGTTGGTCTTGATGGTGCTGGCCCCACTGCTGTTAAGTTTTAATCCGTTTGCAAAAACTGACCGAGCGTATTGTGTGGAGGTCGCTGACCGAAGCCACTTTACCGGAACCTACCTGAAACACCATCATGCGCAATCGGCCAGCGTTGTGAAAACCAGTGTTTGTGAGGAACTCGACCGAAAGATGGACGCCGGTGACGGCATGAAAGCAGGGCGTGTTCGATGGGTCGTGTGCCCGCGTGGCCCGGATTGTGATGAGGCCGGGCTGTTTTAGTTGTGGGTGACTTGCTTCTTCAGGGGTGTTTCCTGTAGTAACGATGGCCCATGCCCACTACCCATCAAG
Organism: Comamonadaceae bacterium; assembly: GCA_008080595.1. Lineage (GTDB taxonomy): Bacteria > Pseudomonadota > Gammaproteobacteria > Burkholderiales > Burkholderiaceae_C > Rhodoferax. Next base: position 9,869 of record VIKI01000041.1, read on the forward strand.
GATGGTTAACCCAGAATCCTGTGCTCGGACTCAGCGTCTTGCCAGCCGTGGCGAAGTCAAGGTAACCCTTGCTGCTGATGTAGGATGACTGTGTACCCTGGTTGACCAAGCTTGGCGCATAGAAATACCAGCCCGACAAGCCAGCGTCCCAAGCCCACAAGGTGGTCAGGCTGGTGGCTACCGAAGTGCCTGCCGATGGTGGGGTCAAGGCAATCGTGTTGATGAATGCTCCCGGTGTCTTGTTGTCGCCAATGGCAATCAGGCTCCAGCCAGAAGGTAAGGCATTTCCCGCCACACCATCGGCAAAGTTTCCTGTCGGCACTGTATTGCCCAGGAGTTGCACCGAGAACGCGCTCTTGGCGTTGACCCAGAAACCCTCGCCACCGTTGATGACGGACAGTGGCAGGTAACCCTTGCTGGCGGCATAGGCGGCACCACCGTCGGCCAAAGTAGGTGTGTAAAAAGCCCAGGAATTGCTCGATGAAATCCACTTCCAGACGGTGGTGACAAGGTTGGTATCGCCAAACACGCTGGCTACGCTGATTGTGTCGCTCAGTCCGTTACCCAAGAGATTCCAGCCTGCCATAAGGCCAGCACTCGTGCCGCCGCCGAGTGTTGTCGTTGTGGTCGATGCGGTCGTTGTTGAAGTGGTCGCGGTGGAAGTGCTGGTCGAAGTCGTGGTCGAAGTCGAAGTCGAAGTCGAAGTCGTTGTTGTTATGACTGTGTAGGTGGCGGTTGCAATCTCTGATGCAGAGAGAGTTCGGTCATAAAGTTTGACCTCATCCATTAATCCAGAAAAATCCTCTACTGATCCCCAAGGAGAAGCGCCAATATACAAACTCTCAGTGTTCTGCTGCATGTTTCCGTTATAGCTTTGCGTGTTGACCAAACTACCATTCGCATAGAAGCGAATCGATGCTCCATCCAGGGTAACAGCGACATGAGTCCATTGATTGTTCGGCACGGTGTAGCCCGAATCAAACTTCCCAAATCCACCACTGACGCTCATTTGGCCGCCTGAGTCGGATCTCGTCGCAAAGAACACAAAGGGTTCGCTTGCGCCGCCGGAATCTCCTTTCGCCAACACGGCGTTGCCGTTGTCTGTATTGGTGCCATCCAGCTTGACCCATGCCATCGCCGTGAGGTTCGAGGAAATATTCAACGATGCGCTGTGCGGAACTCTGATGCCACTGTTGGAGCCTTCGGCAAACTGTGCCGCACCACTCGAAACACCCCCGCTCATCGCTGTGACATAAGCCGTGTTGACCACGCCATCATTGTGATTGCCTGAGCTGTCGAGCCCCAGGTTAACGCTGTTGTCAAATTTCCAGTAGCCCACTGCGGGTGCGCCAGCGGATGAAGGCCCGAACAATTCGGCGCTGCTCAGCAAAACCAAGTTGCTGGCTCCTCCAGCGACGAGCACCTGTCCATTGGGAAACAATGTGGCCGTGTGCCCACTGCGTTCAACACTCATGTTGGGTGCCACTGAGAACGTACCCGTGAATGGGTCAAATAGCTCGACACCGGTAATGCGTGTGGTGCTGGTGTTTTGCCCACCGGCAATAAGCACTTTGCCATCAGGCAGCAATGTGCCTGTATGCATGAGCCGTGGATTGAGCATGCTGCCGGTGGCACTGAACTGGTTGCTGGCCGGATCGAATATCTCGGCGGTATTCAAATAAACCGAATTGCCACCGCCAGCAATCAACACCCTACCGTCGTTGAGCATCGTTGTAGTTAGTCCCCAGGCCCGGCTGTTGGTCATTGTGCCGGTGATCGTGCTAAAGGTGCCGGTAGCAGGGTCATACAACTCTGCAGTATTGCTGTAGCCATAGTAATAGCTGCCTGCGACGATCAGAACTTTGTTGTTTTTGAGCAGAACTGCGCCGTGCGATGTTCGATTGATGCCCATGCTTCCCGTAGCGCTAAAACTGTGGGTTGCCGGATCGTAGATTTCTGCGCTGTTGGTCGGTGTGAAGGTTCCACCGCTGCCCCCTGTAGTTCCGCCTGCAATCAATACCTTGCCATTGGGGAGCAGCGTGGCCGTGTGGGTAGTTCGGGCTGTCGTCATGTTCCCGGTTGGTGAAAACGTCCCGGTGGCTGGATCGTAGAGCTCCGCGCTTGACAGGTATTGCTTGGTCAGCGGGTCTGATCCACCTGCAACCAGCACTTTGCCGTCAGGCAGCAATGTGGCCGTGTGGTCACCGCGTCCGAGCGTCGCGCTCATGGCTCCGGTGGCGGCAAAGGTTTTTGTTGCCGGGTCATACAACTCCGACTTGCTCAATTGATACCAGCCACCGGCGATCAGCACCTTGCCACCGGGCAGCAGCGTTGCTGTGTGCATGTAGCGTCCGTCTGCCATGTTTCCAGTGGTAATGGTGAAACTCGGCAGCGTGGTTGTAGTCGTAGAGGCGGTCGTTGTTGACGTGGCTGTTATTGAAGTGCTGGTCGTGGTTGAAGTCGTCACCGTCACGTTGTTGCGCACTAAACGGACGTGAAAGCCGCCACTGGTGGGGTATACATCTCCTCTTTCAAAATATACCCCCCATCCGGTACTGGTAGTACCTGCTTTGGGTGTGCTGGAGTAGACATACGAAAACGGCGGTGTGTTGGGGAATACCGTAGTGTTCAGCGCCGGGCTGGAGCGTGTGTAATCCACAATGGTCAGGAGTTCGTCCTGCGTCGCCAGTCGCCAATCGCTTTTTCCTGCGAAGGTACTCGTCATGACTTTGGCCGCATCCCATGACATGTAGGGGGCTCCCCCTGTGGCTCCCGGAGAGCTACAGCTCGTTCCATCCCAGGCCGAGGTTTCGATGCACCTTTTCCACATCAGACCCGTGGCGGTGTGAGTCACGGTGCCATCGCCGTTATTGACAAATTCAGAGTCAGGACGAGCCAGATTTGAAAGGATGGATGACTGGCTGGAACGCACCATACGTACCGCAAAAGTGTTGGTCTTGGGGTTGATGTAGGCGCTGCCATCTATTGTGCTGTTGCTGAAATTGACGTACCACGCATTGGCTGCACTGGCTGCGCTTGGAGTTGAAGACCAGACGCTTGAATTGGGTGTTCCAGGGAATGCCGTTGGGCTAATGGCTGGGTTCGATCTCGATCGATCCACAATGCTCTGAAGTTCAAGGATATTGGGCAAACGCCAATCAGTCTGACTTGAAAAGTTGACCGTGCCTGTGATGGCAACTGCTTGATCCCATGTGTAGGTGTTGGCATTTCCACTACAGGTGCTCCCCGTCCAGGTTTGCCCCATGGAGCAGCGCATCCAGATCAAACCGATACCCGTATCAGTCACCGTGCCATCGCCGTTGTCGGTATAGGAGGCCGCACTTACAGGGAACGCTGCAAAACACAGATACATGAACCCTAAATATCCCACCTGCCTCAGCTTTTTCAGTGCCCACTTGATCTCGCTCAGACTGTGTTCAAAAGGCGAATAGGTTGACATATTGAACTCCTAAAGCAGCATCAGGGTGGCCGCTGATGGGAACTTCTACGCATACTGACGGTATGGTTGACCCGGAATCTTGTATCTTTGCGCAGGAAATTTCAGCGTCTGATGTCGGCGTTCTACACCCTGGTATGGGCAGTTGTTTTGATTTTTATCAAAACTATGTAACTACTTACCTCAAGTTTCTGTGTTCCTCTTGACAGTCAATGCGGACGCGAATCCTTGATGTACGTGGCCTCCAAGCGTCATTGCAGGGAGTCAAGTTGCAGGGCTTGCACAAAGAAGCGCTGCACGTGGAGGTCGATGGTTTGCATCACCAGATTTACTTTGTCGTCCAACACAGGCTTGAGTTCCTGTAACGCGCCCACGATCTGCGACCTCCTCCGAGTCACTGATGATTCAGCCCAAGCTGCCCAAATAAGTCCACCAGCCGCCAAAATGGCCGATGTCTTTGGCCTGCATAGTCAAACAGCGCTCGGTCGGTGCGCACGCTGTGGGCTTGCGGGTATTTTTGCTGCAGCCAGTCGGCCACGCGGTCTTCTATGGCTTGGAGATGCGCCAGATTAGACTACCCACGGATGCACTTTGTACTTGAATCTGCGGACTAAAATGCTTTTAGTTCCTTATGTAACAAGCGCAAGCTGCTATCAAATAAATACTTATGATGCTACAAGGATGGTGGCAATTTTCTGTTGTCTTGTCACCTATTTAGGGGTCTGTCAAAGCAGGTTCAACAACTGATAATGCCCCAGTTTTCGTCACGAAAAAATCTCTCCAGAGGAAATGACACATGCTTATCCGAATAACGCAACGCACCGTTATGGCCGTTTTTG
>VIKI01000042.1 GCA_008080595.1 Comamonadaceae bacterium
AATACCGATGGCTGCACCAATCACCGAGGCCATCAGGATGATGGGAATCAAGGCCTGCCAACCAAACCAGGCCCCCAAGGCGGCAAACAGTTTGAAGTCACCAAAGCCCATACCTTCCTTGCCTGTAACCAATTTGAAGGCCCAGTACACCAGCCACAAGGACATGTAGCCACCCACCGCACCCCATAAAGACTCAGCCAAACCCACGGGGGTGAGGTTCAGCGCTGCAGCAATCAGGCCAGCCCATAGTAATGGCAGGGTCAGGGCATCAGGCAGCAACGTGGTGTCCCAGTCAATCATGGCCAGTGCCAGCAAGGTGGCCGCAAAACCACACCAAGCCAGCGCACTGGCGGGCGTTCCCCAATGCCAGCCACTGTAAAAAAACAAGATGCCTGTGGCCAACTCAACCAAGGGGTAACGCAGGCTGATGGGGATTTTGCACTGGCTGCATTGACCGCGCAGCATCACATAGCTGAGCAGCGGAATGTTTTCATACCAGCTGAGCTGATGAGTACATTTTTGGCAGCGTGAGCGCGGCACCATCAGGTTGAAGGCGGGGCCTTCTGGCAGGGTTTTACCTTGTAATTCATCACATTCGGCTTGCCATTGGGCTTGCAGCATCACTGGCAGGCGGTAGATCACCACATTCAGAAAACTGCCAATCAGCAGACCCAACAGTCCGAACAGACTGGCTTCCAAGCCTTGAGATAACAGCATCAGACCACCTGTCCCAGTTTGAAGATCGGCAGGTACATGGCAACCACAATACCGCCGATCACTGTACCCAGAATCACAATGATGATGGGCTCCATCAGACTGGAGATGCCGGCCACCATGTCATCCACTTCAGCCTCGTAAAAGTCAGCCGCTTTGCCCATTTTGAGGGTGGCAGATTCATACACCCAGTTGCCCGCTGCACCACCGACAGAGTCGAGGGCTTCGACCAGTGGTACGCCAGCGGCAAACATGGTGGAGAGTGTGCGCGTCCAGCGTGCGGTACAGGATTTGTCGATCAAGATACCAAAAATGGGCATTTTCAGCAGCAAACGATCCATGACTTGCTGCATCTTTTGGTTGCGCCGCCAGGCTTGCATGAAGAAATACAAACCGCCACCAATGCCGCCAAAAATCAGCCACCAGTACTGAACAAATATTTCACTCATGGCAATCACGGCTAATGTGGGGCCGGGCAGGTCGGCCCCAAAGTTGGAAAACACCTCCTTGAATGAGGGCACGACAAAAATCATGATCACCGCAGTGACCACAAAAGCCACCACCAGCACCGAGATGGGGTACATCAAGGCGCTCTTGATCTTGGACTTCATGGCTTCGGTTTTTTCCATGTACACCGCCAGCCGATCCAGCAACTGATCCAGAATACCAGCCGATTCACCAGCCTCCACCAGATTGCAGTACAGGTTGTCAAAGTACAGCGGGTATTTGCGAAACGCTACGCTCAAAGACGTGCCGGTTTCCACGTCGGTGCGAATGTCGTTGAGCAGGCGGGTGACGCTGGGGTTCGGATTGCCCCTGCCGACAATGTCAAAGGCTTGCAACAAGGGTACCCCAGCTTTCATCATGGTGGCCAATTGGCGCGTGAAAATCGCCATGTCTTTGGGCTTGATGGCCTTGCCTGAACTCATGCGGCGTTTTTTGACCTTGGAGGGCAGGACACCTTGGCGGCGTAGCGAAGCCTGGACCTGATGCTCTCCACCGGCCCGCATTTCACCGCGCACCAGTTTGCCATTGCGGTCTTTACCTTCCCATTCAAAGACAAATTCCTTGCTGGTGGATGTGTTCACAGTGGCCATAGGTTTTGTGGGTAAAAAATTGTTGACTATTGGTTGCTGACAGCCAGAACTTCTGCGACCGAAGTCAGCCCCAGTTTGACCTTGTGTAAACCAGCTTCGCGCAGGCTGCGAACGCCTTCTCGCCGGGATTGTTCGGCAATCTCAAGGGCACTGCCGTCGCGCAGGATGATGCGCTGGATTTCTTCGGTGATGGGCATCACTTGGTAAATGCCGACGCGGCCTTTGTAACCATTGTTACAAGCGTTACAGCCGACCGGTTGGTAAGGCTTCCAACTGCCATCCAGTTCTTCGGGTTGAAAACCGGCATCCAGCAGGGCCTTTTCCGGTAGATCAATGGGTTTTTTGCAGTTGGGGCACAAGCGCCGGGCCAAACGCTGAGCGGTGATCAGAATCACGCTGGAGGCAATGTTGAAGGGTGCAATGCCCATGTTGCGCATGCGGGTGAGCGTGGTGGGGGCATCGTTGGTGTGCAAGGTTGAGAGCACCAAATGACCCGTTTGGGCTGCTTTGATGGCAATGTCAGCGGTCTCGATGTCGCGAATCTCACCCACCATGATGATGTCCGGGTCTTGCCGCAGAAAAGATTTGAGAGCTGCAGCAAAGGTCAGCCCGGCCTTGTCGTTGACGCTGACCTGATTCACCCCGGGCAAGGTGATTTCACACGGGTCTTCGGCCGTGGCAATGTTGACACCGGGATTGTTGAGCAGGTTCAGGCAGGTGTAGAGCGAGACGGTTTTACCCGATCCGGTGGGTCCGGTCACCAGGATCATGCCGTAGGGACGGTTGATGGCCGACAACAGCCGTTCTTTTTCGGCAGGTTCGTAGCCCAGGGCATCAATGCCCAGCTTGGCACTGCTGGGATCCAGGATACGAATCACGATTTTTTCACCAAACATGGTGGGCAAGGTGCTGACACGGAAATCAATCACTCGATCCGGGCCAATTTTGAGTTTCATCTTGCCGTCTTGGGGTACACGTTTTTCGGAGATGTCCATTTTGGAAATCACCTTGATGCGTGAGGCCAACTTGTCCTTGATAGCAATCGGTGGTGATGCAATTTCGCGCAGCTCACCGTCGATGCGAAAACGCACCCGGTAGTTGTGCTCATAGGGTTCAAAATGCAAGTCTGAAGCACGCATGCTGAACGCATCAATGAGCATTTTGTGCAGGAATTTGACCACTGGGGCATCGTCTACCTCAGAGGTGGCCGCTACTGCGGCGCTGTCACCACCTGGCTCAGAAGCCAACTCATCAAACTCAAAATCGTCGCCCACAATGCTGTCGATGGACTCGGTGGCAGTGGCTGTGTTGGCGGAAACCAGTCTGAGTAATTTGTCGTATTCGGCAATCACCAAATCCACGTTGAGCTGGGTGGCAAACTTGATTTTTTCAATGGATTGCTGATCAGACGGATCGGCTGTAGCCACGATCAGACGGTTTTGTCGTTTACCTAAAACCACGACCCGGTAGGCTTGGCAAATCTTGTTGTCCAGTAAGTTCTTGGGCAAACGTTGGGGGTCAACCTCTGCCAGATCAATCAGCGGGGCTGCAAACGCCAATGACATGGTGTGTGCCAGATCTGCGGCTGACACAGAGCCAGATCCTGTCAACTCGGCAATAAAGCTGGTGCGGTTGGTTTGTGCTTTGGCGTACAGGTTTTCAGCTACGGTTTGATCCAGCTTTCCAGCCAAGACCAAGGTACGGCCCAATCCGGGAAGGTTGCTTGATGTTGCGGCAGCGGGTAGGGTGGTTTCAATAGCGGGCATGGAGAGACTGTACTACGCTTGTGGGTCTATGACATCTGATGATGGGTGTAGCTGCTGGGCATTATTGCGCGCGTGGGCATAGGCGGTGAATATAAAGTTACGATCAGTCGCAATGTGAATTATCTTGGAGTTAGCGCATGAGCAAAGCATTTACACGTGAGTCAGATGACGAAGATGATGATCAGATGCAACTTCCTGAGTTGCCGTTTTCTGGCAAAAACTACATGACTCCAGCAGGCTACGCTCGGATGCACCAGGAGTTGATGTCACTGATTGACATTGAACGACCGAAGATCGTTGATGTGGTGCATTGGGCCGCAAGCAATGGGGATCGTTCTGAAAATGGTGACTACCTGTATGGCAAAAAGCGATTGCGTGAGATTGATCGCCGGATTCGATTTTTAACCCAACGCATTGAAATTGCGGAGGTGATTGATCCCACTGTGCATCATGGAAATGATCAGATATTTTTTGGTGCAACGGTGACTTATCTGGAAACAACAGGCACTGAGCGTAACGTGACGATTCTCGGCATTGATGAGGCCGTGAGTGCGCATGGCGAGGTGAGTTGGGTGTCGCCTATTGCCAGAACCCTCTTGAAAGCTCGTGAGGGTGATGTCTTGAAGCTCGTTACACCCAATGGCGTGATGGAGATCGAAGTACTCAAGGTCTCTTATCCTGCCAAACTCAACCGGTAAGCGAATTTGTATTGGTGATTCGTTGGGCGCGCAAAACCGCCGGAGTGCGGCGCAGGTTACGCAGCACAGCTTCGAGCTGTGGCACATCGCGAACGGCAATCACAAATTTCAGATCCATGGCTCCTTGATCAGATTCTTCTGCCATGTCAATGTGTGTAATGTCGGCCTCTGCGGACGAGAGTGCCCCCGCAACTTTGGCCAGCACACCTTTGCCATTGTTGACGGTCACGATCACACCAGTCTCAAAGGTTCTGACGGGCTCATCGGCCCACTCTACGTTGATGAAGCGGTCACTGTCTTTGTACTGTAATTTTTGGGCAATCTGGCAGGTTTGGGTGTGCACTGTCAGGCCTTCACCGCGGCCAAGATAACCCGCAATGGCATCACCTGGGATAGGTCTACAGCATGGGGCAAAGCGTACCGAGGTGTTTTCGCTGCCATCAATTTGTACTGTGGTTTGTGCTATCGCATCCCCGGCAGAAAAACGCTCGCGAGTGATCAGTAAAACGTCTGGTTTTTCACCGCGATCAACCAAAAGTTTGGTCAAGCGTTTGGCGACGATACTGGCAATACGTTTGCCCAAACCGATGTCAGTGAGCAATTCGGCAGCTGATTTGTTGCCACTGAAGCGCAGCAGTTTTTCCCAGATCGCCTCGTTGGCAGCAGAGTTGTCGGGCAGGCTGTCAATACCTTCACTGCGCATGGCCTGAGTGAGCATTTTTTCACCCAGAAGCTGTGAATCGGTTTGCGCCATGGTGCGCAAATTCTGGCGTATTTTGGATCGTGCACGGGCGGTACGCACAAACCCAAGCCAGGCCGGGTTGGGTTTGGAATTTTCATCAGTGGTGATCTCGATCACGTCACCATTTTTCACTTCCGTTCGCAATGGTACTTGCTCGTTGTTGACCTTGGCTGACACCGCATGGTCACCCACATTGCTGTGGATGGCGTAGGCAAAATCAACCACCGTGGCACCACGCGGCATGGCCATGATGCGACTTTTCGGTGTAAAGACGTAAACCGCATCGGGGAAAAGGTCGACCTTGACATGATCCCAAAACTCGGCTGCGTCACGGGTCTCGTCTTGAATGTCGAGCAAAGACTGCAACCATTTGGAGCCCATCCGGTCGTGGCGGGTGACTTCATCCTGGTCGGAGTCTTTGTACAGCCAGTGGGCGGCTACACCCGATTCGGCCACCAAATGCATGGCTTGAGTGCGCAACTGGAATTCAACATTGATGCTGGACGGCCCCACCAAAGTGGTGTGCAGCGACTGGTAGCCATTGATTTTGCTGATGGCAATGTGATCCTTGAACTTGCCTGGTACCGGTTTATAGAGTTGGTGTAACAGCCCCAGAGCGGTATAACAATCAATCAGGTGCGGAACAATCACCCGGAATCCGTAAATGTCGGTGACCTGGGCAAAACTCAGGTTCTTGTCATCCATCTTTTTGTAGATGGAGTAGAGGGTTTTCTCCCGTCCGGCAATGTGCACAGACATACCATAGTGATTGAAGGCTTCTTCCAGATCGGTTTGAACCTTTTGGATCAAATCGCGGCGGCGACTGCGAGCCTTGGCAATGGCTTTTGATAAAACAGTATAGCGCCAGGGATGCAGAAAGCGAAAAGACAAGTCTTGCAATTCACGGTAGGTTTGATTCAGCCCCAGTCGATGGGCAATCGGTGCATACACTTCCAGGGTTTCTGAGGCAATACGATGCCATTTGTTGCGCGGAGCATCTGACAGTGTGCGCATATTGTGCGAGCGGTCGGCCAGTTTGATCAGGATCACCCGGACATCGCGTGCCATGGCCAGCAGCATCTTGCGAAAAGACTCTGCCTGGTTTTCTTCGCGGGTATTGAAATGCAGTTTTTCCAGTTTGGTCAGGCCGTCCACCAATTCGGCCACAGGCGAGCCAAAGCGTTCAATCAGGTCAGTTTTGCTGATGGCGCAATCTTCCAGCGCATCATGCAGCAGCGCAGCCATCAAGGCCTGGGCATCCAGTTTCCATTCGGCACACTGGGCGGCGACTGCGATGGGATGGGTAATGTAAGGCTCGCCACTGTTGCGCAACTGCCCCAAGTGCGCTTCGTCTGCAAATCGGTACGCTAAACGGACCTGGCTTAAATCTTCTGAGCTGAGGTAGTCGAGTTTGCTGGTCAGCCGGGCAAAACTGGCCGAAGCCGCATTCGCTTCTGCGGCGCTGAGGGGTTTCGGGATGGGGCTGTTGGGGGGGTGACTCATGCCTTGAATATAGCGTGCAGCAGTGTTCATTTTGGCGCTGAAACAAAAAAGCACCGCAAGCGGTGCTTTTCACGAGACTCGTGGGGTGTTTAAAGTGGCACTTTTTTCAGCATCTCAATGCCAATTTTGCCAGCGGCAATTTCTCGTAAAGCCGTGACGCCAGGCTTGTTCTTGCTTTCGACCTTGGCCGTATGGCCATGGCTGAGCATGCGAGCGCGGTAAGACGCTGCCAACACCAGCTGAAAGCGATTTGGAATCTGCAGCAAGCAGTCTTCAACAGTGATACGGGCCATGAATTCTCCAAAACCAGGTGATGAGCACTGTCAGAGGTGCAGTGCTTTGAATGTTTCCGCTCTGGCGCGGCGCTGCGCCAAATACTTGAGTCTTTGTGCGTGCACGATTGATTTCAAGTCAAAAACCGCGCGTTCAAAAGATTCGTTGATTATAACGAAGTCAAAAAGATGTGCTTGCGCCATCTCTACGGCGGCGTTGTGCAGGCGCACTTCAATCACATCGGCCGCATCTTCGCCACGCCGCTCAAGCCGCGCGCGCAGCTCTTCCCAACTCGGGGGCAAGATGAAGATGGTGACCGCGTTGGCAAAGATGCCTTTGATTTGCAGCGCCCCCTGATAGTCAATTTCAAGAATCACGTCTGCGCCCTGAGCCATCCGCTCTTCAATGGCTTTTTTCGAGGTGCCATAGCGATGGTTGTGCACATGCGCCCACTCCACGAAAGCGTCTGCCTGCACCATGGCATCAAACTCGGCGTTCGAGACAAAGAAGTACTCCCTGCCATGTTTTTCCTGCCCCCGTGGCGCACGCGTGGTGTGTGACACCGAGGGCTGTACATGCGAATCCAGCTCCATCAGGGCTTTGACCAGGCTCGATTTGCCTGCTCCACTGGGCGCGGCAACCACAAACAGGTTGCCGGGATACTCCATAGATTCCATACGCATTGGCTCTCAGATTGTGTCGAAGGGGCGTTATTCTATGTTTTGCACCTGCTCACGCATCTGCTCAATCAGCACCTTCATGTCGACGGAAATATGGGTCAACTCCAGTGCCGCTGATTTGGAGCCCAGCGTATTGGCTTCGCGGTGCAGCTCCTGGATCAAAAAGTCCAGTCGTTTACCGATTTCGCCGCCCTTGTTGATGAGGCGCTCCAACTCGTCCAGATGGGAGCTGAGCCGGGTCAATTCTTCTGCCACGTCGATGCGAATGGCAAATGCAGTGGCTTCCGTCAAAGCACGGTCTTGTGCAGCCTCGGGCACATGGCTGCCATCGGTCAGGTTCATGGCCTCTTGCCACCGATCCATGAAACGCTGGCGTTGTTGAGCCACCAGTTGGGGAACCAGGGGCTGAGCCTGTTTGGCCAGAGTGCGCAATTGCCCGATTCGGTCATGCAGCATGCTGGCCAGCCGAGCCCCTTCGCGCGCGCGGGCAGACATCATGGCCTGCAAGGCGGTGTCGGCCAGGGTTAGCAGCTCAGGTTGCCAATCTTTGGTGCTGTTGGATTCATTGCCTGAAAGCCGAATGACATCGGACACACTTAATGGTGTTGCCGAGGGCAGCCAGGCCTTGACGTTGTCTTGTATGGCGTTGAGCCGTTGCAGCAGCCGCACGGAAGGGTCGGGCAGATTGCCACTGGTCTGGATTTCAAGCGCGGCCCGAAATTCGACCTTGCCGCGTTTGAGGTGGGCCGTCAGACGTTCCCGCAGCGCGGGTTCGCAGGCCCGCAACTCGTCGGGGAGACGAAAAGACAGGTCAAGGAATCGACTGTTCACAGAGCGAATTTCAACACCCAGGCGGGTGTGGCCGGCGGTTTTTGGCTCTTCTTCAGGGTTGTCGTGGGCATTGCGGTGTTGGGCACTGGCATAGCCGGTCATGCTGTAAACTGACATTTTTGAATGCTTCTTCAATGAAATGGAAGCAAGAATAACAGGACTTACGCAAAACCGTCCCAGCGTCGTTGCTCCTCCTTGCTGTACATCTGTACTGTCTGCGTCGGAGCGTCGAGTTGGGTCGATTTTGCGTAAGTTCTCAATACCCCGGTTCTGACCCCACTTGTCGCGCAACAACTTAAATAATATGGCCAAGGTTAAACCCTCACCGCTTCCTCCAGATACCCTGATTGGGGGTTACCGGGTCATCCGCAGGGTGGCTGCTGGCGGGTTTGGTGTGGTGTATCAAGCCATTGGCCCAGATGGCCTTCAGGTGGCGATCAAAGAATATTTGCCCGCGTCACTGGCGACACGGGCGCCCGGTGCTCTGTTGCCGCAAGTGGCACCCGAAAAACTCTCGCTCTACCGGTTGGGTTTGAAAAGTTTTTTTGAAGAAGGTCGTTCCCTGGCCCAAATCTCTCATCCGTCGGTGGTGAGTGTGATGAATTTCTTTCGCGAGAACGAAACCGTTTACATGGTGATGAATTACCTGGAAGGTGCCAGCCTGCAGGACTACATCCTCATCGCACGTGATTTGAAGCAGGAGAAAGTGTTCCGTGAATCCACCATTCGCTCGCTGTTTGACGAGATTTTGCGCGGCTTGCGTATTGTTCATCAACACAAAATGCTGCACCTGGACATCAAACCCGCCAATATCTTCATTACTGATGACAACAAATCGGTATTGATTGACTTTGGTGCCGCACGGGAAGTGCTGAGCAAAGAAGGCAACTTCATCCGGCCCATGTACACACCAGGGTTTGCTGCCCCCGAAATGTACCGTCGCGACAGTGCCATGGGGCCGTGGACGGACATCTATGCCATTGGGGCCTGTATGTACGCGTGTATGCAGGGTTATCCGCCCAATGAAGCGCCCCAGCGCATGAGCAATGACCGCATGACGTTGGCCTTAAAACGCTTGAAGGGCGTATATTCAGACAACCTGATCGACGTTGTGTTGTGGTGCATGTCGATGGATCCACTGGCCAGGCCGCAATCGGTTTTTGCTTTGCAAAAAGAACTCAACCGGTCAGGTGAGCTGCGGTACACCAAACTCTCAGTCGGGGAGAAAGTGCGTTTGCAGTTTGAAACCATGGTGTCAGACACCAAAAATCCGGCCATCAAAGCCACTAACCTGGGTCAAAAAGCGAAATGAAATTCTCAGTATTTCAGGTCAGTCGCAAGGGAGGGCGGGAGAAAAATGAAGACCGCATGGGGTATTGTTACACCCGTGCATCAGCGGTTTTCCTGCTTGCAGACGGCATGGGTGGGCATCCTGAGGGCGAGGTTGCGGCCCAACTGGCTTTGCAGGCCGTGGCTGCGCTGTTTCAAAAAAGTGCGCGCCCCGAGTTGCCCGATGTTGGCGCATTTTTGACGGAGGCCTTGCTCACTGCGCACCAGCAGATTTTGAGCTACGCGGCAGACCGGGCCATGCTCGATTCACCCCGCACCACCCTTGTGCTCGTGGTGTTGCAAGCCGGTAGTGTGACCTGGACGCACTGTGGTGATTCGCGTTTTTACCTGGTGCGCCAGTCCAAGTTGCACATTCGCACCAAAGACCATTCCTTGCTGGAGCAAAACCTGTCCCGTCCCCCTGCTGCGCCCACTGTGCGTCCGGCCAATCGCAACGTCTTGTTCACCTGCCTGGGCTCCCCCATCAAACCGGTATTCAATGTGGCCGGGCCGGTCGCTTTGCAACAGGGGGATCGCTTGATGCTGTGTTCTGACGGCTTATGGTCGGTCTTGACCGACGACGAGATGGTGTTTGAGTTGACGCAAAAATCGGTGAAAGACGCGGTGCCTGACCTGGTTGAAAGAGCTTTACGCAAGGGAGGCGAAGGCTGTGACAACGTGACTTGCCTTGCCATGGAATGGGAAACTCCTGACGAAGATGATGCGACCCATGGGAGTGTCAGCACGGACTCCATCAGCGACGGTGTATTCGCCTCAACGGTACAAGCCGGACTGTGGAATGATGCGCTTGAAGACATGGACGATGCTTCGATTGAGCGCTCCATTGCCGAGATCAACGAAGCCATTCGTCGCTCCGCCATCAAAAAACCTTGATCTCTTTCACCTGAGTACCTGTTTATGAGCGATTTTTCCAGAGCGCAAGGCCGCGCCGCCGATGCCCTGCGCCCGGTGCGCATCACCCGTGGCTACACCATACATGCCGAAGGCTCGGTGCTGATCGAGTTTGGCGCCACCCGCGTGCTGTGTAATGCCTCGGTGCTGGACAAAGTGCCGCCGCACCAGAAGGGCAGCGGCCAGGGCTGGGTCACCGCCGAATACGGCATGTTGCCACGGGCCACCCACAGCCGCAGTGACCGTGAAGCCGCACGCGGCAAGCAAACCGGCCGCACGCAGGAAATCCAGCGCCTGATTGGCCGCGCCCTGCGTTCGGTGTTTGATCTGACGCTCTTGGGGGAGCGCACCCTGCACCTGGATTGCGACGTGCTGCAGGCCGACGGCGGTACCCGCACCGCCGCCATCACCGGGGCCTTTGTGGCCGCGCAAGATGCCGTCAACGGCTTGCTGGCCGCTGGCAAGCTGAGCCAGTCACCGATTCGCGAAGCGGTGGCAGCGATCTCGGTCGGCATCGTGCAAGGCACGCCGCTGCTGGATCTGGAGTACACCGAAGACTCAGCCTGCGACACCGACATGAATGTGGTGATGACCGCCAGCGGCCATTATGTCGAAGTGCAGGGCACCGCCGAAGGCGCTGCCTTTACCCGAGCCGAGATGGACAACCTTCTGGCGCTGGCTGACAAAGGCATCCGCGAGCTGGTTGACCTGCAACAAAGTGTGCTATCAATTGAGTAGCTGTTTGCGCATATTCCATAAGCACTAGAGGCCAATTTGTTCATGAAAATTGTGTTGGCATCCAACAATCCCGGCAAACTGGTGGAGCTGCAGGCCATGTTTGCCCCGCTGGGCTTCGATTTGATCACCCAGGGCAGCCTGGGCATTCCCGAAGCGCCCGAGCCCTACCACACCTTCATTGAAAACGCCTTGACCAAAGCCCGCCATGCGGCCCAGCACAGCGGCTTGCCCGCCGTGGCCGACGATGCTGGCCTGTGCGTGGATGCCTTTGGCGGGCTGCCCGGTGTGCAAACCGCGTTTTATGCCACCCAGTTTGGCTACCCCAAAAGTGATGCCAACAATGTACGCGCCTTGCTGGAGCAGATGCAGGGCATCGACAACCGGCGTGCCGCCATGGTCAGCACCCTGGTGGCCTTGCGCTCTGCGCAAGACCCGGAGCCGCTGGTGGCGGTGGGCCGGGTGGTCGGTCAGATCGCCCGTGAACCTGTGGGCAGCAACGGCTTTGGCTTTGACCCGGTGATGTTCATCCCCGAATTTGGCCAAACCTTTGCCCAACTCCCCATCGAGGTCAAAAACGCCAACAGCCACCGTGGGCGCGCTGCCGCAGCCATGGTGGCCTTGATGCGTGAGCGCTGGTTGTGATCCCCATTCAGCCCGATTCCCCCACGCCAGACCAGGCCCTCAGGCCGCACGACATCCAGCACTACATGCGTGCCGGCACGCTGCAATTGCAGACGCTACCGCCCCTGTCGCTGTACGTGCACCTGCCCTGGTGTCTGAAAAAATGCCCGTATTGCGACTTCAACTCGCATGAAATGCGTGCCGCCGAGCTGCCCGAACAAGCCTATCTGGATGCCCTGATGGCCGACCTGGAAGCTGCGCTGCCACTGATCTGGGGCCGCAGCGTGCAAACCGTGTTCATGGGCGGCGGAACGCCCAGCCTGTTTTCACCGCAAGCCATTGACCAATTGATTGGCGGTATCCGGGCACGCCTCAAACTGGCGGCCAACGCCGAAATCACGCTGGAAGCCAACCCCGGCACGTTCGAGAAAGACCGCTTCAAAGCCTTTCGCGCCGCTGGGGTGACCCGCTTGTCGGTCGGTGTTCAAAGTTTCAATGGCGATTTCTTGCACACCCTGGGTCGTGTACATAATCGGGCTCAAGCGCTTGATGCACTTGCGGAAGCAGCTACAGTTTTTGACACGTTTAATCTGGACTTGATGTACGCTCTGCCCGGCCAGACGCTGGCGCAGTTGCGCTCTGATGTGGACACCGCGCTGTCGTTTGCGCCCAAACACCTGTCGATTTACCACCTCACCATCGAGCCCAACACCGTTTTTGCCAAATACCCGCCTGCGCCGGTAGATGATGACCTGGCCGCCGACATGCTGGATCTGATCTCGGACATGACGGCTGCCGCCGGTTTGCAGCGCTACGAAGTGTCGGCCTATGCCCAGGCCGGTCATGCCTGCCAGCACAACCTGAACTACTGGCAGTTTGGCGACTACCTGGGCATTGGCGCGGGGGCCCACAGCAAGCTCAGTTTTGCCCATCGCGTGCTGCGCCAGGTGCGTCTGCGCGACCCGGCCCGCTACATGGCACAGGCCATGGCCGGCCATTGTGTGGCGCAAGAAAACGAGGTCAAGCGTGCTGACCTGCCGTTTGAATTCATGCTCAATGCGCTGCGCCTGGTCGGCGGTTTTGAGTTGCCCTGGTTCACCGAGCGCACCGGCCTGCCCTTGTCTGCCATTCAAGCGGCCATGCAACAAGCCGAACAGCAGGGGCTGCTGCTGCGCGAGGGGTCTCATGTGCGACCCAGCGTGCGCGGATTAGACTTCTTGAACGATTTACAAGCCCTGTTTTTACGGTAACGTACAGCGCGAACACAAGAGTTCCTTGTGTTGTGACTGGAGAACAGCATGTTTGACTACATCATCATCGGCGGCGGCTCGGCGGGCTGCGTGTTGGCTGGCCGCTTGTCAGAAGACCCCCACATCAACGTGGCCCTGCTGGAAGCCGGCCCACCAGACAGCAGTGTGCTGATTCATTGCCCGGCCGGTCTGGCGGTGATGGCTAAATTTGCCTTGAACGGTTGGGGCCTGAACACCGTGCCGCAGCCTGGTCTGAATGGCCGCAGCGGCTACCAGCCACGCGGCAAGATGCTGGGCGGCTCCAGCTCGCTCAATGCCATGATCTACACCCGTGGTCATCCGGCCGACTACGACCGCTGGGCCGCCGAGGGCAACCCCGGCTGGTCGTATGCCGATGTGCTGCCTTATTTCAAAAAAGCCGAGCACAACGAGCGCGGCGCGGATGATTTCCATGGCAGCGGCGGGCCACTCAATGTGATGGACTTGCGCAGCCCCAACCCGCTGGCCGAGCTGTTTGTGCAAGCCGGGGAGCAGGCTGGCTTCAAGCGCAATACGGATTTCAACGGGGCCGATCAGGAAGGTGTGGGCCATTACCAGGTGACACACAAAAACGGCGAGCGTTTCAGCAGCGCCAAAGCCTATGTGACCCCCAACCTGACGCGCCCCAACCTGCGGGTCTTCACCGGCGCTCTCACCACCCGCATCCTGTTTGAGAAAAAGCGGGCCATCGGGGTGGAGTTCGAGCACGAGGGGCAAACCAAACAACTTCACTGCCAGCGTGAGGTGCTGCTGTGCGCCGGGGCGATTCAGTCACCGCAAATCCTGCTGCTCTCCGGTGTCGGCCCCAAAGCCCATCTGCTGGAACACCACATTGTCCCGATCCATGAACTGCCCGGTGTCGGCCAGCAGCTCTCAGACCATATTGATGTGGTTCAGGTGGTGGATAGTGCCCGTGCCAAGGACTCGTTTGGCGTGTCGGTGGGCGGCTCGGTCAAACTGCTCAAAGGGGTGTTGGAGTGGCGCAAGCAGCGCAGCGGCATGCTCACCACCAACTTTGCCGAAGCCGGTGGCTTCATCAAGAGCGACCCGGCAGAAGTCATTCCTGACCTGCAACTGCACTTTGTGATTGGCAAACTCATCAACCATGGCCGCACCACCACGCTGGGCCATGGCTACTCATGCCACATGTGCCTGCTGCGCCCCAAGAGCTACGGCAGCGTGCGCCTGGCCAGCAGCGACCCCCGGGCCTTGCCGCTGGTCGACCCCGATTTTCTGGCCAGCCGCGACGACATGGATCGCATGATCAAAGGCTTCAAGCTGATGCGCCACATCCTGGCCCAGCCGGCCCTGGCCCCATTGGGTGGGCGTGAACTGGCCGCAACCGCCCATGCGCAAACCGATGACGAGATCGAGCAAGCCATCCGCAACCTGGCCGACACCATTTACCACCCGGTCGGCAGTTGCCGCATGGGCCCGGGCGAGATGGATGTGGTGGATGCCCAGCTGCGTGTGCACGGCCTGCAAGGCCTGCGGGTGGTGGATGCCTCCATCATGCCCAATCTGGTCGGCGGCAACACCAACGCGCCGGTGATCATGATTGCCGAGAAGGCGGCCGACATGATCAAGGCGGCGCAGCAGCCACTCTGACTCGGCGTATTTCACCAGGGCACATCCGCAAAGCGCTGCACCAGAAAATCCAGCAGCGCCCGCACCGCTGGCGACAAATGCTTGCGTGAAGG
>VIKI01000043.1:0-1835 GCA_008080595.1 Comamonadaceae bacterium
TGGGCAACCAATTGCAACAGTCCGAGAAGATGGCCGCCATTGGTCAACTGGCCGCAGGGGTGGCCCATGAGATCAACAATCCCATCGGGTTTGTGAACTCCAATCTGGGCACCTTGCAGCGTTACATCGCCGATCTGTTCAAAGTGATCTCAAGCTACGAACAAGCCGAATCCGAACTCACGCCACAGACCCGCTCCAACTTGGCCGAGATAAAACGCCAGATCGATCTCAACTACCTGCGCGAAGACTCCGAGAGCTTGCTGGTTGAGTCGCTGGAGGGTATGCTGCGGGTCAAGCATATCGTGCAAGACCTCAAGGACTTCGCCCACGTCGACGAAACCGACAAACAATGGGCCAATCTGGAAAAGGGCATGGACAGCACCCTCAACGTGGTTTGGAACGAACTCAAATACAAGACCGAGGTCATCAAAGAGTACGCCGGGATTGTCGACATCGAATGTATTCCCTCGCAGATCAATCAGGTGTTCATGAATCTGCTGATGAATGCGGTGCAGGCCATCGACAAACATGGCCGCATCACGGTTCGCACCGGCCAGGAGGATCAAAAGGTCTGGATCGAGGTGCAAGACACTGGCAAAGGTATCAAGTCTGAGCACTTAAGCCGCATCTTCGAGCCGTTTTTTACCACCAAACCGGTGGGTAAGGGGACTGGCTTGGGCCTGTCCTTGTCCTACGGCATCGTGAGCAAACACAATGGCCGTATTGAGGTCAGCAGTGAAGAGGGCAAGGGCACGACCTTTCGCGTCTGGCTGCCAATCTCTCAGCCCGCTGAGGGCTAAGGCGCTAGCTCATGGCTTACGCAAAAACAACATCAATCCGCATCAGTCTTTCTCCAATTGACTGACGGTAAGGATGCAAGCATGTGTGCCCTTTCCAACCTCGCGACCAGCCCCAACCCAGACCGGTCTGGTATTGCGTCAGACAAATTCTTAAAGTCCTTTTCCTCCACGCTTGCTGATCCCCAGGAACTCTCCAATACCCTGGTGCGTTGGATCAAGCCTCGCCCAGCTGACCAGGCCGAACTCATTAAAGAAGAGCCCATCGTCATGTTTGAGTCAGATGAGGTACCGGCCCTGGAGCAGACATTACCGGGGTTTTCCGTGCGCCAGGCTTTGGCCCGTATGGGTGAAGACCTGCTGCTGGAGGTCAAGGGGACTTCTTTGGCGAGCCGCTTTGCTGACATCGATCAAAGTGTCGCAATACTGGCCTACGATCATGCACTCTCGAAACTGCATGAATTTTTGGAACAACTGCAGCCATCATGAGAAATGCCGACAAACCTGTTGTTCTGATTGTGGACGACAACATCGCCAATATCGAAGTCCTGGGTGCCGCACTGGCCAACGACTACGAAATTCGCTTTGCCACCGGTGGGGCCGAGGGGCTGGAATTGGCCAGACGGGTTCCGCCCGACCTGATCCTGCTGGATGTGATGATGCCGGGCATGGACGGTTTTGAGACCTGCCAGCGCTTGCGTGCCAACCCGCTGATGCGCGACACCCCGGTGATTTTTATCAGCGCACTGGATGCGGTAGCCGACAAGGTCACAGGCCCGGGTCTCGACCCATGTGAACCTGTACCGGGCCCGGCGCCAACTCTACGAGCGCGAGGAGATGCTGCGGCGCAATCTGGCCCAGTTGGAAGCAGCGAACAAAGAGCTGGGAGCCTTTGCCTATTCCGTCTCACACGACTTGCGCGCACCGCTACGACACATGGATGGTTTTCTTGAGCTGCTCAGGGCAAGAATTGGCAACACGCTCGATGACAAGAGCCAGCATTACATGGACACCATCTCGGATGCAGCCAAACGCATG
>VIKI01000043.1:1868-22603 GCA_008080595.1 Comamonadaceae bacterium
AAACGCATGGGAACGCTGATTGATGATCTGCTGGCTTTTTCGCGAATGGGGCGCAACGAAATGGCTGCTGAGAACGTGGATATGAATACCTTGATGAAGGAGGTGATCCGTGAGTTGGAACCATTGACCACAGGAAGAGAGATTGATTGGCACATCGATGAGCTGCCCGAGGTTACCGGTGATCGTGCCATGTTACGAATGGTGCTGATCAATCTGATCTCGAATGCCTTGAAATTCACCCAGAAGCGAGCAAAGGCAGAAATTCACATCGGTTGTCAGTCAGAGATGAAAGAAATCGTGATCTTCGTTCGCGATAACGGTGCTGGTTTTGACATGCAGTACGCCAGCAAGTTGTTTGGTGTGTTTCAGCGACTTCATTCCAGTGACGAGTTTGAGGGCACGGGTATTGGACTGGCGAACGTCCGGCGTATCATCAGTCGGCATGGTGGAAGAGCATGGGCGGAGGGCAAGGTGGACGGTGGGGCGACGTTCTACTTTTCGCTGCCACAAACATCGAAAGGCTCCCGCAAATAATCTCAATTCCGGGCTACAACTTAACCACGAAGGGAGCGTAAGCATGTGGCTTTCACCAAACATGTGCCATTGTGACGGTGGTTTCGATCCGCGCATCCTTGACCCACCCTGACTATTGGGATTTCCAGAATGGATGAAATCGATCTCCGTCACGGTTTCGTCATTCTGAGAAGTGAAGCGACTCGGCATCCATGGTTGAACTGATGAAACGGATCCGCATTTTGTTTGGAGGGAATTGGATATGAAACTACTACGTGTTCTGATTGTGATGTCATGTTTGGCGCTTGGCTTGGAAGAGGCTAACGCAGTTCAGAGTGAGGTTGATCTGAAGGAACTGCTGTCAAAAGTGACAGTTGTTACGTGTATTGAACCCCCCTATCAGATGCAGGAAGAGGGGCGACCTCTCACCGGCGTTTCAGTCGAATTGGTGCAGATGATGCTGAAGGAAGCGGATGTCGATCTGAAGATCGAGGTATACCCTTGGGCGCGCGCATATGGCATGGCGCAGCGGCAGGAAAACGTGCTGCTGTTCAGCATTCTGCGCAATCCTCCGCGTGAAAAGCTCTTTAAATGGGTTGACGCACTTCATCCTTTTCACGTCAATTTGTATCGGATGAAGAATCGACCGGACATTGTTGTCAATACGCTGGAAGATGCCAAGAAATATCGAATAGGCGTATTACGGGATGATTCCAGGAATATCTTCCTGCGCAGCCAGGGGTTTGGCGGCAAACTGGATGAAGTCGCTCTTGACTCACAAAATATCAAGAAACTGTTTTTGGGGCGCATCGATTTATTGCCGAGCGATCCTATCGTTCTGTCATATTGGTTCAAGGTCATCAACGCCGATCCAGCGTCCTTGGAAAAATACAGCATGGAGAAAGTGGAGGGTATTTACCATGTCACCGGGGCAGACGGAGAAAACTATGTTGCCATGAGCCCGCAAACGGATGATCGGGTGGTCGAACATTTTCGCCGTGCGCTTGATCGAGTGAAAACCGGCCCACAATACCAACAACTGTTGGATAAGTATATGAAGTAGCGAGGCATTCTATGGACCACGCACCGGATAACGCCGTGATGAGCCGATCTATTACCAGACGACTTACAGCAAGCCTTGTGGTTACGGTTCTCATCGTTTCGGTCATTGCCGTCAGTGCTATGTATGTGGCTATATCCCGGGATTCCAGCGCGTCTCTTGAACGAAAGGCGAACGAAACCATTGCCTATCTCGTCGGAACCCTTGACGTTCCGCTTTGGTCGGTTGACGACAATGCGACAAAGACCATAGGGCGTGCCGTTTCCAATGACGAGTCGATTGTGCGGTTGATCATCAAGACGGAGTCCGCAGAGGTAGTCTATTCACGTGAAAAGGAACCTGGCGGTGATCTGACAAACAGATCCGCCAAAATATTTCACCAAGCGGGGAGTCGCCAAGAACTTGTCGGCGAAGTGTTTGTCTCCCTGACGAACGAAATACAGAAGGCCAGCAATCGACAACTGCTCTACTTTTTGACGCTGATCATCTTCGTTATTCTGATTTCTCTCGTCATCGTGATGGTGGTTTCGATCCGCACATCCTTGAGCAAACCCCTGACCAGTCTCAGCGAAATTGCGAACCGGTTCGCCTCAGGGCGATATGACATCAATGATCAGACTCTCGTTTACCTGGAATTCCAGCCCTTTGGCAGAGCTCTGACTGAAATGGTGCAGAAGATAGAGGGGCAAATCAGGACGATCCAACAGACAGAAGCCAGGTATCGCAACATCTTCGAGAACGCCACCGAAGGCATCTTTCAAGCCACCATGGAGGGGCAGCTCCTGAATGGTAACCCGGCACTGTCCGCAGTATTGGGGTATCCATCTTCAGCGGAGCTATTGTTGTGCGTGCGTGACATTGCAAGCGATCTCTACGTTGATCACACGCAGCGCGACCAACTGCTCAAGCTTCTTCTTGATCAGAAGTTTGTGACCGGCTATGAAACCCAACTCCGGCGTAAGGACGGGTGCGCGATCTGGGCTTCCATCAGTGCGCGCCTGGTGAGTAACGATACCGGCACGCCGCTTTTCATCGAAGGATTCCTCAGCGATATCACTGACCGCAAGCAATCTGAAAAAGCATTGCAAGATAGTCGGCAGCGCTTGGACAACATCGTTGCCAACAGCCCGGGTGCGATCTACCGCTGCTTCAATGACTCTGAGTGGACGATGGAATTCCTCAGTGCTGCCATCACCCGCATCACTGGCTATCCCGCTGAAGACTTTCTTGATAGCCGCGTTCGCTCCTATGCCAGCGTCATCCATCCAGATGACCGTCGTGCCGTCAAAGACGCAGTGTCAGATGCACTGCTGCACAAAAATCGTTACGAAATGGACTATCGGCTGATTACTTCAGACGAGCGCACGCGGTGGGTGCATGAACAGGGTCAAGGGGTGTTTGCGCCAGACGGGCATCTGCTTTGTCTGGATGGGGTCATCTTTGATATCACAGATCAAAGAACGGCAGAAGAAGAAATCCGCAAACTGAATCAGGAGCTCGAACAGCGTGTTGCCAAGCGAACCTCCGAATTGCAAGTAGCCAACAAGGAGCTTGAAGCCTTCGCCTACTCCGTCTCACACGATCTGCGAGCACCGCTGCGCCACATCGACGGTTTTCTCGATTTGCTCAGGGCAAGAGCATCCGGATTGCTCGATGACAAGAGTCAGCACTACATGGACACCATTTCGGATGCGACCAAACGCATGGGGGTGCTGATCGATGACTTGCTGGCGTTCTCGCGCATGGGACGAAGCGAAATGGTTGCTACAGACATTGACCTGGGCATTCTGGTGCAAGAGATCATTCTGGAATTTGAGCCGGACACGAAGAATCGAGCGATAGATTGGCGCATCGGCGTGTTACCCGTGGTCACCGGGGATCGTGCCATGTTGCACGTCGTGCTGTTTAACCTGATCTCAAACGCCTTGAAATTCACCCGGAAACGAGAACAGGCCGTCATTGAAATTGGCAACCAGTCAGAAGCGATGGAGACCATCATCTTCGTTCGTGACAACGGGGCCGGATTCGACATGCAGTACGCTGGCAAGCTGTTCGGCGTGTTCCAGCGCCTGCATGCCAGTGATGAGTTCGAGGGCACCGGCATCGGCCTGGCGAATGTCCGGCGCATCATTACCAGGCATGGCGGCAGAACCTGGGCTGAGGGCAAGGTGGACGGGGGGGCGACGTTTTACGTCGCGTTGCCACAAGCATCAAGCGGTAATGCTGTGGGAGAAAACCAATGAGAAAACGTCAATTCACCTACGCCGTTCTGGTGTTGCTGTCGTGGGGGTTGCAGGGTTGCGACAAGGAACCCGAAAACCGTGGACCGCGTGTTGGGGCAAAACCACTCAACGAAGGTGTGCCTGTCTATCGACTTGCCGTCCATCCACTGCACAACCCGGCCAAGCTCATGCAGGCGTATCAACCGCTGGTTGAGTACCTGAACAGTCGCATCAACGGCGTGCGCTTCGACCTGGAGGCATCAAGGGATTATGCGAACTTTGAGGAAAAATTTCGTCAACGCAAGCCCGAGTTTCTCCTGCCCAACCCATGGCAGACGTTGGAGGCCATGAAGGTCGGTTACCGCGTGGTCGCCATGGCGGGCGAGGCACAGGATTTCAAAGGCATCTTTGTAGTGCGCCGAGACAGCAAGTTGGTGCATCCGGCCGATTTGAGAGGGAGGTCGGTGTCCTACCCGTCGCCCACAGCCCTGGCCGCCTGCATCATGCCGCAGTACTTTCTGCATGGCTACGGCATCCATATCCAAACCGAACTCGACAACCGCTATGTGGGATCGCAGGAGTCCTCCATCATGAATGCCTATTTGGGCCAGACCGCAGCTGGAGCGACCTGGCCGCCACCGTGGCGGGCATTTCAAAAGGAGCATCCGAAGGAAGCCGCTGAACTGAAAGTCATCTGGGAAACTGAGTCTCTCATCAACAACTCTGTCATGGTGCGTGACGATGTTGCGCCAGAACTGGCACAGCAGGTGCGCACACTGTTGCTTGGGTTGGCAGAGACTGCGCAAGGGAAAGCGATTCTCGCCGGGATGGAGACGGCCCGTTTTCTGGCTGCCTCGGATGCCGATTACGACGTGGTGCGGCAATACGTTGCCCGCTTCGAGCGGGAAGTTCGTCGGGTGGAGGAAAAATGATGCTTGGGCGGCTGTCCCGGTTCCTGTTCGGCACTCTCCGTGGCCGTCTGGTTGTCGGTGTGGCTGTGGTGCATGCGTTGATGATGACGCTGTTGGTGGCCGACCTGACTCAACGCCAGCGCAGCATGCTGCTGGATCGTCAGATCGAGGAGGCCACCGCGCTGTCGCAGGCACTCGCAACTTCAGGTGCGGGCTGGATTGCCGCCGACGATGTGTCGGGCTTGCAGGAGCTGGTAGAGGTTCAGCGTCGTTATCCAGAAATACTGTTCGCTATTCTTGCGGATCAGGACGGGCGTGTGCTGGCCGATACCGACTCAAGCCGACGCGGCAGTTACCTGCTGGATTTGCCTCGCGAAGCACACGTCTCGGTACTTTCAGGTACGCCAGCGCTGGTTGACATCGCCGCCCCTGCCATCGTCGGCGGGCGGCAGGTGGGTTGGGCACGAGTAGGTATCGGGCAGAGGGTGGCCAGCGAGAAGCTTGGGGAAATTTTTCGCAGCGGTGTGGTCTACGCCATTGGCGCGATTGTGATTGGGGCCGTCATCGCCTGGTTCATGGGGCAGTGGATCACCCGCAGGCTGTACGCCGTTCAGGAGACCATCAATGCGGTGCGCTCCGGCGACCATCAGGCACGTTCGCTGGTTGTGGGTGATGACGAGGCCGCTGTCATGGGGCGGGAATTTAATGCCATGCTGGATTCCCTTGCGCAGCGGGATGCGGAGCTTCGCGCCAGCGAGAAAAAATACCGCTCACTCATTCACAATGTCCAGGTCGCGATCATACTTTTCGACGGTCAGGGGCGAGTTCTCAACAGCAATCCACTGGCGCAGGAAATGCTTGGTCTTATTGAAGACAAACCTCAGGGCGAAGCGCTGCTCGATCCGGCTTGGCACTTGCTGAAGGAAGACGGGTCGGTGCTGCCCTTGGATGAATATCCCTTCAGAAAGGTACTCTCCAGCCATCAGCCGCTGCGCGATGATGTGACGGGAATCAGTCACCCAGGTTTGAGCGAGGTGATTTGGGTGTTGGCAAACGCAGAACCGGAATACGACGATGCCGGTCACATCACGCAGGTCACGGTGTCTTTTGTGGACATCACCGAGCGCAAGCGAGCCGAGGATGCCTTGCGTCTTTCTTCAGAACGGTTACAACTGGCCACACGCGTCGCGAATATCGGCATATGGGACTGGGATATCGTCCATAACGAGTTGGTATGGGATGACTCAATGTACCAGCTCTACGGCATTCAAAGAGGCGAATTCGGCGGCGCTTACGATGCCTGGATGCGCACCCTCCATCCTGAGGACAAGGCGCATACAGACGGGGAAATTCAAGCAGCCTTGCGTGGAGAGCGCGAATATGCTCCTGAATTTCGCATTATCCGTACCGATGGCAGTATCCGCTACATCAAGGCGGACTCGCGAACTATCCGGGATCAAGGGGGGATTCCCCTGCACATGATCGGCACCAACATCGACATCACCGAGCACAAAAAGGCTGAGGAGGAAATCCTCAAGCTCAATCAAACGCTAGAGCAGCGTGTTACTGAGCGCACAGCCGAATTGCTGGCCGCGAACAAGGAGCTGGAAGGCTTTTCCTACTCTGTATCGCATGATCTGCGCGCACCGCTACGCCACATTGACGGCTTTCTTGCCCTGCTCAAGGTAAAAGCAGGCGCAAGCCTTGATGACAAGAGCCTGCATTACATGAACACCATCTCGATGGCGACCAAACGCATGGGTACGCTGGTTGATGATCTGTTGGCCTTCTTGCGCATGAGACGAAAGGACATGGCAACCGAGGACGTGGACTTGGCGACCTTGTTGCAAGAGGTCATTCAGGAGTTCGAGCCCGAGACGCTGGGGCGCGACATCGCTTGGTGCATTGGGAAATTGCCCAAGGTCACTGGGGATCGCGCCATGTTGCATATCGTGCTGGTCAATCTGATCTCGAATGCCTTGAAATTCACCCAGAAACGCGCAAAATCGGTGATCGAAGTCGGTTGCCAGCACGCAGCGATGGAAGCCATCGTTTTTATACGCGACAACGGCGTGGGCTTTGACATGCAGTACGCCGACAAGCTGTTCGGCGTGTTTCAGCGCCTGCATGCCATGGATGAGTTCGAGGGTTCCGGCATCGGCTTGGCCAATGTGCGCCGCATCATCAGTCGGCACGGCGGCAGAACCTGGGCCGAGGGCAAAGTTGATGGTGGTGCAACGTTCTATTTTTCATTGCCGCATGTGGCGGACAAGGAGGTAATGCCCGGCAAGCCAGATCATTTCTGAGACAGCTGTTGAGATATGAACGACATGTTCGGTCCGACCCGCCGCCCCAATCAGGACTGGTACGGTTTGGGCGAAGGAGTCCATCACACACGGTTTCCATCTGATCCGATCAGCAGATGAAGGATTGGACTGATAAGTGAAGCGACTTATCTTGAAGAAATTTAGTCACTTGATTAACTTAAGGAGATTGAAATGAAAAAATACCTTAAAACCGCATTATTGATAAGTTTATCTTTTGCGGTCTATATCACTTCAACGCCTATTTTTGCGGACACGGCAAAAGAACCATTGATTGTCAAAGTCCGTGCTTTCAGGGGCACTGCTTTGAGCACTGACGATGCCAAGGAATACAAATACCAAGTGTTGAAATTGATCTTGGAAAAAACTGAAAAAACTGATGGCCCGTTCAAGATTCAAGCACCGCAACAGGAGGTTCCACAGGCCAGGGATTTTGAGATGGTCAAGCAAGGTTATGTCGATGTCATTTTGACAGCGACATCACCCGAGCGTGAGAAAGAACTTCATCCCATCCGAATCCCATTTGAAAAAGGACTGTACGGCTATCACATCTTTATCATCAATGAAAGCGATCAACCAAAATTTTCAGCCGTCCGCACGCTGGATGATTTGCGGAAATTGTGGGCCGGCACGAATACGATCTGGCCGGAAAACAAAATCTTCCGAGCCAATGGTTTAAATGTCGTGGCAACTGCAGGGTATCGAGAGCTGTTCACCATGTTGAAAGAACGACGCTTCGATTATTTCCCCAGAACCGCTGCCGAACCATGGCGAGAGCTGGTGGATATGAATATTCCCGGGCTGGTAGTAGAAAAAGATCTGTTGATTTACTACCCCGTTCCTGGATATATTTTTACCAGCAAAAATAACCTCAAACTGGCTGACAGGCTTGAGCGTGGACTCAGAATGGCTATTGCAGATGGTTCCTTCGATAAGATGTTTTATAATAATATTTACATGAAAGAAGCGTTGGAGCGTGGGAATATGAAAAATCGCAGACTATTCAAGCTGGAAGACGATTCGCTATCGGCAGAAACTCCGCTAAATGACAAAAAATTATGGTATACGCCGTAAATTCAAGTTTGACTGTTGACAACAAGCTTTCTACACTTTTTTGCAATAAATGCATGTAGCATTTACAAAATAAGTGCTATGTGCATTCATTTTTTGAATGCGCATAGCTGGAAAACTTTCCAGTAGCAGCTTTCTGAAACTTGCTGCAAGTTATTTCTGAAAACATTCTGACTACAGGAAGTGATTCTAATGTTAATCAATCTTGTACCAATAAAAGACTCGATTGCCACCAGGCTTTTAACGGTTGTATTTTCTTTTTATCTTGTTCTTGTTGCAACTGTAACAGGTGCACACATTACTGCTGAATATTTTCATACAAAAAATCTTGTTCTTCAAGAATTGGAAACGCTCACGCAAGTATTTCATCCAACCCTGGAACAAGCGCTTTGGGAAATGAATAACAATCAACTGCAGTCTACACTTACTGGAATAATGAAGCTTCCAAACGTGGTTGGTATTGAGATTGTAAATCCAAGCGGAAAATATTTGGGAGAAAAAGGAAGAGTTCTGCACATGGCAAACTCAGGGTTACCCAATGAAACAAACAAAAATGATATTTTTAGTTCTTCAGGACTTTTCTGGAAAACATTTAAAATACAGCACCTTCGCGAAGATACATCATTCCTGGTAGGTGCAGTAACAATTTACTCAAGTCAAGAGATTGTTATAGATAAATTAAAATTTAATGCCGCTGGTCTAATTGCCAGTGCAATTATTAACTCAATAGGATTTTTTATACTATTTATCATCATATCAAGATATCTACTCAGTAGACCTTTGACCGAGTTGACCCATGTGGCAGAACAATTGCAACTTGAAAATCTTGAAAATATAACTATCGACGTACACACAAAAGGAAACAACGAATTAAAAGTTCTTGAAAGCACTTTCAAAGGAATGATCCAGAATTTGCTTCAAGCCCGGTCAGAACTCTATAAAAACAGGGAATCCCTGGAAATCAGAGTGAAGGAACGAACGGCCGAGTTGATTGTTGCAAAAGAGCAGGCGGAACAGGCGAACCGCGCCAAAAGTGCCTTTCTGGCCAACATGAGCCACGAACTGCGCACCCCGCTGAATGCAGTGCTCGGCTTCGCGCAACTGCTGAAGGTTGCACCGGATGCATCCGGGCAACAGGTTGAAAGCCTGAACATCATCACCCGCAGCGGCGAACACCTGCTGAACCTGATCAACAACATTCTGGATATCTCCAAGATCGAATCCGGTCACGTGCTGCTGGAAGAATCCGTCACTGATCTGCACCAGCTCATCCAGGAGATGCGGTCTCTGATGTATGTCAAAGCGAAGGAGAAGGGCTTGGACTTCAACCTGATGCAATCACCGGCTCTTCCGCGTCATGTCAACGTTGACGCGGGCAAACTGCGTCAGGTGCTGATCAATCTGATCGGGAACGCTATCAAATTCACGCAAACTGGGGGTGTGACACTCCTGTCCAGCGTCGTCACTCAAGTGCCCGGGCAATCTGCGCGAATTCGATTTGAAATCAAGGACACCGGCCCGGGCATTCGGGAGCAAGAATTGGGGCGGCTATTCAAACCCTTCGAGCAACTGGCGAACCAGCCAGTCGCAGAACCCGGAACCGGACTGGGACTGACCATCTGCAAGCAATATGTCGAACTCATGCACGGTCACCTCGACGTTTCAAGCGAACCTGGCAAGGGTTCGGTGTTCTATTTCGAGATACCTGTGGTGCTGCTTCCAGATGAGGAAGTACCGACAGAATTACAGCACGGCAGAGTGACCGGCATTGAAGAGGGGTCACAAGGCCTGCGAATTCTCATTGTTGAAGATCAGCCGGAAAACCGCCTGCTCTTGTTCAAACTGCTCGAGCCCTTGGGGTTTGACTTGAGGCAGGCGAGTAATGGGCAGGAGGCCATAGAACTGTTCGAGCAGTGGCATCCTCATCTGATCTGGATGGACATCCGCATGCCGGTCATGGATGGACGCGAAGCGACCCGCCGCATCAAACAGACCGAAGCGGGTGCCAACACCAAAATCATCGCCCTCACCGCGCACGCCCTGGAAGATGAACGACGCGAGATATTGGCTTCAGGCTGCGATGACTTTCTTCGCAAGCCTTACCGCGACTCGGAAATATTTGCGGCTTTGACCAAGCATCTGGGCATCCGTTTCCGGTATGCCGATGAACCCCATCCCGCCAACGAACAGAAGGTCTGCGCATTGAGCGCTGACCAGCTGCGCGCTTTGCCACAGGGCATCACTGATGAGTTGTTAAAAGCAGCAGAATTGCTGGATAGCCCGCGCCTACTCGAAGTCATCCACCGCATTGACGACATGGATCAGGCATTGGCCAATCACCTGCGTGACATGGTGAAGAATCTGCAGTACAAAGAGCTGCTGAGGGTTTTGGATAAGCTCGCAGGAAAGGCCAGCGAATGAATGCTGTCAATGCTTATTCTGATGAGATTCTTGTCGTTGACGACACCACCGACAGCCTCAAGATGATGGCCGATATCCTTGGCAACGCGGGCTACCGGGTGCGCTCAGCCAAGGATGGCGAGTTGGCTATTCGCAGTGCAAGAATTCAGGCCCCAGCGCTGGTTTTGCTGGACATCCGAATGCCAGGCATGGATGGCTACGAGGTCTGTCAGCATCTAAAGAGTGATGAAAAAACCCGCTCCATTCCCGTCATCTTTCTCAGTTCCTTGGCCGATGAGCCCGACAAGCTGAAAGCGTTTCAGGTGGGTGGGGTGGATTTCATCAACAAACCGGTGCGTGCGGCAGAGTTGCTCGCGCGGGTTCATACCCATCTCTCATTGCGGCATGCGCAGATGGATCTGGAGGTGCGCAATCGGGAGCTTGAGTCCATCCGCGCGACCCTGGAAGACAAAGTCCAGGAGCGCTCTGCGGCGCTGGCGCAGACCAACCAGCAACTTCAGCAGCAGATAGAAGTGCATCTTCATACGCTTGAAGCTCTGAGCGAAAGTGAAGCACGTTATCGACTGGTTTTTGAAAATTCACCGGTCTCCATCTGGGAGGAAGATTTTTCTGGCGTGAAGCGCCTGTTTGACATCCTGCGAAAGGACGGTGTCACTGATCTGGAAAACCACTTGGTTCAGCACCCTGAAATCGTTCGGCAGTGCGCAGATTTGGCAAAAATTGTGGCTGTGAACCATGCTGCACTGACACTTCACGAAGCAGCAGATGAGCAGGAATTACTCTGCGGAATGGCCAACACGTTCACACTGGAATCCTTTGATGCGTTCAAGCAAGAGCTGATTTGCTTGTGGAACGGGGGCAGCGAAATGACCAGGGACGCAGTCGTCAAGACAATGGGCGGCAAACACCGCTATGTGACCGTCTATTTTTCAGTCTGCCCCGGCTATGAAGAAACACTTTCCAAAGTCATCGTTTCGCTCACCAATATCACCGAACGCAAGCAGGCCGAGGCCGAAATACTCAGACTCAATCAGGAACTAGAGCAGCGCGTCATCGCCCGTACCGAGCAACTGGAGATGGCGAACAAAGAGCTTGAGGCGTTTGCCTATTCCGTCTCGCACGACCTGCGGGCTCCGCTGCGCCACATCGACGGCTTTCTTGATCTGCTGAAGAACAGAGCATCCAACACGCTGGATGACAAAAGCCTGCATTACATGGAAACTATATCGGATGCCGCCAAGCGCATGGGTTTGCTTATTGACGATTTGCTGGCTTTCTCACGCATGGGACGAAAGGAGATGGCATCAGAGAGCGTGGAGCTCGGGGCTTTGGTACAGGATGTTATTCACGAGTTTGATTCCGAGACACGGGACAGACGAATTGAGTGGCACGTTGACGAACTGCCCTTGACCATAGGAGATCGTGCCATGCTGCGCATCGTGCTGGTCAATCTGATCTCGAACGCCGTGAAATTCACCCAGAAACGTGAAAAGGCCGAAATCAATATTGGGAGCCTGCCCGGGACAACGACGGAAACCGTCTTTTTTGTTCGCGATAACGGGGCCGGTTTCGACATGCAGTACGCCAATAAGTTGTTTGGCGTGTTTCAACGTCTGCATGCCAGCGATGAGTTTGATGGGACTGGCATCGGCCTGGCCAATGTGCGCCGCATTATTGGACGACATGGTGGCAAGACATGGGCCGAGGGCAAGGTAGACGGGGGTGCGACGTTTTATTTCTCTTTGCCACAAGAATGGCGAGCAGGATGAAACGTGTGTGAAGGTTTGGCACGCAGGCAGCAGTGTTTGCGAGGGAGACAGGGCTATTTTTCCAACTGTTAAGGAGGTGCGTATGGCTGAACTGAAATCAATCCTGCTGGCGGAAGACAACCCCCAGGATGCCGAGCTTGTGATGGAGGCATTAACCGATCACAAACTGGCCAACCGGGTCACTGTCGTTAAAGATGGTGTGGAAGCCATGGAGTATCTGCGATGCCAGGGCAAGTATGCGACGCGCAAGCCAGGCAATCCGGCGGTGGCGGTGCTTGACATCAAAATGCCACGCATGGATGGCATTGAGGTGCTGCGAGCCATTCGCTCCGATCCGGCATTGAAGCTGGTTCCGGTGGTGATGCTGACCTCTTCACGGGAAGAACAGGACTTGATCCGAAGCTATGAACTTGGTAGCAACGCCTATGTGGTCAAACCGGTGAGGTTTGCAGACTTTATCGCGGCCGTGAAGCAGCTCGGGATATTCTGGGCCATGCTCAACGAGTTGCCTCCAGGTTAAGCATTCACACATGAGGATCTTGATGTCTACGGGGGCATGTCTGTGAAAGTTCTGCCATTTGTCAAATTGATGCTGCAGCCCGGTGTATTCTGGGCTATGCTGACAAAGTCGCTACCCGGCACAAGTACCGAATCATGAACACTGCAAGAGATGTCGTTAGGCCTTTGCGAATCCTGCATCTTGAGGACTCCCCTCTGGATGCTGAACTTGTGCGGGAATGGCTGATTGGTGTGGGTCTTTCCATTGAGATGGATTGGGCTGCCAATGAGCGGGAATTCACCGCATTCCTCCAACGCGGTGTTTACGACCTCATCCTGGCTGACTACCGTCTCCCGGGTTTTGATGCCCCTGCAGCACTTGTAATAGCCAAAAAACTGTGCCAGGACACCCCCTTCATCGCAGTGACAGGTGCTGTGGGTGAAGAGGAGGCGGTGGAGTTTCTCAAAAAAGGGGCCACGGACTATGTGCTCAAAGGGCGGCTGTCCAAATTACCCAGCGTCATTGAACGGGCACTCAATGAGTTCAAGGAGCGCCGGGCACGCCGACAAGCTGAGGAGTCGTTGCGTCGACTCAACCGCGAGCTGCAAGCCATCAGCCACTGCAACCAGATTCTGGTGCGAGCCGTAGACGAGCCGACCCTGCTGAATGCCATTTGCCGCATCGTTTGCGAAGAGGCTGGCTACTGCATGGCGTGGGTGGGATATGCCGAGCAAAACGAAGCCAAAAGTCTGCTGGCTGTTGCCAAGGCTGGAATAGAAGCCGGTTACCTCCAACAAGCCAGCTATACCTGGGCCGACGACACCCCGCTGGGCCAAAACCCCTGTGGAGTTGCGATTCGCACCGGTGAAACCATTTGCATCGACGATTTGACCGATGATGTTTGGGCCATGGCACCCTGGCGCGAGGCTGCGCTGCAACGCGGCTACCGTTCCTGCATTGCCCTGCCGCTGAAAGATGAACACACCTGCACCTTTGGTGTACTGGGTATCTATTCCACCGAGGCACATGCCTTTACGCTCGAAGAGAGACGCCTGATGGCCGACCTCGTGGGGGACCTGGCCTTTGGCATCGTGGCCTTGCGAACACGTGCCGAACGTATGGCGGGGGAGCATCGGATCGAACATCTGGCTTTTTATGACCCTCTGACAGATTTACCCAACCGGCGTCTTCTGATGGATCGCCTGCATCAAACCATGTCTGCAAGCGCACGCAGCCTGCTGATGGGGGCCTTATTGTTCATTGACCTTGATAACTTCAAGTTGCTCAACGACACCTGCGGGCACATGGTGACACCATTTCACGCCTGGGCGGTGACGAATTTGTGGTCATGCTGGTGGACTTGAGTGCTTGTCCGACAGAAGCAGCGGCGCAGGCCAAGACCATTGGCGAAAAAGTGTTGTTTACCCTGAACCAGCCGTATGTGATTGATGTCCAGGTGCACCACAGCACCGCCAGCCTTGGCGCAGCCCTTTTTGTGGGTAACGAGAACTCGGTGGACGACTTGCTCAAGCAAGCCGACATTGCCATGTACCAGGCCAAATCGGCCGGGCGTAACACCCTGCGTTTTTTCGATCCTGACATGCAAGCTGCACTGACCGTTCGCGCTGACCTGGAGGCGACTTTGCGCGAAGGTATCCAGAGCCAACAATTTGTGCTTCACTACCAATTGCAACACCAGAGCCGAGTCGGCATCATCGGTGCAGAGGCTTTGCTGCGCTGGCAGCATCCGACGCGCGGCATGGTCTCACCAGCCCAGTTCATTCCTTTGGCCGAAGAAACCGGGCTGATCATGCCGCTTGGGCAATGGGTGCTTGAAGAAGCCTGCACCCGCCTGGCCGCCTGGGCACGAGACCCACGCTACTGTGATCTGTATCTGGCTGTGAATGTCAGTGCGCGCCAGTTTCGCCACCCAGGATTTGTTGAACAGGTGCGCCAGGCTTTGGCGCGTACCGAAGCCCCGGCAAACCGGCTCAAGCTTGAACTGACCGAAAGTCTGGTGCTCGATGATGTCAATGACA
This sequence comes from Comamonadaceae bacterium, assembly GCA_008080595.1. Lineage (GTDB taxonomy): Bacteria > Pseudomonadota > Gammaproteobacteria > Burkholderiales > Burkholderiaceae_C > Rhodoferax. Next base: position 16,698 of record VIKI01000043.1, read on the forward strand.
CCATTCGGAAAATGCATGTGCTCAAGGCGATGGGTGTGAGCTTTTCAATGGACGATTTTGGTACCGGCTACTCGTCGCTGTCCTACCTGACCAAACTGCCACTCGATCAGCTCAAGATTGACCAGTCCTTTGTGTACAACTTGCCTGACAGTGCCAATGATGCACTGGTGGTGCAGGCCATCATCAACCTGGCCCAAAGTCTGGGTTTGAATGTGATTGCCGAAGGTGTGGAGACCGAGGCTCAGCGCCAATTTCTGGAGCAACATGGCTGTCCCCTCTGCCAAGGATATTTATTCAGCAAACCTGTGCCTTATGAAGCCTTCGCCGCACTGGTGAAAGACATGGCCGTTAAAAAACAGTGAGTTGACCTGAGGTATGAGCTGCCCCATGTCGGGAAATGAATGGGGGGTAATGGGTTGCGGCCATAGAATGACGCATGGCTTTTTTCAAGATCAAAATCGGTTTTCCTGGTGGTTTGTGCAGAGGTATCTTGTGCTTGCTTGGGGCTGCATTTTGTCTGCCTGGCTGGGTTGGGGCAGCCGAGCTGTGTCGTACACCCACCCCGAAAACCATTTATGTACTGGGTGACTCCATCAGCTACGGCCTGTCGCGCGTGGGTTTGGAGGCCCAGTTGCGTGAGCGTTTTGGCAGCCAGGTGCTGATCAGCTTTGATGTCGGTCGATCCATCACCTCGCCGGGCATACAAATCAAACAAAGTGCGCTGCAAAGTGTGGCACAAGACCAGGCCTTCATTGCCAAGGCAGACACGGTGATCGTGGTGCTGGGGTCCAACCAGCTCGAGCCCTCATTTGCCAACAGCCAACAAGTGCTGATGTGGCAGCTCAAGGCACTGGCCCCTGATGCCCGGTATTTTTGGATCGACATCGGGGCCACCCTGGCCGATCAGGTGGCAGGATGGAGCGCACGCAACCAGGTGATTTATGACAATGCTGCCCTTTTGGGGTATCAGGTGATCAGTCGCTACAAGGCCATCTTTGGGCCGGATGCCGATCCCTTGAACATCACCCCGGGCCGCAATTTTCCCAATATGGAAACAGAGCCTGGGTTTGGTGTGGAGGGTAATCTGCATGGCGCAGACGATGCGCTGGCCCAAGCGGTTGTCAGAGCCTTGGCCGCGCCTGATGGGCCGACTGCAAGCGGAATGTGTCAACCCGGTCTATGACCTTTTGGATTGAAGGAGTGTGTGTATGGATTTGGGTATAGCCGGTAAATGGGCCTTGGTCTGTGGGGCCAGCAAAGGCTTGGGGCTGGGTTGTGCCACGGCCTTGGTGGCCGAAGGGGTGAACGTACTGATGGTGGCTAGAGGTGAACAGGCGTTGGCATTATCTGCTTCAAAAATAAGAGCTGCTTGCGCAATAGGTACGGGGCCTACAGTCCAATTTGTTGCTGTAGATATCACCACGCCGACAGGCCGCGCTGCGGTCTTTGCCCGGCGCTCTGAATTTGACATTGTGGTGACCAATGCCGGTGGCCCGCCAACCGGGGATTTTCGCAATTTCGGGCGAGACGACTGGATTGCCGCCGTGGATGCCAACATGCTCACCCCAATTGAACTGATCAAAGCCACGGTCGATGGCATGGCTGCGCGTGGCTTTGGGCGTGTGGTCAATATCACCTCCAGCGCGGTGAAAGCACCGATTGATGTCCTGGCCTTGTCCAACGGTGCACGCAGCGGCTTGACCGGGTTTGTGGCGGGGTTGGCACGCAGTGGTCTGGCGGCCCAAGGGGTGACTATCAACAACCTGCTGCCCGGCGCGTTTGATACCGATCGGTTGCAGGCAGTGTTTCAAGGTGCAGCCGCCAAAACCGGTCAAACCGTGGATGCGCTGGCGGCCGCTCGGCGCAACACCATTCCGGCCAAACGCTTTGGTACACCCGAAGAGTTTGGCGCGATTTGCGCGTTTTTGTGCAGCCAGCAGGCGGGGTACATCACCGGACAAAATGTCCTGGCCGATGGGGGTGCTTTTTCCGGTACGTTCTAATTTTTTATCAGGAGTTTTCACATGGTTCAGTTCACAGTTCGTCAATTTCTTCAACACCTGGCCAAAACCCTGGCCGTGGGCACTTTGCTGGTCACCTCCGTGGCGCACGCGCAGACCGGCCCGGTCAAGCTGATGGTGGGTTTCCCGGCCGGTGGTGGCACTGACGCGATTGCCCGCATCCTGGCCGACAAGCTCAAAGACCCGCTGGGCGTATCAGTGGTGGTTGAAAACAAGGCCGGTGCCGGTGGCCAGATCGCGGCGCAGGCGCTCAAGGCCGCTGCGCCTGATGGCAACACGCTGTTTTTGTCGCATGACCACACCATCACCATCTTGCCGATGGTGGTGAAAAACCCGGGTTATGACTCGGCCAAAGACTTTGTGCCGGTAGGCGGTTTTGCCACCTTTGTGAACGGTTTGGCAGTGTCAGGAGGTACACCGGCCAAGAGCATGGCCGAGTATGTAGCCTGGGTGCAAAAGCAGGGCGCGGGCAAAGACACCGTGGGTGTACCAGCCCCGGCCTCAGTGCCGGAATTCTTGGTGAAGGTGATTGGTCAAAAGTACAAGCTTGACCTGCAAGCCGCCCCCTACCGTGGCAGTGCACCCATGATGGCTGACATGCTGGGCAACCAGATTCATGCCGGGGTGGGCTCGGTGCCCGACTTTATTGAGAACCAGAAGGCCGGCAAGATTCGTGTGGTGGCCGTGCTGGGTGACAAACGCCAGGCCGCTTTGCCTGATGTGCCCACATTTGCCGAGCTGGGTTTGGCAGGGTTTGAAGACGTGCCGTACTACGGCATCTTCGCCCCCAAAGGCACACCACAAGCCACGCTGGACAAACTCTCTGCCGCCTTGGCCAAGGTGGTGGCCTTGCCCGATGTGCGTGACCGCCTGACCGCCATGGGCCTGACCGTGGGCTACATGACTTCACAACAGTTGGCCAGCCGCGAGCAGGCCTATGCCAAAACCTGGGCCCGCATCATCAAGGACAGCGGGTTTACGGCGCAGTAAATGGGTCAGGGGGGCACCGCTGGAAGTGTCGCTTCAACGCCGTGACGACACCGCAATCCCCCCCACAATCAGCACAAACGCCAGCGCGTGGTACAGGTGCGGCAGCTCACCCAAAAAGGCGGCTGACAGTACGGCGGTGAACAGCGGGGTCAGATTGATAAAGAAGCCCGCCACCGATGGCCCGGCGCGTGACACTCCAGCTCCCCAGGAGCGGTAGGCCAGCAAGGCCGGGCCCAGCGAAATAAACAGCAGTGCACCAGCCATCGGCCAGCTGATCTGAAACCGGCCCAGGCCCAGTGCCCATTCAGTTCCCGCAAACAAGCTGGACCACACCAGGCCAAACGCAATTTGCGCCAGCAAAAAGGCCGACCAATCACGTTTGATCTCGGGCGGCTCGGTGGTGGGGTGTACCAGCATCCAGCTGTAGTACGCCCAGGCGGCAGAAGCCAGCAACATGTACACGTCACCCGCCACCAGCCGCACCTGCAGCAGCACGGCCAGATCGCCCCGGCTCAGTACCAGCATCACCCCGGCAATCGACATGACGGCCCCCAGCCACTGTTTTTTGGAGATCGGTGTGCCAAAAAACACCCGGCCAATCAACAGCATCCAGACCGGCGTGCTGGAGCCAACCAAGGTCACATTGATCGGGGTTGAGGTGTTGAGCGACAAATACAGCAAAGCGTTGTAGCCGCCAATGGCCAACATCGACAAGGCCACAAAACGCCGCCAACTCGGCCACAGCGCACTGCCCCGGCTCAGCACCGGTGCAGCCAGCGGCAGCAGCAGTGCAAAGGCAATGGCCCAACGCAACAGATTCAGCGTCATGGGCGACACCAGTGGCGCGACGACCCGGCCCACCACCGCGTTGCCCGCCCAGAGCAGGGGGGGGAGGGTCAGCAAGGCTGCAGTTTGGAGGGTAATTTTGGGCTGTGTCACGCTTGGATCTCCAGGCTACGCAGATGGGACTCAAAGTGGGCCAGCGGGCTGGGTTTGCCAAACAGGTAGCCCTGGTAGACCGTGCAGCCATGCTCGGCCAGAAAGCGTTGCTGATCAGCGGTTTCAACCCCTTCGGCAATCACCTCCAGCCCCAGGTTGTTGGCCATGCCAATGATGGTTTGTACGATCATGCCGTCGCTGGGTTTGATGCCGATGTTGCGCACAAAAGACTGGTCGATCTTGAGTTGATCCAGCGGCAACTGCGTCAGGTAGCTCAAAGAGGATTGGCCGGTGCCAAAGTCATCCATGGAAAAGCGCACACCCAGGGCTTTGAGGGCGCTCATTTTGGCGATGGTGTCGTCAATGTTGTCCAGCACCAGGGATTCAGTCAACTCCAGTTTCAGGCCATGAGCGGCCAAGCCGGAGTTTTCAATGACACATTGCACCAGCCCGACAAAGTTCTCTTGTCTGAATTGCCGTGCACTCACGTTCACGGCCAGTTGCAGGTGGGCGGTGGTGGGGTCGTTTTGCCATTGCCGCAGTTGCAGGCACGCGGTTTCCAGCACCCACAGGCCAATCTGGTTGATGAGATTGCTTTCTTCGGCCACAGAAATGAAATGCAGCGGTGACACCAGACCACGAGTCGGGTGCTGCCAGCGGATCAGCACTTCGGCCCCCATCACCGCACCGCTTTGCGTTACCTGCGGTTGGTAATACAGTTCAAACTGGCGTTGTAATACGGCTTTTTTCAAGTCAGCTTCCAGCTCGGAATGGGCGGTGATGTCGGCCTGCATCTGGGGGTCAAAAAAACACAGGGCATTGCGGCCACGGTCTTTGACTTTGTACATGGCAATGTCGGCTTGCTTGAGCAGGTCGGCTGCAAAAGTGGGTTCGCCACCAAACAAGGCCGCGCCGATGCTGGCACTGCTTTGGTAGCGTTGACCGGCAAACACATAGGGCAGATTGAGTGCTTCAATCAGTGATTGGCCGATGCGTTGGGCCAATTCTGCGGCTTCCAGCGGGCTATCGGCCAGGTCTTCGAGCAGGATCACAAATTCGTCTCCCCCCAGGCGCGCCACGGTGTCGATGGCCCGCACCCGGGTGGTGAGCCGTTTTGCAACTTGGATGAGCAGCAAGTCGCCGATATCGTGACCCTGGGTGTCATTGAGGGTTTTGAAGTTATCCAAATCCAGAAACAGCAATGTGCCGTAGCGTTGATTGCGGTGGCTGGAGGTAAGCGCGTGATCCAGCCGATCCATCAGCAGCAGGCGATTGGGCAAGTTGGTCAGGTGGTCATAAAACGCCAGATGTTCGATCTCGACCTTAGAACGTTTGATGGCCTGGCGGGCATATGCCATACGCCCCAGGAACCAGATGGAGGCCACGCCTGCTGCGATCACCATGGTTGCAAACAGCAATGCCGCGCCGACAATGAAATTGCGTTCGGTGCGCCATTGGGTCAGCACCGCATCCACCGGAATGCTGGCGGCAATCAGGACACTGTCATACAGGATGGGTTGGGCATAGACCAGGGCCGTCTGGCCGCTCAGCCGGGTCAGGCGCTGTTGCGGCGCTGGCATGTGTTGTGGCAAGGCATCAGGCAGCTGGGTACCGAGTAATTTGTCTTGAGCTGGCAAGGCGGCCAGCAGTTGGCCGTTGCTACGCTCCAGTGTGACCTCCAGACCGCTGATGTCGGCCCCCTGCACCATGATGGTGTTGAATTCCATGACCGGCACTTCAGCCATCACCACCACCCGCGAGCCATCGGCCAGTTTCAGGTGCCGCGCCAGAAACAGCACGTGTTCTCCGGTGCTGGCTTGTTGCACGGGTTGGCTGATCACCAGGCTGGACACTTTGAGCTCCAGCACATGGGTCACAAACCCGTTGGGCAATTCCGGCGGGTTGGTGTTGTCATGGTCGGACGATGCCAGCACGCGCTGCGTTTGGTCAAACAAG
>VIKI01000043.1:22614-41659 GCA_008080595.1 Comamonadaceae bacterium
AAACAAGACCAGTCGGCGCAGCATCAGGTTGCGCCTGACGATGGCTTGCATCAATTGACTGGCTGCCGCACTGTCGAGCGAGTCCTGGTGTCGTTCGCCCAGGGACAGGGATTCCGACAGGCTGGCCAGCAACACGTCGATACCCAGCAAAGACCGGTTCAAGGCGGCGACCGCGCCACCCACAAAACGTGTGGCTTGCGCGGCGCTGTTGTTCAGCGCGTTTTGGCGTTGCTGCCAGATCAGGGTACTGGCAGCGATGCCGATGGCCAGCAAAAATGCCACCACCACCCCCAGCACGGTCAAAGAGATGCGGGTTGGCTTGAAATCGTTCATGGTTTGGGCGCAACGCCAGAGTCTGGCTTGGCACCGATCGTTTTGTTCCAGATGTCGGTACAACTGCCATTGCAGCGCGCCAGCCAGCGCGGCAGCACGACGCTGCTGAACACGCGCTTGCGCAAGTGCTCATCTTCGGTGCTGGTGGGCACGGTCACCATTTTTCCAGGGTTGCCCGTTTTGCACTGGGGCTGGCCGGTGTTGCACAGTAGGCCTTCGGTAGTTTCACGCTCGCTCTCGGCCCAGATGTTGGCCTCCAGGCGTGGTAGCTCCTGGCTGAGCAGGGCTTTGAGCTCAGGTGGCAAGGCATCCCAGGCAGATTTGTTGGCTCCAAAAATGGCCAATCCCCAACTGATGGGCAGGCTGTGGATATGGCTTGTCACGCGGTGCAGGCCCAGTGTGTTGCCTGACATGGTGCCGGTGATGGCGCAGTCGGTGTTGCCCGAGCTCATGTTGCTCATGATCTGGGCAAAGCCGGTGACTACGGGAATCGCCCCCATCGCGCTGACAAAGTCAGACTGGGTGGTGGATGACACCCGCACATGCCGCCCGGCAATGTCGCTTAGCCCGTTGAACGGATTCTTGCAAAACAGCACCTGGGCCGGGTAGGTATACAGCGCCAGCATCTCAATGTGGTGGCGTTGGCGTAATTCTTTTTCCAGATAGGGACGAAACGCGGCCACACTTTTCTTCAGGCTGGCCATGTCAGGGTTGAATCCGGCCAGATCCAGTGCGGCATATTGCGGGTATTGTTGTGCCAAGTGAGCCATCAAGGTGGTGCCAAAGGGCACCACACCCAGTTCCAGCAGGCGCAGCATCTCGTTGCCGGGGACTCCGGCGCGGTCAAACGGCACGATCTCTGCACTGTATTTGCCGTTACTCAAGCGGGTCAGCTCGCTGTTCCAGAACGGGGCTTCATTTTTGGTGAACTGGTTGACACTGGCCAGCCCGCCCACAATGCGCAGGTGCAATTCGGTTGGGGCTGGCTTGGCCTGGGGGGCTTGTGCTTGCGCTGCGGCCGCGCTCAGTATCAGCCCCAATGCCAGGGCTGACAGCGATGTGAATTGGTTGTGAAACATGGCTGGTGAAGTGATGCAATCCAAACGGCATTCTGGCAGTGTCTGCATCGGTTCCAGCCCGAAGCAACACCACAACGATGGGACAGTGTACGGTCAGTGCGATTCGTTGGTTTTCGTGGCATCATGATTTCTTTTTTTGGGGGACATATTCATGACACACACCACTTCCCGCGCAATTTGTATTCACCAGCATGGCGGCCCGGAACAACTTCAGATGGTCAACGTAGTGGTCGGTGAACCCGGCCCCGGCGAGATTCGCATCCGCCACCATGCGGTGGGCCTGAACTTTATTGATGTCTACCAGCGCAGTGGCCTGTACCCCATGAATTTGCCGCAGCAACTGGGCATGGAAGCTGCGGGTGTGGTCGAGGCGGTGGGCGAGGGCGTGACGCACCTGCAAGTGGGCGACCGCGCCGCCTATGCCAGCCAGCCGCCGGGCAGTTATTGTGAGCTGCGGGTGATGCCGGCCACGTGTGTCTGCAAGTTGCCTGATGCCATCAGCTTCGAGACCGGTGCGGCCATGATGCTCAAGGGCTTGACGGCGCAATACCTGCTGAAACGCACCCAGCCCCAGGGTGGACTCCAGCCCGGTGACTTTGTGCTGTTTCATGCGGCGGCCGGTGGTGTCGGCCTGATCGCCTGCCAGTGGGCCAAAGCCATGGGTTTGCGCCTGATTGGCACGGCGGGTTCTGATGAAAAATGTGCTCTTGCGCTTGCCAATGGTGCAGAGTTTGCTATCAATTATTCAAAAGAAGATTTTCTGGCAAGGGTCAAGGACATCACCGCAGGCCGAGGCGTGAAAGTGGTGTACGACTCGGTTGGCAAAGACACCTGGGACAAGTCGCTGGACTGCCTGGCCCCGTTTGGTCTGATGGCCAGCTTTGGCAATGCCTCCGGCCCGGTAGCCCCGTTTGCCCCCGGCATTTTGGGCCCTAAAGGCTCGATTTATGTGACGCGGCAAACCCTGTTCACCCACATTGCCACGCGCGAGGCCACCCAGGCCATGGCGGATGATTTGTTTGCCGCAGTGATCAGCGGCCAGGTCAAGATTCACATTGCCCAGCGCTACAAGCTGGAAGATGTGCAGCAAGCGCACCGTGACCTGGAAGCCCGCAAAACCACCGGTTGTACGGTGTTGACGCTGTAAAGGTGGGGGGTGGGGGTAAGGCGACTCAGAGATCGTCTGCATTGGCCATCCATGCGGGGATGTCCCGTTGGCTGTGCAGCACCCGCCAAACATCAATGTGATCGATGTGTTCAACGTAAAACACCAAATGGGGATAGCGCGTCAGGGGCCAAAAGCGTAACCCCGGCAGATTCAATGCGTGCGCATAACGTGGTGAGCCGGTTGCTGGAGCGTGGCTCACGTGGGCGTAGGCTTGCTCCAGTGCATCAATAAAACCATAGGCCGCTTGCTCGGCAGATTCGCCCAGGTAGTGCGCAATGATCTCGTCAATATCCTGGTTGGCGCGTTCACGAGGAACGATGGGTTTGACTTTCAATCGCGTGGGTCTGCGCTAGTTGTGGGGTGAATGCGTTTGCGCAAGCCTTCAAAGTAAGCTGCGTCAGCCACAGCAGCAGGGGGGGAGGCTGCGCCGGCCAGCAGCAGATTGCGCAAGTGGATTCGGTCTTTCTTCAGCGTGCTGGGTAAAGAGATGTTCATGGTACTCATGGATTGAGTTTAGGGTGCTTGGCAAAATTTGGCAATCTTCTCGGGCTGCATTCCCCATGCGTTATTGCCGGGGCACTCGCATCCACAAGGCCCGCCACAACAGCACCGGCACGTCCCAGGCGCTGAGCTTGGGGCGTTCCCGCCAGGTGGCAAAGTGCAGGGCTTCGATCTTGTCCAGAATCCGCAGGCCGCCTTGCACCACCAGCCGCAGCTCCCAGCCGGCCCGGCCTGGAATGTGGCAGGCAAGTTGTGAGCCTTTTTGCATTAATGCCCTTGCAGTACTTGCGTAAGCAGCTATTAAAAGTCTAGCGTTCTCGGAATCGCTGCTGGGCAGCAAATCGGCCTCTTTCACACCCCACTGCGCCATCGCCTGCTGGCTCGGATACCAGCGGCCACGGGCCACGTCGACGCTCACGTCTTGCCAGAAGTTGATCAGTTGCAGGGCGCTGCAAATCTGGTCACTTTGCGCCAGGGAGGCTTCATCGCTGATGCCATACAGGTGCAGCAGCAAGCGCCCGACTGGGTTGGCCGAGCGGCTGCAGTAGTCCAGCAATTCGGTATCGGTGGCATAGCGGCGTTGCTCGGCGGTGTAGCGAATGTCTTGCTCAAAGGCATCGAGCAAATCGTTCAGCAGGTTCACCGGCAGTTTGAAATGGCAGATCACCACGGCCAAAGGGTCATAAACCTGGGGCCAGGTGCCGCTGTGGGGCTGCCCGGCGGCCACGGCGATTAAATCTGCGCGATAGCGGCCCAGCTCGCTCAGGCGCTGGCTGGCGTTGGCATCACCCTCGTCAGCCAGGTCATCTGCGGTGCGGGCAAAGTGGTAGATGGCGGCAATGGCCGGGCGCAGGTGGGGTGGGCACAGGAATGAGGCCACCGGAAAGTTTTCGTAGTGGGTGATGGCCTGGGCGACAGGTTGCAGTTGAGGGGACGGCATGGGTGTGATGCTGGGGTGTTCAGGATGGTTGTGGCTGGATCAAAAACGCACAGCGCCAGGGGTTTTGCCCGAGTGGATTGACAGAGTGAGTCAATTTATTAGAATTACTAACCTGTTGGTCATTAATTCGCCTTGTTTGAAAGTCCATGTCCATGAATTTAATGCGTGCATCTCTTTGGCCCAGTCGCTTGGCACTGACTATAGCGGCTGGTTTTTTTCTGGCTGCATGCAGTAAACCTGCGGTGCAAGAAGAGCCGGTGCGAGCGGTCAAGCTGCTCACGGTGGGGCTGCAAAGTGCGCAAACCACGCTGGAATACGCCGCTGAGGTGAAGCCCCGGGTGGAATCGCGTTTGAGTTTTCGCGTGGGTGGCAAGCTCATGGAGCGGCCGGTTGAAGCCGGGCAGCGCGTCAAAGCCGGCCAGGTGTTGGCCCAGCTTGACCCGCAAGACCTCCAATTGGCGAGTGATTCCGCACGGGCCATGGTGGCGGCTGCACAGACCAACCGGGATTTGGCTGCGGCAGATTTCAAACGTTATCAATCGCTGAAAGAGCAGAACTTCATCAGCGGTGCCGAGCTGGAACGGCGTGACTCGGTGCTGAAGGCCGCACAGGCGCAGCTGGAACAGGCCCAGGCCCAGTTCAGAGCGCAAGGCAATCAGGCAGGCTATGCCGTGCTGCGTGCCGATGTGTCGGGGGTGGTGACGGCGGTGTTGGCCGAGCGCGGCCAGGTGCTGGCGGCGGGCAGCCCGGTGCTGCAAATAGCCCAGGATGGTGCGCGTGATGTGGTGTTTGCCGTGCCCGAAGACAAGCTGGCGGCGATCAAGCTGGGCTCTGAGGTGCTGGTGCGCCTGTGGTCAACCCAAGGCACGTTCAAGGCGGTGGTGCGTGAGGTGGCCGCCAGTGCCGACCCGGTCACCCGAACCTTCACCGTAAAAGTGGCTTTGAGCGGCAAAGACGATTTACCCCTTGGCAGCACGGTGTCGGTGTTGCCCGCTACGCTGCAACATGTTGGGGCGCAAGTGATCAAGCTGCCCACCAGCGCCTTGTTTCAGCAAGGTCAGTCCAGCGCCGTGTGGCTGTTGGATGGGCCCAGCATGACGGTCAAGCCGCAGGTGGTGCAAATTGCCACCGCCGATGGCAATGAGGTGGTGGTCGCCAGCGGTTTGCAGCCGGGCATGCAGGTGGTGGTGGCGGGTGTACATGTGCTGGCCCCCGGGCAAAAGGTCACCATTTACAAGCCAAATGTGCCTGTAACGCTCACCAGTCAAGCGCAAACAGCTCCTGAAAATGTAGCAATTCAAAATCCGGCCGCAGTCCCCTCTGCCGCAGCCAAGTGAGCCTGCCATGAGTGAACACCACCTGCACCCTGAGAGGGGTTTCAACCTGTCGCGTTGGGCCATCGAACATGCACCGCTGACCCGTTTTCTGATGATTGTGCTGATGGTGCTGGGCATCTCAAGCTACTTTCAGCTCGGGCAGGACGAAGACCCGCCCTTCACCTTCCGCGCCATGGTGGTGCGCACCTACTGGCCGGGGGCCACCACCCAGCAAATGGCCGAGCAGGTCACCGACAAGCTCGAGCGCACGCTGCAAGAAGTGCCGTATTCGGACATCATCCGCAGCTATTCCAAGCCGGGGGAGTCGCAGATTCAGTTTCAGATCAAGGACTTTGCACGCGGGCCGGAAGTTGCCAACGTGTGGTACCAGGTGCGCAAGAAGATTGGCGACATGCGCGGCAGCTTGCCGCAAGGTGTGGTGGGGCCGTTTTTCAACGATGATTTTGGTGATGTGTATGGCGTGATCTACGCCTTGCAAGCGCCGGGTTTCAGCTATGCCGAGAGCAAAACCTTTGCCGATGAGGTGCGCCAGCAGCTGCTGCGTGTGCCCGATGTGGCCAAGGTCGAGCTGTTTGGGGTGCAGGACGAAAAGCTGTTCATTGAAATCTCGCAAAAGCGGCTGGCCCAGTTGGGGCTGGACATGAATGCGGTGCTGGCCCAGTTGGGCCAGCAAAATGCGGTGGAATCGGCCGGCACGGTGCAAACGCCGCTGGATGTGGTGCAGGTGCGGGTGGCCGGGCAATTCAAGGCGATCGAAGAATTGCGTGCCATGCCAATCCGTGCCGGGGCCAGCCAGCTGCGCCTGGGCGACATTGCCGACATCAAGCGTGAATACGTCGACCCGCCCAGTGTCAAGGTGCGCTTTCAGGGCCAGGAGGTGATTGCGCTGGGGGTGTCGATGACCAAGGGCGGTGACATCATCGCCCTGGGCAAGGCGCTGGACAAGGCCACCGCGCAGATCGGCAAAACCTTGCCGGTGGGGGTGACGCTGGGGCAGATTCAGGATCAGCCCAAGTCAGTGGCCACTTCGGTGAACGAATTTGTGCGGGTGCTGATTGAGGCGGTGGCGATTGTGCTGGCGGTGAGTTTCATCAGCCTGGGGCTGCACAAACGCGAGGGCACGCAGCCCCTGTGGCGGCGCTGGACGCTGGACATGCGCCCCGGGCTGGTGGTGGGCATCACCATTCCGCTGGTGCTGGCCATGACCTTTCTGGCCATGAATTACTGGGGCATTGGCTTGCACAAGATTTCTCTGGGCTCGCTCATCATTGCCTTGGGGCTGTTGGTGGACGATGCCATCATTGCCGTGGAAATGATGGTGCGCAAGATGGAGGAGGGCTTTGACAAGGTGCGTGCCGCCACGTTTGCCTATGAGATCACTGCCATGCCCATGCTCACCGGCACGCTGATCACGGCCGCAGGTTTCTTGCCGATTGGTTTGGCCAAAAGCACCACTGGCGAATACACCTTTGCTATTTTTGCCGTGACGGTGATTGCGCTGGTGCTGTCTTGGGTGGTGTCGGTGTATTTTGTGCCTTACCTGGGCACCCGGTTTCTGAAATCGCCACCCCATGTGCAGGCGCAAGCCGAGGCACTGGAACATGACATGTACAACACCCCGTTTTACAACGCTTTTCAGAAGGCCGTGAACGCCTGTATTCGCCACCGCTGGATCACCATTGCCGCCACCATCGCGCTGTTTGGTCTGGGTATTGTGGGCATGGGCAAGGTTCAGCAGCAGTTCTTTCCCGATTCCAGCCGACCTGAGCTGATGGTGGATCTATGGTCTGCCGAGGGCACGTCGTTTGCCGCCACCGAGGCTGTGGCCAAACGGGTCGAAGCCCGCCTGATGACCGAGCCGGGGGTGAGTTCGGTGACCCAATGGGTGGGCTCGGGGGTGCCACGCTTTTATCTGCCGCTGGAGCAGGTGTTTCAGCAAACCAATGTGTCGCAGCTGATTGTGTTGCCCAAAGACTTGCCCACGCGCGAGGCTTTGCGGAAAAAATTGCCAGCCTTGCTGGCGCAGGAATTCCCGGAGGTGCGCGGGCGGGTCAAGCTGCTGGCCAACGGGCCGCCGGTGCCTTACCCGGTGCAGTTTCGGGTGATCGGGCTCGACCCGCTGGTGCTGCGCGAGCGGGCTGATGAGGTCAAGGCGGCGATGCGGCTCAACCCCAATACCCGAGGGGTGAACGACAACTGGAACGAATCGATCAAGGTGATGCGGCTGGAGGTGGATCAAACCAAGGCGCGGGCGCTGGGGGTCACCAGCCAGTCGATTGCCATCGCCGCCAAGACCATCCTGAGTGGCAGCACCGTGGGTCAGTTCAGAGATGGCGACAAGCTGATTGACATCGTGCTGCGTCAGCCGCTGGAAGAGCGCAACGCCATCACCGACATTGCCAATGCTTACCTGCCCACCAACTCGGGCAAGTCGATTCCCTTGACGCAGATTGCCAAACCGGTGTTCACCTGGGAGCCGGGCGTGATGTGGCGGGAGGGCCGAGACTACGCCATCACCGTGCAAAGCGACCTGGTCGAAGGCATGCAAGGGGCGACGGTGACCAACCAGCTCTTGCCTGAACTCAAAGCCCTGGAGGCCAAGTGGGCGCAGGGCGGGCAATCCGGTTACCACATTGTGGTGGCGGGGGCGGTGGCGGAAAGCGCCAAGGGCTCATCGTCCATCGTGGCGGGGATTCCGGTCATGCTGTTCATCACCTTCACGCTGCTGATGTTGCAATTGCACAGCTTCAGCCGCGCGGTATTGGTGTTCCTGACCGGGCCGCTGGGCATTGCCGGTGTGGCGGGCGCGCTGCTGCTGCTGAACCGGCCGTTTGGTTTTGTCGCGCTGCTGGGGGTGATTGCCTTGATGGGCATGATTCAGCGCAACTCGGTGATCTTGATTGACCAGATTGAGCAAGACCGCGCCCGGGGTGTGCTGGCCTGGGAGGCGATTGTGGGGGCCGCCACGCGCCGCTTGCGGCCGATTGTGCTGACCGCTGCGGCGGCCGTGCTGGCCATGATTCCACTGAGTCGCTCGGTGTTCTGGGGGCCGATGGCGGTGGCCATCATGGGCGGCCTGATCGTGGCCACGGTGCTGACCTTGCTGGCGCTGCCGGCCATGTATGCGGCCTGGTTTCGGGTCACACCCAGCAGCAAGTAGCTGGTTGGATGGATGGCGAAAATGCTATGTTATTTATAGCTTCTGGCGCTTGTTTTATAAGCGCTAGCAGCTGATTTTTTATCTATTTTCAGGGCTTGAGCTTCTTCAGCAAGGCCTCAATCTCTTGTTTGCGGCCTGCATCGGCCAATTCACGCCCAGGGCGTGGGGCGGCCTTGAGGGCGGCATCCAGATGTTTGGCGGCTTCCGGGTGTTTGCCTTGATCGGCCAGGAAGTCGGCGTACAAAAAGTTGCTGTCAATGCCTTGCGGGTTCAGGGCCAGGGCTTTTTTGAACAACTCGTCGGCCTTGGCCTTGTCTCCAAAACCCAGCGGCCAGCCAGGGACCTTGGCGTACAGCGTGGCCAGACTGGTGTAGGCCGAGCCATCGAGGGCGCTGCCGTCAAGCTGGATGGCTTGCTCAAACAGCAATTTGGCTTGTTTGGCCAGGGACAGTGCGCCCAGGCCACCTTTGGCTCCGGCTTCGCTGGAGACGGCAATGCCGTGCCAGATCAGCGGTTCGGCCTGGGTGGGGTGGCTTTCAGCCAGCTTGCCAGCAAGTTCGGCCAGGGCGCGGTAAGCGTCGGCGTGTTGCTTAGCATCTTGCTTGTATTTGATCTGGGCCCATTGGTCTTGGATCGGGCGCACCAGCGAGTCGTTGTTGCTGGCAAAACACAGGCCGGCACTCAGAAGCAGGGCAGTCAGCGGGAGGCGGATGAAGGTTTTTTTCATGGTCGCAGGGTCAGGGTTGAGGGGTTTGGGCATGTTGTTGAATGGTGGCCAGCTTGCCAGCCAGGCCACGGTCAATCAGAGCGGGGGCAAAGCCATTGAGCCAGGCAAACAGTCGCTCTGGAAAACCAATGTGCAACTCGCTGCGGTTTTGGGCCAAGGCATTCAGCAGCTGGCTGGCGACGGTGTCAGGGCTGTCACTGGCATTGCCCAGTGCGCGGTTGAGGGCATTCACGGCTGGGCTGTTGAGCGCGGTGTTGATGGCACGCGGGGCGACGTGCAAGACGTGGACCTGGCTGTTGGCCAATTCCCGGCGCAGGCTTTGAGAAAACCCGCGCAGGCCGGCTTTGGCGCTGGAATAGGCGGCAAAACCGGCAAAGGGCAAGCTGCCAAAGGTCGAACCGACGTTGACAATGCTGGCCTGTGGCTGGCTGAGCAGATGGGGCAACAAGGCATGGGTCAGGCGCAACGGGGCCATCAGGTTGGTTTGCAGCACCTGCTCAAGCGTGTCCCAGGTTTGGTTTTGCAGCAGGCCAAAGGCGCTGATGCCGGCGTTGTTGATCAACACATTGGCTTTGAAAGCTTGAGCCGCTCGGGTCAGATCGGCCACGCCCTGGGCTTGTGTCAGGTCGGCCACGCAGACCTGGGTGGCACTGCCGAGTCGGTTTGCCAGTGCCTGGAGTTTGGCGGTGGGCGCCATGCTGCACCAGCTGTTGCGCCAGGGCCTGGCCCAGGCCACCACTGGCGCCTGTGAGGACAACGCGGGCGGTGTTCAGTTGCATGGGGCCACCTGTGTGTCGGTCAAACCCCGGAACACGTCGCCATAGAGTTTGTAAAACACCTTGGCGCAGCGCAGCACTTCCTGCTGGTCTTCGGGGGTCATTTGCTCCAGCAAGACGGCCAGGTGTTTGGTGTGTTCCTGGTCGAGTGTGCCGTGGGAGCGCAGGTAGGAGAAGGCAGCATCGGGTAATTGCAGCGCGTGCTGAATCTTGTCGGCGGCCATCAGGGCCAGGGCCACGCTGGTGCCCTCCAGCACAAACACCATGCCGAAAAATCCGGCCGGGTTGCCACGGGCAATCAGGTCGTAGGCATAAGCCACCATCAGTTCGGCGGGCAGGTCGGGGCGGCTGGCCCGCACCGCATCGGCATCCCCACCGGCGGCAGTAATGTCATTCAGAATCCATTCTTCATGGCCAATTTCTTCTTCAATGTATTCAGCCACAGCGCGGCGCAGCCAGGCCAGTCGCTCGGGCAAACGCCCACCGAGGGACATCAGCAGGGGGGTGGTGTGGCGTACATGGTGGTAGGCCTGGCTGAGAAAGGCCAGGTAGTCTTTGAGCTGTGCGCGCCCTTGCAAACAGTCCGCAACCAGCGGGGCTGACAGCAGGTAGCCGCGGTTGACTTCGGTGGCGCTGATGAGTTGTTGGTAAAACGTCATGAGGTGGTCTCTTCTGTGCTGTAAAGGGAGTCGATGGCCTGGGCAAAGTGTTGGGCAATCGCGTGGCGCATGGGGCGGCCATTGCCGGTGGCCAGGCCATTGAGCAGCGTCATCGGCGGGCTGATCAGCCAGCGCTGGATGCGGGCATAGTCTGGAAGTTGCGCATTGGCTTGGTGGATGGCGGCATCCACCTGCGCCTGGTTCATGCCAGGCATGGGCACAATCACAGCGGCCAACCAGGGGCGGGCATCACCCAGGATCACGGCTTGCAGAATGGCGTTTTGCGCCAGCAGCACGGATTCGACCCATTCGGGCGAAATGTTGCGGCCAAAGCTGCTGATCAGCAGGTTTTTGCTGCGGCCCATCAAATGCAAGTGGCCTTGTGCGTCCAGTTGGCCTAAGTCGCCGGTGGCGAATTCGTGCGAGGCTTGTGCGGGCAAGGCGGGGCTGCCGGTGTAGCCCAGAAAGGCGGATGTCTGCAGGTGAACCTCGCCGTGGTCCAGGCGCAATTGCACATGCGGCAAGACGCGGCCCACGCCCGTGCCTTCATCGCCGGGCTGGTTCAGACTGACCACCGAGCCACATTCGGTCAGGCCATAGCCTTCATAGGCAGGAATCCCGACGTGCCGCGCCTGCTTGATCAGGGCCGGGTCGACATGGGCGCCACCGACGGCCACAAAACGCAGGCTGTCGGGCGCTCGTTGTTGGGTGGCGAGCAAATAAAGTGTCCAGACTTTCAGCAATTCGGGCACCAGGATCATGCTGTTGGGCTGAGCCGCCACAGCGCTTTGCTGTAAGGCCGCAGGGTCAAACCCGGCCATGCCACGCCAGCCCAGGCTGGCCAAGTTGGGGAGATGGACTTGTGAGCCGTTGAGTAATGCGGCATAAATTCCCGCACTGTTTTCCAGCAGCAGGCTCAGTGGTAAAACGGTCAGATGTTGGCCAATGTCCAGGGGTGACAGAGTGGTTTTGATGGCTTTGGCGGTGGCCATCAAGCCGGTGGCACTCAGGCAAACGCCTTTGGGGGAGCCGGTGCTGCCGGAGGTGAAAGAGATTTTGGCGCAACCCTTGGGCAAGGCGGGCCGCGTTGCTTGGCGGCACATCAAGCTGAGTAAACCTTGTGTCCAGCGGCATTCAAAGCCGAGTCCCAAGGAGGTGATTCGTTCGGGCTGATCGGTCAACACGGCATCGGCAGCCGCCTGTGTCAGCGCGTTGACCATTTGCGCCGGGCTGAAAAAGGTCGGCAAGGGCAAATGCACCGCATCCAGATGCAGGGCGGCCAGGTCGGCCAGAACCCAGTTCACACTGTTGTCCGCCAGCACCGCGATGACTTGGCAGTCAGTGAGTTTGTTGGCCATCTCATGCACCGCTGAGATGACTTCAGCAGCGCTCAGGCTTTGTTCGTGGTCTGACAGGGCCGGGCGGTCGGGTCGTAGCGCCAGCACATCGAGTAGGAGCGAGGTACTCATGCTTGTGCGTTCATGCGTTGCAGGGCGGCTTTGATTCGTCCGGCGGCAACGATGGGCTGGGTGTCGTAATAACTGCCCCAGTTGCTGGCCAGGCCGTTCAAACGTTCTGGGTTGGCAGCGGCCAGGGCCAGAGGTGGCAAACCCAGTTTGGAGAAGATGCCCACCAGTTCCTGTGTGGCCGTGGAGGCGACCCACTCAAAGCCTTCGGCATGCAAATAGCTCGCCATGGCGCGAAACAGGAAAATGCTGCTGCCGGGTCTTTGGGCGGCCAGGTGGCCCACTTCCACAATGCGGTCACGGCTGATGGGGCTGGGCGCAAGATGCGCCATGGCTTGCTCAATGGGTGTGTCGAGGTAACGTTCCAGAAAAAGCGCTGAATCCTTGGCACTGCGCCAGCCCGCTGCTGCCACGATGGCTCCGCGCTGCTCCAGCACCATCAAGTTGGGTGTGAACGAGGTCACTTTGGCGTTGTAGCGGTCTGCAAAGATGCGTTTGATGAAATCTTCAGCTTCCTGCCTGCGTGGTGAATGTACGTCCACATGGAGTGCAGAGATGGTTTGCATGGGTGCTTGAAAGATCTTGCGTTGGGCGTTGTTCATGGAATAACGTGGATTGGGTGGACTGATGCGTTGTTTGCAGTCTAAAAAAACATTCTTAAGCTCTTCTTAACCTTGTTGATGCGTCAATGGCTGGCAGAGAGCGGGTTCAGTGCGGGTTAAAATCTCAAGTTGACCTATTTCCAGGGGTGGTTGTCACGACTGCCCTGTTAAGTTTGCGCGGGTGGCGAAATTGGTAGACGCACCAGGTTTAGGTCCTGACGGTAGCAATACTGTGCGGGTTCGAGTCCCGCCCCGCGCACCATGATGAGATTTGCCTGACTTTGCCCTGTTGGGAGGCTAACGGGTAAGAGCTTTTTTGTGCTTGTTGCAGGAGACCCCAGAGGGTTGGCTGCAACGGGCACTTGATTACACATTTAATTTGGAGTACGAACATGGCCGTTGTTGTTGAAACCCTTGAAAAGCTGGAACGCAAAATGACGTTGAGCTTGCCCGTGCAAGCCATTCAGTCAGAAGTGACTGCCCGTTTGAAGAAACTGGCACGCACCATGAAGATGGATGGTTTCCGTCCAGGTAAGGTGCCTATGAACGTGGTTTCCCAGCGCTATGGCTATTCGGTTCAGTATGAAGTCATGAATGACAAGGTGGGTGAGGCCTTTTTCAACGCTGCCAACGAAGCCAAGCTGCGTGTTGCTGGCCAGCCCAAAATCAATGAAAAAGAAGGTGCACCTGAAGGTGAGTTGACCTTTGAGGCCGTGTTTGAAGTTTTCCCGGAAGTCACGATTGGCGACCTGAGCACCGCAGAAGTCGAAAAAATTTCAACCGAAGTGTCTGATGCAGCCATCGAGAAAACGGTTGACATTTTGCGTAAACAACGCCGCACTTTTTCGCAACGTCCACATGATGCAGCTGCTGAAGATGGAGATCGTGTCACGGTTGACTTTGAAGGCAAGATTGATGGCGAAACCTTTGAAGGTGGCAAGGCAGCAGATTTTCAGTTCATTCTGGGCGATGGCCAAATGCTCAAGGAGTTTGAGGAAGCTACACGCGGCATGAAATCTGGCGAAAGCAAAACTTTCCCCTTGGCTTTCCCTGCCGATTACCATGGCAAAGATGTCGCTGGCAAAACAGCTGACTTCATGGTCACAGTGAAGAAAATTGAAGCGGCCCATTTGCCTGAAGTGAATGAAGCACTGGCTAAATCTCTGGGTATTGAAGATGCCACGGTAGAAGGCTTACGCACGGACATCAAGAAAAATCTTGAACGCGAGGTGAAATTCCGGTTGTTGAGCCGCAATAAAACAGCCGTCATGGATGCTTTGGTTGCCAAAGCTGAGCTGGAGTTGCCCAATGCCAGCGTTCAGGCTGAAGTGCAACGCTTGCTCGAAGGTGCTCGCGCTGACTTGAAGCAACGTGGTATCAAAGACGCAGACAAAGTGACTATTCCTGAAGATGTGTTCAAGCCGCAAGCCGAACGCCGCGTGCGTTTGGGTTTGGTGGTGGCCGAATTGGTGCGTGCCAATACCTTGCAAGCCACGATGGACCAAATCAAGGCCCACATTCAGGAACTGGCAGCCAGCTATGAAAAACCCTCTGAGGTTGAGCGCTGGTATCTCAGCGATAACAACCGTCTGGCGGAAGTTGAAGCCATTGTGCTTGAGAACAATGTGACTGAGTTTGTGCTCTCCAAGGCCAAAGTCAATGAAAAAACAGTGACGTTTGATGAGCTGATGGCGCAGAACTAAGACGGTTGATTTCCGTTTAAACGGTTGAAAATGGGGCTTGTGCCGGACTTGTAGTCCTGCAAACAAGCCCCATTTGCTTTGAAGGCCATGTTTTTTAGCTACAGTAGAGCAAGTTTTTTGGAGTCAAGATGAATTTTCAAATGAGTGCAATGGCCCCACAAGGCCTGGGCATGGTGCCCATGGTGATCGAGCAGTCAGGACGCGGTGAGCGGTCTTATGACATTTATTCGCGTCTGCTCAAGGAGCGGGTGATTTTTTTGGTGGGCCCTGTGAATGACTATGTGGCTAATCTGGTCGTGGCGCAGTTATTGTTTTTGGAAAGTGAAAATCCTGACAAGGATATTTCTTTCTACATCAATTCACCCGGTGGTTCGGTCAGCGCAGGCATGGCCATTTTTGACACCATGAACTTCATCAAACCCCAGGTGTCGACCTTGTGCACCGGTATGGCGGCGAGTATGGGCGCATTCTTGTTGGCCGCTGGTGAAAAGGGCAAACGCTTTGCTTTGCCCAATTCAAAGATCATGATTCACCAGCCTTCCGGTGGCAGCCAGGGGCAGGCCACGGAAATTGAAATTGCCGCGCGTGAGATTTTGAAAACCCGTGAGCAACTGAACCAGTCGGCGCAAGAGTGCCAAGAATATGGTCTGATTGACCAGGTTATCTCTAAAAGGGCGTAGTTCTCATGGCCGAAAAAAAAGGCACTTCTGGCGAGAAAACACTGTATTGCTCGTTTTGTGGAAAAAGTCAGCACGAAGTTAAAAAACTGATTGCTGGGCCATCGGTATTCGTCTGTGATGAGTGTATTGAACTGTGCAACGAGATCATCCGTGATGAGCTGCCTGCAACCACCGAAACGGGTACGAAAAGCGAACTCCCCACACCTGCAGAAATCAAAGCCAATCTTGATAACTATGTGATCGGTCAGGAGCCCGCCAAACGCATTTTGGCAGTGGCTGTCTACAACCATTACAAACGGCTTCGGCATCAGGAAAAGTCTTCCAAAGACGATGTGGAATTGTCCAAAAGCAACATTTTGCTGATTGGGCCCACCGGTTCAGGCAAGACCTTGCTGGCACAAACCTTGGCACGTATGTTGGATGTCCCCTTTGTCATGGCCGATGCCACGACGCTGACCGAAGCTGGTTATGTGGGTGAAGATGTGGAAAACATCGTGCTCAAGCTGCTGCAAAGTTGCAACTATGAGGTGGAGCGGGCGCAGCGTGGCATTGTCTACATTGATGAAATTGACAAAATTTCGCGCAAATCCGACAACCCTTCCATCACTCGAGATGTATCGGGTGAAGGTGTGCAGCAAGCTTTGCTCAAACTGATTGAAGGCACGATGGCCAGTGTTCCGCCGCAAGGTGGGCGCAAGCATCCCAATCAAGATTTTGTGCAGGTGGACACCACCAACATCTTGTTCATTTGTGGAGGGGCATTTGCCGGGCTTGAAAAAGTCATCGACAACCGGACAGAGTCCTCGGGCATTGGTTTTGGTGCAGCGGTCAAAAGCAAACAAAACCGCAATCTGACCGAGGTGTTCAAAGAGGTTGAGCCAGAAGACTTGATCAAGTTTGGCTTGATTCCTGAACTGGTTGGCCGTATGCCCGTGGTTGCGACCCTGGGTGAGCTCAGTGAAGATACATTGGTTCAGATTCTCACCGAACCGAGAAATGCACTGGTCAAGCAATACGGCAAATTGTTGTCGATGGAAGGTGTTGATCTGGAGATCAGGCCCAATGCGTTGAAAGCCATTGCCAAAAAGGCACTGGCACGCAAGACGGGTGCGCGTGGTTTGCGCTCCATCCTTGAGCAAGCGTTGATTGACACCATGTTCGATTTGCCAAACACCTCCAATGTTGAAAAAGTGGTGTTGGATGAATCCACCATTGAAGAGAACAAACAGCCTTTGCTGGTGTACCGCGAGGTTGCCAAAAAGGCTTGATTTGATCTGCTTATGGGGGCGTTTTGTTCTGAACAAGTCAAAACGTACCCTGGATAATTGCGTGTCGCTGTAACTGCGGCTGATTTGCTTCCCATTCGACAGGATTCAAGAGGTCTTTTTATGTCTGGTCACACCCCCCTGCCTGCTGCTCCGATTGATTTGCCGCTATTGCCTTTGCGTGATGTGGTGGTTTTTCCGCACATGGTGATTCCACTGTTTGTTGGGCGGCCGAAAAGCATCAAGGCACTTGAGGCCGCCATGAGTTCTGATCGCCGGATCATGCTGGTGGCTCAAAAAGCAGCTGCGAAAGACGATCCTGCCGTGTCAGACATGTTTGACATGGGTTGCGTGTCGACGATTTTGCAAATGCTCAAACTCCCAGATGGGACGGTCAAGGTTTTGGTTGAAGGGCAGCAACGCGCTGCAGTGACGCATATTGAAGATGGCGAACATTTGTTCACTGCCAGTGTGATTCCGGTGGAAGCGCCCGCAGAATCCGAAGCCAAATCACGCGCCAAAGGCAGTGAAATTGAAGCTTTGCGCCGTGCAGTGATGCAGCAGTTTGATCAATACGTCAAGCTGAACAAGAAAATCCCGCCGGAAATCCTGACTTCCATTTCCAGCATTGAGGATCCAGGCCGTTTGGCTGACACCATTGCGGCACACTTGCCGCTCAAGCTGGAGAACAAACAAGCTGTACTGGATTTGTCAGGTGTTCGGGATCGCCTGGAAAATCTGTTTGAACAAATTGAGCGCGAAGTAGACATTCTGAATGTCGACAAAAAAATTCGCGGCCGGGTGAAGCGGCAGATGGAAAAGAATCAGCGCGATTTTTATTTGAATGAGCAAGTCAAAGCCATCCAAAAAGAATTGGGCGAAGGTGAAGACGGCGCGGACATCAACGAAATCGAGAAAAAAATCAAGGCCGCCAAGATGCCGAAGGAAGCCTTGAAAAAGGTCGATGGTGAGCTGAAAAAACTCAAGCTGATGTCACCCATGTCCGCTGAAGCCACGGTGGTGCGCAACTACATTGATGTGCTGACTGGTTTACCCTGGGCGGGCAAAACCAAAATCAAGCATAACCTGGCGAATGCAGAAACGGTGTTGAATGAAGACCATTACGGTCTTGACAAAGTGAAAGACCGCATTCTTGAATATCTTGCGGTTCAGCAACGGGTTGACAAGGTCAAGGCGCCCATTTTGTGTCTGGTTGGCCCACCGGGTGTGGGTAAGACATCACTGGGTCAATCCATTGCCAAAGCCACCGGGCGTAAATATGTGCGGATGGCGCTTGGTGGCGTGCGCGATGAAGCCGAAATTCGGGGGCATCGCCGCACCTATATCGGAGCCATGCCCGGCAAAGTACTGCAAAGCCTGTCCAAGGTGGGTACTCGAAACCCTTTGTTCTTGCTGGATGAAATTGATAAATTGGGTACTGATTTTCGTGGTGATCCGTCAAGCGCTTTGCTGGAGGTACTTGACCCTGAGCAGAACCACAAATTTGGTGACCATTATGTCGAGGTTGACTTCGATTTGAGCGATGTCATGTTTGTTGCGACATCGAACTCCATGAACATCCCTCCCGCCTTGCTTGATCGCATGGAGGTGATTCGTTTGTCGGGGTACACCGAAGATGAAAAAACCAACATTGCCATCAGGTACTTGTTGCCTAAACAACTCAAGAACAATGGTGTTAAAGAATCCGAGCTGCTGATCACGGAAGATGCCATGCGTGACATCGTGCGTTACTACACCCGTGAAGCTGGTGTGCGTTCACTTGAACGTGAAATCTCCAAGATTTGCCGCAAAGTTGTCAAAGGTTTGCAACTCAATCAGCTCAAACCACAAGTCAAAGTGATAGGTGAAAACCTGAACGAATTTTTGGGTGTGCGCAAATACGATTACGGCCGGGCTGAAAAGAAAAATCAAGTGGGGCAAGTGGTCGGATTGGCTTGGACTGAAGTGGGTGGGGATCTTCTGACCATTGAAGCGGCCATGATGACCGGCAAGGGTGTGATCACCCGCACTGGCTCTTTGGGTGATGTGATGAAAGAGTCTGTGGAAGCTGCTCGCACCGTTGTGCGCAGCCGCTCACACCGCTTGGGGATCAAAGACGAAATTTTTGAGAAAAAAGACATTCACATTCACGTACCTGATGGTGCGACCCCCAAAGATGGCCCGAGTGCCGGGGCAGCCATGACAACGGCTTTTGTTTCTGCAATGACCGGCATCCCTGTCCGTTGTGATGTGGCGATGACCGGTGAAATCACAAGAGAAGTTACTGGCCGCACTGCGTGGTGGCATCAAAACGGTGGTGATTCCAGAAGAAAATGCCAAAGACTTGCAGGACATTCCTGAAAATGTCAAAAATGGGCTGGAAATTGTGCCCGTGCGCTGGATTGATAAAGTGCTTGAGATTGCATTGGAGCGCATGCCTACACCATTGCCTGAGGATGAGCCTGTCGTGGTGGCTCCCGCGGTGTCTGAGCTGGTGTCAGGCGGGGTAACTGAATCTGTGAAACATTGAGAAATTTTCACAGGATTCCGAAGAATGCGAAAAATAACGCTATAATTTAAGGCTTGAAACGCGGGAATAGCTCAGTTGGTAGAGCGCAACCTTGCCAAGGTTGAGGTCGAGAGTTCGAG
>VIKI01000043.1:41676-42232 GCA_008080595.1 Comamonadaceae bacterium
GGTAGAGCGCAACCTTGCCAAGGTTGAGGTCGAGAGTTCGAGACTCTTTTCCCGCTCCAGTTATTAAAAAGGGAAGCAATGCTTCCCTTTTTTGTCAGAGGTTTTGGCGCGATAGCAAATCGGTTATGCAACGGATTGCAAATCCGTGGAGCCCAGTTCGACTCTGGGTCGCGCCTCCAGTATTCAGGCTTGTTTCACAATACAAGCCGTGCCCGAGTGGTGAAATAGGTAGACACATCGGACTTAAAATCCGCCGCTACGTGAATAACGGGCGTACCGGTTCGATTCCGGTCTCGGGCACCATTCGGTTGTTTCAGGCAGCATCAGACCCTTTTAAACCCCGCATGTTTTCAGGCATGTCGGGGTTTTTTGTCTGATGGCGTATCGTGACCTACGGATAATTTGACCTGATGACTCCGCTGTTGGTCCGCTACGGGCAAAAAAAACCGCTATTGAGCAATAGCGGTTTTTTGATTTCAATGGTGCCGGAGAGATGAATCGAACACCCGACCTTCTCATTACGAATGAGCTGCTCTACCGACTGAGCTACACCGGC
>VIKI01000044.1:0-27509 GCA_008080595.1 Comamonadaceae bacterium
CTTACAAGCTGACGCGTACATTGCAGCGGCACCTCGACACGGCAACATCTCGCCTGCGGTCCTATGACCGTCTGTCGCGCGTGGCACCACAACTAGACCGATTGCGACGGCTTAAACAGAGCATGTTCGAGGCGCGCAGACTAGGTGAAATGAGGGATATGGAGGTGGCGGTAGGCGAGTTTGAAGACGAGTGCTTCTCGATCCGTGAAGATGTTCAGCGCAACATTTTTAAACTTCGCGCATTAATTGACAGTGATTTTGCGACTGCGAAATCCCTTCAAGAGAAACAGCGCCAAAATCGCTTCTACATTAGTGAGACATCTGATGTGCAGGAAGATGTTCTGTCACTGGTGTCGTTCACCTTGCCCGCAGATTTGGTAGCTGATGAGCTGTACGACTTGGCGCGAATGTACAGCCTAATGGTGTCGCGACATCTACAGGCTTGGCAAGTTCAGCTAGCTGAGATATGGAACACCATCCGCCGGATGCTTTTCAAGACTCGCGAGGTACAGCGGAAAAATTCAAACTTCGCTAAAGCGTTGCTACTTTTTCAGTTGCATCCTCGCTACGAAGGCCCCGAAATACCGGTAGACGATAACTCTCCCTCATGGTTATCCAAGGTAGACCCAATCCGACTAAAGCCGAATGCTGATGTACTGAACTCTGGTACGCAGATGGAACTTGCAGAAATAGCTGCTTCTTTACATCGGATGCGCGAACGCGTTGTCCGCACAGAGGACTTCATCCCTCAAGCAGTTTTGGAAGATGGCCAACAATCTGGACGAGTTATTGAGTTGGAGCCGGAACTATATGACATTGCATTGCAGCAGTTCCTGCACGACGTGCGCGAGTCCGAAGACTCAAGTGGTATGTCGGCATATCTTTGGAAACTCAAACGCCGCGAGTTCGATGAACTCGCCATGACGGTATGGCTTCAATGTCTACTCATCGAGGAGGACGGTCAGGATATGGAATATTTCAGAGTCGATCCCGTTTTTGAATCAGGACAAGATGCGAATGTTGGAACTCGGAAGTTCTCCGATGTGAGTGTTATAGCGCGATAGGTACAGTATGGCAACAATTACGTCTGCGACGGTTAAGAGACTTTTCGCTCGGTGTCAGAACCGTTGTGCGTTCCCGAGCTGTGAGGCTCCGATCATTGAAGATTCTGATACCGTTACTGGGGACATCTGCCATATAAAGGCAGCATCTTTAGGTGGACCTCGGTACGATGCAGGTCAAACGGACGAAGCAAGACATGGCGCAGCCAATCTCATACTCTTGTGCACGCGTCACCATCGGATTGTCGATGCCGACATAGACAAGTACACGACATCCGTGCTTATTGAGATGAAGCGAAAGCATGAGGAAGGCGGAGTTGTTGAGATAACACCTAGGACAGCACGCGCGGCTGAGAGTTTGCTGTCGCGCTATGCGGAAGTGACCGTCTATAGCAACACCGGCCAGATCGCAGTGAACAGTCCCGGTGCTGTTCAAGCGAACACGCTAACCCTCAAGGTCTCAAAGCAAAGAGTGATTTTCACTGCACCTTCCGGGAGCGTTGGCAGCGACCAAGCGAAGACTTCCTATATTGCCTATCTAATTGGTCGGTATCAGGAGTTCCAGAAAGGACATACCAGCAAGACTGATCGGTTCAAGTACATCGCCATTCATGCCGCGTTGAAAAGAGAGTTCAAGGGTGAGTGGAAGCTTCTATCTGTTGATAGATTTGGTGAAGTTGTGAAGTTCCTTCATCGTCGCATCGACAACACGCTCGTTGGCAGGAAGAACAAGTCTAAGGGAATTGTGAGTTTTCACTTATTTTCGGAACATAGCTGAATGAGCGGCAATGCCTCAGGAGCGGATGCACTTGCTGTCCGATTCGAACTTGTGTGGCATCTTCGCACAGGGAAACACATTGTTGTTCAGTCGCCAATCTAGGTTAAACATGAACATCGACAAGAAGAGAATCATTACGTTTCTTCTGAATCTAGTTCAGAAGCGCCCTGCGTCAAGAACTATGGGAGACGTGGCGCGAGGACTTGCAGAGGTGCACAGCATAGGTATCATCAGCGGCACGAAGCTCCTGTATGGCAGCGCGGACTTCTCTCGTGCGGCAGACTTGCTTCGCTTAAATAAGATAGATCCATCTACGGTGCCCGATGCGTGGAAGGCCGGTGGACGGACGGACGCGGGAGTACTTAGAGGCAACGAAAAATGGGCGGGGGCGACGGCTTCGGCTGGGCTGGTGGCCGTGAAGTGTCTCCCCGGGAGGCCACTCGTTGTATCGAAGGTGTCGCTGCTACTTCCCGCCAAATCACATCTGGTACTTCCCGTGGACGAAGTGGCTGATGACTGCCAGCATAACGCGTTGGTCGTGGTGGAGAATTTAGAATCATTTCGACGCTGTGGACTTTGGAATATACGCTACTTGTCTCGGTGTGGAGCGAACCCATTGTTTATTTTTCGTGGCGAGAAAGACGGTACACGCGCAGATGCCGTGAACGCTTTGCTAGATATTTCTGAATTGCCCGTGTTCGCGGCGTGTGATATCGATCCAGCAGGACTAGGTATTGCGCTAACTTTGCCGAGGTTGCAGGGTTTTGTGGGCCCCACGACGGAAGAGCTCGATAGACATCTAAGAATAAATAGGGATGCCAGTAGTGGTCGCTCTGACCTCTACTTGAAGCAGTATGCACAATGGGCGCGCGTACTTGATGCGTCGCCACATCCCGAGATTCGACCGCTATGGGAAGTAGTCCGACGCTACGGTGAAGGCGTGGTGCAGGAGGCATTCTTGGAGCGCAACACCCTTGAGGCTGAACAGGATGCACCGCGCATCACATCGACTTAGACTCTGAATTTTTAGTTTACTGTTGCGGAGGATTGACCATCGCTGGCGCAGACAGCGTTTCACGCAGAAGATTGTTCATGCATTGGTCTCTCCACTGGATGGTGATCCCCTCGCGGCGCACGGTGATGCGCTCCACAAGGGTGCGGACAATGTTCGCCTGCTCAGAAGGAAAGAGTTCGTCCCAAACCGGATCGATGGACTGCAATGCCCGAATGCACTCTGATTCCTTGATCTTTGAACGCAGGTCGGAGATCTCCCTAACGGCATGCGCCAGCACTTCAGGCGCGCGCAGCACGTGGCGAAGCTTTTCAACGACGACGGTTTCGATCTCGCCCGCCAGGAGCCGCTGAATTTTGCAGCCGGTCTTGCCCAACTTGATGGCATCGGTATTGATGTAATACCGGTAAAACTTGGTGTCCTTTTGGGTGTAGCCAGGCGTGAATGCCCTGTTTTGCTCGGAAAACAGCAGTCCGCGCAACAGAGATGGCGCTTTGCTTGCGCGGTCAGCATGGGGCCTTTTTACTTGCGGTCGCCGTTTTGCAGGTGCTCATGCACCCGGTCCCCAATCTCCTGGCTGATGATGCCTTGGTGTTCACCGGGATAGTGTGTGCCCTTGCACGCGGCAATTCCGATGTACACCGCGTTGTTGAATATCTTGTAGACGTAGCCCTTATCGATCAACTTGCCCTTGCGCTTGATGCCCTTTGAGGTGGTCCAGCATTTGGACGTTACACCCCTGGGGCGCAAGTCGCGGACCAAGGTCGCCATGGACGGATTCAGTCATCTATCTCTTTTACCTATCCCCCTTTGCCCAGCCCAGCCCCCGGCCTGCTGTTACACATCAACCGCCATCACTAGCCCCTGGCAGGCTTTCGCACCTTGCTGGCCTTCGGTGGGTTGATGCGGAAACGGGCGCGACAGGAATCCCCTGGAGCCCACCCACCGGGCCGCGTGGTTCTGTGATGTCCTGCCTGTCTGGTTCGTTGCCGTGTACACGCCTGCACAGTGATACGGCGCTGACCCATCACCACACATTACCGAGTATTGTTGGAGTTGATTGGATGGGGCATGTAACGCATAATGCACACCTCAATGATGAAAACCATCACCTACCAGGACGGTAACGGCAATAAGCCCTATGGCGATTGGCTGGAGGGCTTGACCGACAAACAGGCCAAGGCCCGCATTCTGGTGCGAGTCAACCGCATGGCCGCTGGCAACCTTGGGGACTGCAAGCCACTACGTGATGGGGTTCAGGAGCTAAAAATTGACATTGGGCCGGGTTATCGCGTGTACCTGAGCAGGCAGGGCCCGGTGTTGGTGCTACTGCTGTGCGGTGGCGACAAGTCCAACCAAAGCCGTGACATTGAACGCGCTATCGCGTATTTGAAAGACTGGAAACAAAGGGGTAAACCATGAATGCACCGCGAGACGTGAGCCATGATGAAACTGTGATTTCCATGCTCAAGGCAGACCCGGATTTTGCCAACGAATATCTTGCCGCCGCCCTGGAAGAAGCCGAACTACCGGGCGGGCAAGCTGCGTTACTGGCTGCACTGCGGCACATTGCAGAGGCGCAAGGCATGACCGCAGTAGCCGCACGTGCTGGCATACCCCGTGAGAGCCTTTACCGCGCCTTGAGCCCGACAGGTAACCCGACCATCAAAACGTTCCTTGCCGTGGTGCGTGGCACAGGCCTTCACCTGGAAGTGTGCAGGGAACCCGTGGCTGCGTAATT
Organism: Comamonadaceae bacterium; assembly: GCA_008080595.1. Lineage (GTDB taxonomy): Bacteria > Pseudomonadota > Gammaproteobacteria > Burkholderiales > Burkholderiaceae_C > Rhodoferax. Next base: position 4,593 of record VIKI01000044.1, read on the forward strand.
GCCTTACCGGGTAATGACTGCACGGCGTGAACAGTATTATCCAATTCAGGTATGAGCCTCAAGTAAGGCTTCCCAACAATGCAGACTGGCAACGAAGTCCAGAGATCAAGCAAAAAGCCCCGTAGTCCAATAGGTTACGGGGCTTTTTTGTTGGCCCAGGTTTGGAGGAAAAGCCCCTCCTGCCCGACGTGACCTATCCAAAAAATCTATTGCGGATTTTTTCTTTTAACTGGTTTAACTGCCAGTTCTGCAAATAGGCCCGGAACTCAAGATTGTCGTAGCGTGGAACGCGTTGAATGAATGCCTTGATGTAACCCATCATGATGAGAATTCCACCAATGATGAACGGTTTTTCACGCATTCTGAAAACACTGGAGGCCAAGGCATACAAGGGGTGGTAACCCATGAAATAGATGCCTCTGCCGAGACGCAAACGACCCTTGTAGACGTTTTTATCCGACGAGCCCATCAATCGGTGGTGGATGAGTCTGGCCTGTGGATCATCAAAACTTCGGGTTTCCCAGCCCTTCATGCGGGCCGTATGGACATCAATGCCATCCCACAAGACCTCTTCAACAAAGCCGCCAATGTCACAAAAAGCTGTCCACCGATACAGTTTGAACTGGCCGGCCACATGTTCATCGATGATTTCTTCCTCGACAAACTTGCCGTTTTCGGGTCTGAACACCTTGCCCGACACAGCGGCCAGTTTGGGGTTGGCCGCCAATGCCTCCAACATTTTCTCCAGGTACTGCGGCTCAAAGGACATGTCAGCATCGAGCTTGGCAATAAACTCGAATTCAGCCGCCTTGATCTGCGTCAGACCAAACTTGAAAGCGGCCACAACACCGCCGCCAAGCTTGCGAAACCCCCGATCTTTGATGGTGACCAAATGAATGAAGGGGTACTGACTGGCGTACTGTTGCACGATGGCTGCGGTGTTGTCGGTTGAGCCATCGTCCACAATCACCCATTCCATTGGGCGACAGGTTTGCGCAATCACAGAGTCCATGGTTTGCGCTATCAGCTTGGCTTCATCACGCACAGGCGACACAATCACCAGTGGCACAGTTCGAGGGTTGGAGACTGGAGATGGGCTGGGTTCGTGCTTCATAAGCCTTGATATAAACAGTTTTTTATAAGTGAGGCGTAGTTATACCGCTTATCCAGTAGTGTTCATGCGCTCAATCAGGGTTGGAGAGGGACTTTGAATGATTAAGCAGGCTGTACGTGCATCAGTTCACAGAAATAGGGGTTCCAAACCGAATGGTCATCGCGTCAGAATCGTCTTCCAGGCATCATTGTTTATTTCTCTGACAGAATTTTCCATTGCCCAGCTTCCAACTGCATTCGAAGCTCTTTGTGCTGACGGTCAGCATAGCGATCTGATTTGTATTTTTGATCCAGCAAAACGGTGGCGTGATCACCAGTCACTTGAATGTCGGTGATGTTGAGCGTCACACGAATATATTTGGCCTGGGTCATCAGCAATTTTTTACGCTCAGCCCAAGCACTGCGCGTTGTCCCATCACTGGGCTGAAATTTGTCACTGTAATAACCCTGATACGAACCATAGTCTTGTTGGCTCCATGACTTGCTCCAAGATTGAACCACTTCACGCAATTCAGCGCGACGCGCATCAGGTGCACTGATTGCAACACCAGGTTGTGGAGGGCTTGATGCCTGAGTGCTTGCTGCCGTTTTCTGTGTGTTCGCAGAATCAACCCAATCGTCGTCAAAGGTATCGAGCTTCAATCGGTCTTGTGACCCCTTTGATGCGCGTTGTGATTTTTTTCTGCTTACCCGAGGAGCAGATTTTGACTTGTCATCTTGCACCACACCTGTTGCGTTTGGCTTACTGTCAACACCAGCCCCCTCTTGAGCGAGAGATGTCGCGTTGATTTTGCTGGATTCAGTCAAATAACTCTCAAGCAGTCGTATTTTCTTCTGGGTTGCAATATCGGTGGGCTTAAGGGCACGCGCCTGACTGAGGGCATCTAATGCCAGACCGATATTGACCGTGGCTATGCTCAAGTGTGTCTGAACTTGATTGGCTTCAAGCGTTCTCGATTTAAGCAGCATCTGCCTGGCATCTTCCAACTTCCCCCAGCGGGCATAAATTGATGCCAAGTTGTTATAGGGAACGGGATGGTCAGGAAAAGCAACTCGAAGAGACTCGAAAATATCAAACGCGGCCTGTAGTCGCCCCAGGTCAGAAAGATAGATTCCCTTTTGCAGTAACAGTTGCGGATTCGTTGGATCCTGCAACAGGCGTTGGCTCACGTTAAACAATTCAAGCTCCAACGCCTCAGGTTTGGTGGGACTTAATGCCACCCTGACCTCAGATGTTAAGGCACCCACTTCAGAATAAGCAGCCACATGCAGGGTAACAAATACCACACTGGCACTTGCGACACGCCATCTTTTCCAGAAGTATTTCAATACCGACTCCAATTTCAATTTCAATTTGATTTCAACTTCATCCCCAAAGGCTTCGTCCAAGACACCTCAAACCTGATCAGAAATGCTGATTTTTGAAGCCAATGGCTCCCAGCTTCAGAAACGATACGTCATGACAAATCAGACAACACATGGTCAACTATTTCATGAAGTAGCGCTAAAGCGATGTCGATGAACCCTTCAAGCTTAGCAAAAACGTGCAATCCAGCAAAATTGTTGTCTAATCGCAGCTGCAGTATGGCGTGATTGTCGTTTGCTCAGGCGAACTCAAGCGTACTGCGGGGTTCTTGGCTAATCAAATTTTTCAACCATGGGCAGTTTCAGTTGTGTGAAATGGCGTGCAAGCTGCAAAGTACCAAACATGTCAGTGCATTTTTGTGATGGATATTTAAACCTGTGTCGTGTAAGGCTTGAATCTATTCAATCTGCCAGCTTTTACATGCTGTTTTTCGCTTGGCTGCTGGCTTGCTCTGCTGTTCATGCAGACACTCAAACTCCGGCGCAAGTTCTTCATTTGCCACTCGAAAACCAATGGCGTTCGGCGCGAACACTGCCGGACCATGGTGTCGTTGCACCCAAAGGGAAAACCAATGCCGGCCAGTTATCCGAACCCGCTACAAGCCCCACGCCTTCCGAATCAGGCTCTGACCGTTTGCCCATAGGGGTTGGAGATCAAATTTTCATCACTGTCTTTGGTCAGCCTGACATGTCCGCCGAAGTCACGGTCAATGAAAATCAACAAGTCACCTTGCCACTGATTGGCACGCTCAAAGTGGGTGGACTGGCCCCACCCGCGATTGAAAAACTGATCGCTCAACGCCTGAAAGACGGGGAATATCTGCTGAATCCTGAGGTCTCCATTCAGGTGCGGCAAGTACGTAGCCAAATGATGTCGGTGCTGGGTGAAGTGCAACGCCCTGGGCGGTTTGTCATCAGTGCCAAGATGTCTGTGCTAGATGCTTTGGCCATGGCCGGTGGACTAACACCTCGTGCAGATCAGACCGTCATCCTGATCCGCAACAATCGTGACCCAAAGGGTGAGCTGTTACGCCAGGAAATCAGTGTCCATCTGGATCAATTAACCAATGCCAAACCATCCCAACGGGATATGGAATTAATGAATGATGATGTGGTGTTTGTGCCCTTGCAAAAATCTTTTTATGTTTTGGGTGAGATTCGTAAACCTGGCGCGTACCCCATGGAGCAGGATCTGAACGTCATGCGCGCTTTAGCCATCAGCGGCGGTATAACTGACCGCGGATCTTTGCGCCGTATTCGAATTCACCGCAAAGATGCCAACCAAAGTCTCCAGGAAATAACACCTGATTTAAAAACCCCCATTGTGGGCGGCGATGTGATCTACGTGGACGAGCGCTTGTTTTGATACGCGCAAGCCAGGCTTGGATTCAAAAACCATGACACAAAGAACGACTTCCATTGGGCTGTCATTTGCGCAATTATTTGCGATTCTGCGAGCACGCCAACTGATTCTGTGGCTGTCGCTGGCCCTGACCATTGCCGCAACCGCCGGGCTAACCTCGATCTTGCCAAAGTCATACACCGCTACAGCCGATATCTTTATCGATTTCAAAGCCAATGACCCTTTGGGGGGGCGTCAATTCAGCCCTATGCTTGATGAGAGTTACATGCAAACCCAGGTCGACATGATTCGCAGTGAAGAGGTGGCCAATCAAGTGATTTACGCCACCAAAATGATGTCATCTGCAGCGGCCAAAAAGATGATTGAAAAAGATGGCGAGGCTCGTGTCAAAACAGTCCTGGCCGAAAGAATCATCAAAAATCTGGATGTGGTCATACGCAAGAACAGTCGCGTGGTCGAAGTTCGCTTCATCAGCAATGACCCGGCCAATGCGCGTGATGCACTCAATGCAGCCATCCGGGCCTATCTGGACATGGTCACGCGCATCAATCTGGCCCCCGCAAAATCACGCCAGGAGCAATACAGCAGTCAACTGGAAACCCTGCGCCAGGAGCTGGACAAAATTCAAGCCTCCATCACGCAGTACCAGCAAGAATACGAAATTGTGGATGCCGATGAACGCCTTGACATTGGTACACGCCAGCTCAACGAATTGACGACAAGGCAATCTGTGCTGCAAAGCTTGCGGCTTGAAGCTGCAGCCAAGCACCAAGCCATTTCCGGGCTGATCAAGTCAGGTGTTCAGGCAGCAGACATTCCTGAAGTAGCGCAACAACGCGGCATTCCCGATTTGCGCTTGAGGCTCACCGAACTTGAGCGTCAAATGGCAGAGATTGGCAGTGTGTACGGACGCAATCACCCCAAATTCAAAATTGTCGTCGCCGAAAGAGACATCTTGCAGCAACGCCTGAGCCGTGAGTCTCAAGTTGCCTTGAATTCCGTTTTGGCCGAAGAACGCAGGTTTGACCAACAAGCCCAAATTTTGCAGAACGAGGTTCAAAGCAAGCAAAAAAACATGCTTGAGATGAAGAAGCACCGTGATGTCATTGCCTCCTACCAACGGCAAATGGAAAGTGTTCAAAAGGTTTATAACAATGCCGTCCAAAAATATGATGAACTGCTCATCGCCAGTACCGTCAACAGTGTCAACCTGTCTGTGATGCGTTGGGCTGTCGCACCGTATACCCATTCCAAACCTCTGTTGATGCTGAACCTGATGATGAGTGTGCCGGTTGGCCTATTGCTGGGTATGGGTTTGGTATTTTTAATCGAGGTGAATGGTCGACGATTACGTCACGTCCATGATCTGGAACGCGACCTGAACATGGGCATTCTGGGTCGTGCTGGCGAACGTAGCGCATAAATCAATACCGCACACTGCTGATCTCGTAAGACATGAATCCAACGCCACCTGACATCCAACCTGCTGAAGCAAAAAATTTGCTGCCTTGGTTGCGAACTCAGCAAGCAACGCAAAAGAAATCGTCAGCAACTGATGGTCATTCCAACCGCATGGGTGATGCCTGTATCCAGGCCAACAAATTAACCCATCAACAGGTTGATGCCATTGTTGAGCTACAGCAACGCCTGCACATCCGGTTTGGTGATGCGGCGATCAAACTCGGCTTTCTGACAGAGTCAGACGTGCGCGAGATGCTCAATATCCAGTTTGACTACGGTTCATTCAACCCGGCCAATATCAGTGCCAAAGTCAGCCCCACGCTGGACATCTTGCACCGCCCGCAAAGTGAAGCGGCTGAAGCCATCAAGCGGATCCGCTCCGAACTGATCTCCCGATTAGACACACAGAGCAACATCATCCTGGCCGTATTGAGCCCCCAAACCGGCGAAGGCAAAAGCCATGTGGCCGCAAGTTTGGCCATCGCCTTTGCGCAACTCAACATCAAAACCATGCTGATTGATGCCGATTTACGCGAACCCAGTCAGCACTTGCTGTTTGGCCTGCCAAATAAAACCGGCCTATCCACCATTTTGGCCAAACGCAGCCCAAACACGCTGCAAGCCATTCCTCAAATCACCGCCAATTTTTGGGTTTTGGGTTCAGGCCCCCCGCCTCCGAACCCGATAGAGATACTGAGCAAACCCAGGCTGAAAAACCTGATTGAAAGTTTTGCCCAGGACATAGCGGTTTTTATTGTCGATACCCCCTCGGCCATTCAGTGGGCTGATGCCCAAAACATCGCCGAACAAACCGGCTTTGCCCTGATTGTTGCCCGTGAAAACTGGACCAAATTGTCGGATCTGAAAAAAACAAAAAATGCCATGCAAGCCTTTGGTGTGGAACTGCTTGGCACGGTTTACAACCAACCGCCCGCCTCAGCCCCAGGAAAACCATCGGGCTTGTGGCAAAAGTTCATGAGTGGTTTTCGCACTGAAAATCGCTGAAAACTCTTCTGGCTTACGGGCCTCCAATCACCACGCACTGGCCAAAAGCAGGTGCAGCAGCAGGCCACAGCGCGGCCTCATGCACCTCACGCACTCCTTGTGAAAGCAAATGCACAGCCCGAATCACTCCGGCATGGGTGAGCCAGACCTGTGCCACACCCCTGGCCCGATGCACCTGCACCTCACACCATACCTGTTCCACCCGGGCCATGAATTCGGCCACACTCTCGGCATCACCAAAGCGGTGCTGCCAGAAGTCTGCTGTCCACGCATCATAGGCGGCTTGAGGAATGCTGTCCCAGCGCCGACCCTCCCAGCGACCAAAATCCATTTCCATCAGTCTGGCATCACTTTTATATGACAAATCAGGCCTTAATGCGCATAAGTGTTGCCTAAGCAGCGCACATCTTTGTAGCAATGAAACATGCATAAAAGCCTGCGTGGGTAACTGCTGAGCCAGCATCTGTGCGGCTTGTCGGCTGGCCTGTGCGTCGGCTAGCACATCCAGTGCGCCGTAACACACACCAGGAGCAATCAGGGGCTGGGCGTGACGCACCAGGTAAAGCGGCTGAGTGTCAGGTGGGACAACACATGCCTGATCACCAGACCCGGCAACGGCCAAAGGTTTCACAAGCTCAGTGCCAAGCCAAGGTAAAACGCCAGCTCACACACCTGCTGCGTGGCCCCCAAACAGTCCCCGGTGAAACCACCCAAACGCTGCCAGAACCACCGCGCCATCCAGCCCCATGCCAACAAAGACGCACCCATGGCATTAATGAGAGCATGAAGCAAGCCTTCATCGGGCACATTAATAGCTATAAATTCAGTAGCTGCTTGCGCATATAAGACAAGCGATATAGCCAATAAACACCATATAAAACCAGTGCGCAAAGCGGCCCCACTGATCTGATCCGCCAAAGGCTTGGATTTGGAGCCCGCCGCATCGCCCACATGCGGCAACAGCCGAATCGTCAGCAACGGCCAGGTGCGTGAAGCCACATGTGCCATGAACAATGCAGCCACCATCAGCGGCGCACTTACATCGCCCAGTAGCGTCAGCAAGGCCACCTTGCTCAGCAAGGTCAGCACCACGGCAATCGCGCCAAATGCGCCCACCCGCGAGTCTTTCATGATGGTCAGCGCCCGGTCACGCTCAGCGCTGCCACCCAGGCCATCGGCCACATCGGCCAGACCGTCTTCGTGAAATGCGCCGGTGATCAGTACCCCCAGCACCGTGCCCAGCGCGGCTACCACCAAGGGAGCAGAACCAGTAGGCGGCAAAGCCATGGACAACACCGCACTGAAGCCCGCCACCAGCGCCCCAACCAACACGCCAACACCTGGGAAATGGCCCGCACTGGCACGCAGCATGGCAGGGCTGAAACCGACCCACGCCGCCAACCTACCGGTTACCGGAATACGGGTAAAGAACTGCAGGCTCAGCAGGAAATGGCGAAAAAATTGAAGCAGGAACTCGGGCATGGGCATCGCGTCAAAAAGCACCCCGCGCACCGGGGCAAGATGCATAGGCTAACAGCTTTGACAACCCCAACCACCCAGCCTCAGGCCGGGCGTGCACTTCTTCAGGCGTAACGCTCTACACCCAGGCCTTCCATGCTGATTTGCGGTGCCTTGCCGCTGATCAGGTCGGCGATGACACGCCCCGTGCCAGCCGCCATGGTCCAGCCCAGCGTGCCGTGGCCGGTGGCCAGCGTCATGTTGCGCATGCGGCAAGCGCCCAGAATCGGCGTGCCGTCCGGGGTCATCGGGCGCAGGCCAGTCCAGAACTCGGCGCGGGCCACATCACCCCCCTTGGGGAACAGATCGGTCACCACAAACTCCAAGGTTTTGCGCCGCCCTGCTTCCAAGTCGAGATTAAAGCCCGAGAGCTGCGCTGTGCCGCCGACACGGATGCGGTCGCCCAGGCGCGTCACCGCCACCTTGTGGGTCTCGTCCATGATGGTGGACTCAGGAGCTTGCGTGGCATCGGTGATCGGCACGGTGATTGAAAAGCCCTTCACCGGGTAAATCGGCAGCTCAATGCCCAGCGGCTTGGCCATCTGTGTCGAGTAACTACCCAAAGCCATCACGTACTGGTCTGCTGTCAGCAGGCCACGGTCGGTCTGGACCCCGGAGATCTTGTCGCCCTGCTGCGCCAGGCCCTGAATGTTCACACCCAACTCAAAACGCACGCCCAGCGCACGCGCCATCTCAGCCAGGCGCTGGGTGAACTGGAAGCAGTCGCCGGTTTCATCCCTCGGCAAACGCAGGGCACCAACAAACTTCTCTTTGACAGCGGCCAGCGCGGGTTCGTATTGCAGGTAACCGGCACGGTCCAGCACCTGATAAGGCACACCGTATTGCTGCAAAATTTCCACGTCTTTGCCGACACCGTCGAGCTGCTTTTGTGTACGAAACAATTGCAGCGTGCCTTGGGCACGGTCGTCGTAGCAAATGCCGGTCTCATCGCGCAGGGCGCGTAGGCAGTCGCGGCTGTATTCGGCCAGGCGCACCATGCGACCCTTGTTGACGGCGTAGCGTGCCTCAGTGCAGTTGCGCAGCATTTGCAAGCCCCAGCGCCACATGGCCGGGTCGACCATGGGTTTGATGACCAAAGGGCTGTGGTGCATCAGCATCCACTTGATGGCCTTGATCGGCACACCGGGCCCGGCCCATGGGGCGGAATAACCCGGTGACACCTCGCCCGCATTGGCAAAACTGGTTTCCATGGCGGGGGCCGGTTGCCGATCCACCACCGTCACCGAATGGCCCGCTTTGGCCAGGTAATACGCAATGGTGGTGCCCACCACACCGCTGCCGAGAATCAGTACAGACATATCCAACTCCTTGATTTGAAGACCTTGAGCGAACCAACGGGTTTGCCACCTACACCGCTGGCGTTAGCACGTCTCATGCCATAAGAAAAATAGTCTTATAAATCAATCACTTAGACAAGCTTGCAGGCGATCCTCTGGTAGATCGTATTGAAATCAATACATGTAATCCGGCAAAAAACACTCATATTCAATAAAAATTCATCAAAATCAAACAATTAACCAAGTTGTATTGAAATTAATACAATGTACTTATTTCAATACAAGCAAAGTCCCAACATGCGCATTGACGTGCAATTCACCGATCGGGTCGGCATCGCCCAGGAGATTCTGGCCACCTCGGCCCAGCGCGGCTAACGTCACCGCCGTGGAAGTGGAGCCGCCCCACGTCTACATCGAAGCCCCGCAGCTCGACGATGCCGGACTGACCGACCTGCGCACCGACCTGATGCGTGTACCCGGTGTGCTGGCCGTCATGCCGGTGGCCATGCTGCCCGGAGCCCAGCGCCGCCTGTACCTGGACGCACTGCTGGCCTCCCAGACCGACCCGGTGTTTGCACTGGATGCCGATGGCCTGGTGGTGGTAGCCAACCGCGCGGCCACGGCTGCCTGCGGGCCGTTGCAGGCCCCGGTCATTGGCCAGCCGTTTCAGAACCTCATTGGTCTGGCGCACTTCATGACCACGCTGACCGACTCCGACTACCACCTGCCGGTGACCGAAGTTGAACTGGGCGGCGAAACCTACATGATGGAAACCACCGCGCTGCAAGAGGCCGATGCCCGCGTGGCCGGGGCTGTCATCACCCTGCGTGCGCCCAGCCGCATGGGCGAACAGCTCAGTGCCCTGCAAAACTACAGTACCGGTGGCTTTGACGCGATGCTGGGCCGCTCGCCAGAGATGCAGCAACTCAAACAACGCGCCGCCCGCATGGCGCTGGTGGATGCACCGCTGCTGGTCACCGGCGAAACCGGCACTGGCAAAGAGCTGCTGGCCCATGCCTGCCACGCCGCCAGCGGCCGCCGCCTGCAACCGTTTTTTGCCTTGAACTGCGCCGCGCTGCCGGAAAACCTGGCCGAAAGTGAACTGTTTGGTTACTCTGCTGGCGCGTTCACCGGAGCCCTGCGCGGCGGCAAACCGGGCCTGCTGGAACTGGCCGACCGGGGCACCGTGTTTCTGGACGAAGTGGGTGAAATGTCCGCCTACCTGCAAGCCAAGCTGCTGCGTTTTTTGAACGACGGCAGCTTTCGCCGCGTGGGTGGTGATCGGGAGCTGAAGGTCAACGTGCGCATCATCAGCGCGACCCACCGCAACCTCGATGAGATGGTGGCCAACGGCGACTTTCGCCAGGATTTGCTCTACCGCCTGAACGTGCTCAACTTACACATGCCCGCCCTGCGGGAGCGCCCGGATGACATTTTGCTGCTGGCTCAATCCATTCTGGAGAAAGCCTGCACCCAGGCTCGACGCACCCCGATGCGCCTGAGCGCCGCCGCCAGCACTGCGCTGCTGAGCAACCCCTGGCTGGGCAATGTGCGGCAACTGCAAAACGTGATTTTTCGTGCGGTGACCATGAGTGAGCGCAGCTTCATCGACATCGGCGACCTGGAGCTGGCCAGCGCAGCCAACCCCACCGAGCCCAGCTTTACCGGTGAAGTCGACACCTTGGCGCAAGCCATGGCTGACTATGAAAAAGCCCTACTGCTGCGCCTGCACCGCGAGTTCCCCTCGACCCGGCGATTGGCCAAACGCCTGGGCAGCTCACACTCGGTGATTGCCCAGCGGCTCAGGCGATATGGGATTGGGGATTCATAGCGCTCAAACTGCCGCCGTCACCACCATTTCAATCTTCCAGCCTGGCTTGGCGAGTTGTGCCTGAACAGTGGCGCGGGGTGGCGTGTGACCATTGCTCACCCAGGCATCCCAGACCACATTCATGCCATCAAAGTCAGCCAAATCGACCAGAAAAATCTGCGCCATCAGAATTTTGCTTTTGTCGCTACCGGCACGCGCCAGCAGCGTATCCACCATCGCCAGCACTTGGCGCGTCTGGCCCGCAATGTCCTGGGTGACATCGTCGGCCACCTGCCCAGCCAGGTAAATCGTGCCCTTGTACACGGCCATCTCAGACATGCGGGGGCCGACATCAAAACGTTGAATCATGGTGTTTTTTCCTTTGGTTTTTAAAAGATTGGGAAGAGACCAAGAGCGTGGCGGCATGACAAGGCAGGTTGCAATTTAGGTGCTTGCACCGACCTTGACACAATTGCGCCCACTGTGTTTGGCATGGTAGAGCGCCTCATCTGCTCTGCGCATCAAGGTGCTTACACTGGTCGCATCTTTGGTTTGCGTCAGTGCCACACCAATGCTCACGCACGCGCTCGGCTACATGAACAGCCTCTTGTATACCGGCTCCCAAGAGCAGCACAGCAAATTCCTCGCCGCCAATGCGGGCGACCACATCCTTGTCGCCCCGCACTTGTTCCTTGATCAGGCTGGCAACGGTCTGCAGGCATTTGTCACCCGCCGGATGGCCAAATGAGTCGTTGTAAGGCTTGAAGTGATCGATATCGATCATCAGCAACGCCAGCGTATCAGGCCGTGCGGGATGTCCGCCAGTGGCACTCAGAAATGCATCATCGAAGCGCCGCCGGTTGGACAACCCGGTGAGAGGGTCACAGTTGGACATCCGTTGCAACGCCAGATTGGTTTCCTGCATGGCTTCGTTGCGCAAATTTTCACGCAGATAGTTCAAGAAACTTTTGCGTTCTGCCAGCTCCAGGCGGTAATTGGCCAACAGTGTCATGACCCCACACAACACATAAATCAACATGGACGAGTTCTGGGCAATGGCAGGGATGAAAGGATGGCCAAACACCCCAATCGCCATGATGAAAGCGCTGAGAATGGAAGCAATCAGCGCTGTTTTGAATCGCATGGGCAGCGCAATGTTGCAACTGATCAGAATGAGCACAAAGCTGAAACCCGAATAGGTGGCGGCCTCGCCACGGGTGTGCCAGTTGATCAATGAGGCCCCGCCTGTCACGATCAAACAACCGCTGGCGGTCAGAATTTCTCGCATCAAAGGGGAGACACCACGCTGAATGAGCGAAACGATCACGAAGCACGGCAGAGTCACCAACAGAAGCCGAATCAAAACGGCCAGGTAAAAAATCTCTGTCCTGATTTTGTAATCATTGAACAAAAAAGCATTGAAAACCAAAAGCGCCACAATGCCTGCCGTGTAAATTTGCCGATTCCGAGCCTGGGCGGTTTCAGCTTCATACCTGGCCTCGATGTCCGGCGCAAAGCTTAATGTGCCTGTGTGGAGTTGCAGCTCGGCCTCCACTTGCTGAAAAAGTGTCAGCGGTTTGGAATTCACGATCAATGACGTTGAGTGGTGTCCATTCGCTGGGCTGATTGATCCAGAAGATTTCAAACGCAAGTATGACTCAAAGCAGCACTTGCGAAACCAGCAGATCACCTGAAAACATGCATGTGCGACCCAAGCCGCCATTCCCCCTTCCTCACCCTTGACGGCTCATAGAAATGCCCATAACATGAGCTTTCGCATACAACGAAAACAAGTGGCGCGAGATCACTGTCTTCAATATGCTGTTGACGAATGCCCGGTCAATCCGGGCTGCTGCTTTTCAGGGAGGATAAGTATGCACGCTTTCTACACGAATAGCACCCCACAAACTGTCACTTCGCGGGCTAGCGTCCTGATCGTGGACGACGATACAGGGAACCTAAGTCTCCTCGGGAGTCTGCTCCAGCCCTATCACGACGTGCTGGCAGCGCCCACTGGGGAGCGCGCCTTAAAAATCGCTGCGGACATCCCGAAACCAGATCTGATCCTGCTTGACGTGCTGATGCCAGGCATGAACGGCTACGACGTGCTCACCAGCTTGCGCGACAACCCCACGACCCGCGATATTCCAGTGATCTTCGTCACCGGTCTGGACTCCATCGATGACGAAGAAAAAGGCCTCGAACTCGGTGCCGTGGATTACATCGCCAAACCCTACCGACCACGCATCGTCCTGGCGCGAGTGCATGCCCAGCTTGAACTTAAAGCAGCACGCGACTGGCTTGCCAACCAAAACATCTGGCTGGAAGCCGAGGTGGCACGGCGCATGCGTGACATTTTGCTAACCCAGGACATCACCATCAACGCGCTGGCTGGACTGGCCGAAACACGTGACACCGATACCGGCAATCACATTCTCCGAACCAAAGAATACGTGCGCATATTGGCCAAACACTTGCAGACGCATCCCACCTTTGCCGACTATCTGACTGACGAGATTGTGGAACTTCTGGCCAAGTCTGCACCCTTGCACGACATCGGCAAGGTGGGCATTCCAGACCACATTTTGCTCAAGCCGGGCAAATTGACGGAAGAGGAGTGGACCATCATGAAAACCCACTCCCAAGTTGGCGCGCTGGCCATTCAAAGTGCCTTGCGTGATGCCGACTGCAGCATCGATTTTCTCGACATTGCCAAACAGATTGCCCATTTTCATCATGAAAAATGGGATGGCAGCGGTTATCCAGAGGGTCTGAAATCGCAGGCCATTCCCATCCCCGCCCGTCTGATGGCACTGGCCGACGTGTTTGATGCGCTGATCTCGCGCCGCGTTTACAAGGCAGCAATGCCGTTCGAGTCGGCTCGGGACAAAATTATCGAAGGTCGCGGCAGCCACTTCGACCCCAGCATCGTTGATGCCTTTCTCGCCACTTTCGATGATTTTGTGATCATTGCCCTGAAATATCAGGATAACGAGCAAGCGCATGAATAACAAGCCTGCTCAAGTCAACGGCGAGACCTATTTCTTCCGTGACCACGGCCAGTTCGATCTGCTGCGTCTGCGTCTGCTGCCAGAGCTGATTGAACGTCGTCGCACTGAAAAAACGCTGCGCCTGTGGAGTGCCGGATGCGCCAGCGGTGAAGAGGCCTACTCCCTGGCTATGCTGCTGGACATGCTGTTGCCGCAGCACGACGACTGGGAGATTTTTATCCTCGGTAGCGACATCGACGAAACGGCGCTGGCCAAGGCGAGACAAGGGGGCTATAGCCAATGGTCGTTCCGTATGGCCCCCCCCGCGCTGAAGCATCGCTATTTCCTGCACAGTGGAGACGAATGGAGGCTGATTGATCGCATCCGCAGCATGGTGACTTTTCGCACCGTCAACCTGATCGGTGAAGCATTCCCGAATACGCAGTTGCAAGGCATGGATCTGATCCTGTGCCGCAACGTGTTCATCTATTTCAGTACTGCAGCCGTAGCCGCCGTGGCCAACAAACTGGCTGCCTCGTTGAACCAAGGCGGCTATCTCATGACCGCCCACACCGAGCTCATTGGCCATCGCGTGCACCATCTGCAAAGCAGATTGTTTACCGAAGGTGTGGTGTATCAACGGGTTGTCCCATCGCCTGTTGCCGACCTTCCCAAACCGGTCCACACCGCGCCAGCAGCTGTCGTGACGAAGCGTGCACCATGTGCACAATACATGCATCAGCAAGCCACGCCGATCGCAGAAGATTTGCTTGCCGTAGCGAGAACATTCGCCGACCGGGGTGAATACGATCAGGCCTCACAAGCCTGCCGAAGTGCGTTGAGCATCACCCCGCTTGCGCCGGAGCCACATTTCCTGCTGGCACAACTGGCCCAACTCAAGGGAGATTTCGAGCAGGCGCGGGAACTGCTGGACAAAACCCTCTACCTTGATCCGCTCAGCGTAGCAGCCACACTGGAACTGGCGGCGCTTTGCCAACGAACCGAAAACCTGACGCGTGCGCAAACCCTGCGGCGCGCGGCGCTGGACATCGTGCGCACACTGCCCACAGACATGGTGATCGAACCTTATGAAAAAACTGCCGCTGAGATGGCGCAGTGGCTTGCGCAATAACGGAATGGCTATCATGACAACCCTCCCTCTGCTGATATTCGACCATGACGGCGCACGCTTCGCTGTGGATGCCAGGCTCGTACGCGAATCCCTCAGACTACCCGAGCTGACACTCGTCGAAGAGGCACCGCCTTGGATCGTCGGACTTTTCAACCTGCGCGGCCAGATCATCCCTGTCGCAGACCTCCATCTGCGATTCGGCCACCCAGCGCAGCGCTACAGCACCACCGATCATGTCGTCGTGCTGGAAATCGATCATTTGGCAACGGGGCTGATCGTCAGCGAGGTGCGCGAAGTGATCGAGCTGCCCACCCATGCCATCCAGTCTCCTCCGCAATTCGATGCTGCGGCTACCGGTTCGACTCATCTGGTGGTCGGCGAGGTGCGCGTGGGCGATGAACTTGTGACCGTACTTGACCTTGCCCGATTGACATCACTGACTGAAGCAATGGCGCTGCCAGAAGATGCGTTGCTGGCCGAAGCAGCCGAACAAGCTGCACCCGCCAGTTATTTCTGTCCACATGCCACATCCGCCGAACGCGCCGTGTTTCGCAAACGGGCAATCACACTGCAGGAGGCCACAGCCGATGAAGAAGGCTCACGCCTTGGGCTGGCGGTGGTGGAACTGGGCGGAGAGTACTTCGGCATCGAGCTCACAACCGTACTGGAATTCTGCAATATCGCGGAGCTGAGCCCCATCCCCTGCTGTCCGCCGCACATCCTCGGTGCCATGAGCCTGCGCGGTGAACTGCTCACCCTGATTGACCCACGTGTTGCGCTTAATCTGCCGCCAGCACCCAGAGGCGGCAAGGCCGTGATTGCCCTTCTTGGCGAACACGCAGTGGGAATAGCCGTGGATCAAGTCCATGATGCGGTTTACCTGCGTGACGAGGAATTGCATGCACCACCTGTGGCGCTGCACGAAATGTGTGGCACATCCATCACGGGGGCCGCACCTTATGCCGGCAGGATGATGACCGTATTGGACTTGCCTGCGCTGCTGGCGCGTGAAGAATGGATGGTTCATGAAAGTGTTTAACAAATACAGACTGCAGAATTCAACACTCTGCGATCAGCATTCCAGAGTCAATTGAGGAGAATGTCATGTTCGAAAAAATGAAACTGCGCCAACGTATCTTGCTGGGTTACCTGGCTCCGCTCATGCTGTTACTCAGTGCAATGAGTCTGGTGTTCTTCAATCTGCAAGAGGCGACGCACGCAGCGGCGGGAGTGGAAGCTTCGCACCTGACGATGGACGAAGCCCGAGACCTTGCCTATGCCCTGACCAAGATGCAACGCGCCGCGCGCGGTTATCTGCTGGCAAAAAATCCGACCTCGCGCCAGACTTTTATGGATGCCGAAAAAGACTTCGTTAGCCGCAGCGAAAAGCTCACTACTCTGGTGAAAGACCCGCAACAACAAGAAAATCTGCGCAGCATGCTGCTCGTCGGGCAAGACCTGGTCAAACTGGACAACCAGTTCCTGATGCTGATCGACGCGGGCAAGCAGGTGGAGGCCCAGGCACATTTCCGAAACGGAGATGGCATTAAAGAATCGGCCGAAGTAGACAAGCAATGGAATCGATTCAAGCAGCGGGAAACCGAAATCATCAAGGAGCGCCAGGAAGCCTATGATTCGGCCATGCGCACCGTCGCTAATTCGATCATCTACGGCATGCTCGGTGCCATCGCACTGGCGGTACTTATTGCCGTCTGGCTCGCCGCAGCAGTGAGCCGCAAAATCACCACCAACGCAGCACTGCTTTCCGCAGCCGCCAACGAAATCGCCGCAACCATCACCCAGCACGAACGTACCGCCAGTCAACAGGCTACCGCCGCGAACGAGACATCCGCCACCATTGAGGAGCTCTCCGCTTCCTCGCGCAAGACAGCCGAGCAAGCCGTGGGCGCGGCGGCGGTGGCAGAGAAGGCCGGCATTGCCACCACACAAGGCGACGAGACCACTCGTCAAGCCGTGGAAGCGATGGGCAGCCTCAAGAATAAGATCGGTATCATGGCTGAACATATCCTGCATCTGGGGGAGCAGACTGTCCAGATCGGCAGCATTGCCACCGTGCTCAAAGACCTGGCCGGACAGATCAACATGCTGGCACTGAATGCTGCCGTGGAAGCCGCCAGAGCCGGTGAGCATGGCAAAGGATTCGCCGTGGTGGCAAGCGAAATTCGCAAACTCGCCGACGAAAGCAAGAAGTCGGCGGAACAAACTGCCATGCTGGTCGCCGATGTCCAGAAGGCCACCAATTCTTCCATCATGATGACGGAAGAAGGCAGCCACACTGTATCCGAGGTCACCCAACTGGTGCAGAAGGTCGCTGTACTGTTCAGTAGTCTGGCCAGCCTGGCCGGCAGCGCCAACGAAAACGCCCAGCAGGTGATGCTCAATGCACAGCAACAATCTGCCGCCTTCAATCAGGTGGTCGAGGCGACCAACAGCATTGCCGCCGGCACCAAAGAGACCGCCGCCGGGATCAGCCAGACCAAGGTGGGCGTGCAAAGCCTGAACGAGGCTGCGGAAAACCTCAAGGCCATTGCGTGACCCAACAGGCGGAAATAGGGGTAATGGGGCCATGATCGAAGACCAAGAATTGCGCCAACTGTTCAAGGCTGAAAGCGCAGAACACCTCGCTCACCTCGATGACGGCTTGTTGCGCCTGGAGAAAACTCCAAACGAACAGGCATTGCTGGAAGAGCTGTTCCGGGACTCGCACAGTCTGAAAGGTGCAGCGCGCATGCTGGGGCTGGAAAAGATCGAAACAGCGGCCCATAGCCTGGAGGGCATCTTCAATGCGGCACGCAAGGGCGAAGCACCACTCACACCGAACGTGATCGAGCGCATGAACGCCACATTGGCCGATTTGCGCCAGCGCGTGCAAGAGTCGCTTTCAAGCGAGCCCCAAACCGCACCCACACCCTTCGTGGCCGAGATAACGCACACCCAGCACATGGAAAAAGCCGTTGAGCCCCCACCAGCGCCGACAGCGCCGACAGCGTCTCCAGCGGCATCGAGCAGCAGCCCCACCTTTGCGGCAGTGCCGACCGCAGCAACTGCCACTGCAACTCCCCCGTCCATCGCCAACACACCTTTTCGCATCGATACCGTGCGCGTGGAAACTCGCAAGCTGGACAACCTGCTGACCCAAGTGGGCGAACTCTCGGTGATTCAAGGCAGGACACCACACCGGCTGGCACTGATGGATGCGTTATTGGAGCAATGGACGGCGCTGGAGCGTGATCGCCACATGCGCGGCACAAGCTCATCCGCGCGGAACACGCCAGAGATCGACATGCCGTTGCGCTTCGGCAAGCTGCTCAAACAAGCGCGCGATGACCTTTTCGACGACAGCGCACACCTGGAATCCACCGTTCATCGACTGGAAGACCAGGTGCGTAACGTCCGCCTGCTGCCGCTGTCCACCGTGTTCGCATTGTTTCCACGCATGGTACGTGACCTGGTCAAGGAACAGGGCAAGGAAGCGGAACTGGTGATGGAGGGTGGCGACATCAGCGTTGACAAACGCATTCTCGAAGAAATGAAAGACCCGCTGATGCACCTGATCCGAAACGCCATTGACCACGGCATTGAAGCGCCTGCCGAGCGTGAGCGGCTGGGCAAGCCGCGTAGCGCCACCGTGCGACTGTGCGCTACACGCGAAAACGCCTGCGTGCGGCTGGATGTCTCGGATGACGGGCGAGGACTGAACACGGCGGCGATTCGACAAGAAGCCATGAAACGCGGCCTGCACGACGAGGCAACGCTGGCCACTATGACCC
The DNA here is from genome assembly GCA_008080595.1 of Comamonadaceae bacterium. Taxonomy (GTDB): domain Bacteria; phylum Pseudomonadota; class Gammaproteobacteria; order Burkholderiales; family Burkholderiaceae_C; genus Rhodoferax. The sequence continues at coordinate 23,439 of VIKI01000044.1, forward strand.
CGGCACAAGTGCAACAACTGATCTTCATGCCCGGCTTTACCACCAGCAGCTTTGTCACCGAACTGTCCGGGCGCGGCGTGGGGCTGGACGTGGTGCGGGTCAATGTCGAACGGATGAAGGGAAGTATCCATCTGGAATCCGCTGCCGGTCAGGGGCTGACGGTGCAATTGCGCCTGCCGTTGAGCATCGCTGCCACACAGATCCTTTTGGCGAGCGCCGGAGGGGACGTTTACGGACTGCCGGTCGAATTCATCCATACCTCGCGGCGCGTTCGTGAAGAGGACATCTTCACCCTGGAAGGACACCAGGTCATCCTGCTGGACGGCCAGCCGGTGTTGGCCGCCCGCCTTGCCGACCTGCTGGAACTATCGACCGCAGAGCGTACAGCACCTGGCATCCAAGCCTGTATCGTGCTCCAGGTCGGCGACGAGCGGCTGGGTCTGCTGGCAGACGATTTGCTGGCCGAGGAAGAAGTGGTGCCCAAACCGCTTGGCCCACCGTTGCGGCGCGTGCGCAACGTTTCCGCCCTGGCCGTGCTGGGCAACGGCAAAATCTGCGCGGTGCTGAACCCTGACGACCTGCTGCGTACGGCCCTCAAATCCGGTGTCGCCACGCGCAGCGAAGTCCATGTCCCCCTGCGCCAAGCGGCCAAGCCGGCTGTGCTGCTGGTGGAGGATTCGGCATTGATCCGCGCCATGGAAAAACGCGTTCTCGAAGATGGCGGCTACGAAGTGGTGGCCACGGTGGACGGTGTGGACGCACTCAACGCCCTCGGCAGCCGATCCTTTGCCGCCGTAGTGTCAGACATCATGATGCCCAACATGGATGGTCTCACCCTCACCACGCGCATTCGCGCTGAGCCGCGCTACAAAGAACTGCCGGTGATCCTGGTGACTTCTCTCGCCTCCAACGAAGACAAACGGCGCGGCCTCGATGCAGGGGCCAATGCCTACATCCCCAAACCCACATTCGACCAGCGCGTGTTGCTGGAAACCTTGAAAAGGTTGGTCGTCACATGAGCCACAACATGATCCGAGTGCTGCTCGTCGACGACTCACCCATCGCACTGCATATCATGCAGCGCCTGCTGTCCAACTCGCCCGGCATTCAGGTGGCGGGAACTGCCGCGAACGGCCAGCAGGCGCTTGATCTGCTGCCACAGCTCAACCCCGATGTGATCTGCACCGATCTGCACATGCCAGTGATGGACGGGCTGGAACTGACGCGCGAGGTGATGGACAAATACCCGCGCCCGATTCTGGTGGTGAGTGTGTCGGTGGAGCCGGACTCACACAACGTTTTCCGATTGCTGGAAGCCGGTGCGTTGGATCTCGCCAGCAAAATCCGCATCCTGGCAGGCGTACATGTGTTCCGTCGCACTGCGACAGCAAAACGCACCATCCCACCCTTGCCACCCTTTGCGCTGCCACCCCACGCCCCGATGCGCATTGTGGTCATCGGGGCATCCACCGGTGGCCCGCAAGCGCTGCTCGAAATTCTCTCCCACCTGCCGCGCAACTTTCCACTACCGGTGGTGTGCGTGCAGCATATCGGTGCCGATTTTCTGACTGAAATGGTGACATGGCTGGCCGAAAACACGCCGCTACCGGTGCGCAAAGCTGTCCAAGGTGAGCTGCCACAACCCGACCGAATTTATTTCGCCCCCGAGAACACTCATCTTGAATTCGATGACATCGGACGATTCAATCTCACTCAGGCCCCGCCCTGCGACGGCCACAAGCCGTCGGTGACCATTACCCTGCGCGCAGCGGCACACCGATTCGGTGCCAGCGCGATAGGTGTTTTGCTCACCGGCATGGGTCGCGATGGTGCCCAGGGCATGGCGGACATCGCCGCCGTTGGTGGCATCACCATAGCCCAGGATGAGGCCAGCAGCGTGGTCTACGGCATGCCCAAGGCGGCAGTGGAACTGGGGGTGGTGCAGCATGTGCTTCCCATTGAACAAATCGCCTCGGCGCTGGTGGCGCTGGCAAAGAGAAATACATAGGACTGAGATTGGGAAATTGAGGAGTACGGACAAATGAATGACAACGAATCAAATCCAAAACCCGAACTCCAGGCTGCTGTCACTATTGCACCATTGAAAATTCTGATCGTCGAAGACAGCCCGGTCGAAGCTGAAGTGCTGCGCCGCACACTGGCCAAGGCGGGCTACACAGTCACTGTCGCGTACAACGGCAAAGAGGGCCTGCAATTGGCAATGACACACCGCCCCGCACTGGTGATGAGCGACATCAACATGCCGGTGATGAACGGCTACCAGCTCTGCCACACGCTCAAGTATGACAAAGAGATGTGGAATATTCCATTGATCCTGCTCACCGTGCTGTCGGAGCCGAAGGACATTATTGAGGCGATCAATTCCGGTGCCGATGCCTACATCATCAAGCCCTATATCGAGACCATCTTGCTGGAGCGTGTCCGTTCCCTGCTGAATGCCCCAATCGAGCGGCCGCGAGAACAAGAGAGACGCCAGGAAGTGGTGGGTTACGGTGGTCAGCGCCATGCCATTGCTGGCGGCGGGCAGCAGATACTCAACCTGTTGCTCTCGGTGTACGAAAACATGCTCAACCAGAACCGCGAGCTGGAGACCACCCAGGCCAAACTCTGCCTGCTCAACGAGAATCTGGATCGGCAGGTGCATGAGCGCACCGCAGCGGTGCGTGCAAGCGAGGAGCGCTACAAACGCATTACCGAAGGACTCACGGATTACCTGTACACAGTGCGCATCGAAAACGGTCGTGCGGTGGAAACCAGGCAGAGCCCGGCCTGTGTGGTCGTAACGGGATACACACCGGAAGAGTTTATGGCCGATCCCTTTCTCTGGATTCATATGGTTGTGCCGGAAGACCGCGAACTGGTTCATGAACAGGTGCGAAAAATTCTGTCCGGGAATGCTAGTTTTCCTATTGAACACCGCATCGTCCGCAAAGACGGAAAGATTCGTTGGGTCAGCGATACGGCGATTCCATGCCGGGACACGACGGGGAAACTCCTGTCCTACGATGGCTTGATCAAGGACATCACCGAGCGCAAGGCCGCCGAGGATCAAATCCGAAAACTTTCTCTGGCCGTCGAGCAAAGCACGGACTGCATCGTCATCACCGATCTCAATGCACGCATCGAATACGTGAACGAAACCTTTGTCACCATATCCGGCTACAGCCGCGAGGAGGCCATCGGCCAGAACCCTCGCCTCCTGCAATCTGGCAAGACACCCCGCACGACCTACGACGCAATGTGGGATGCCCTGAACCACGACCGGACGTGGAAGGGCGAGTTCTCCAACCGGCGCAAAGACGGGCGCGAATACGCCGAGTTCGCCACGGTCACGCCGATCCACCAGGCCGATGGACACATCAGCCACTATGTGGCGGTGAAAAAGGACATCACCGCTGAAAAGCGCCTGGCCGAAGAACTGGATCAGCACCGCCACCACCTGGAGGAACTGGTCGAAACCCGAACACGCGAACTGGCGGAAGCCAAAGCAGCGGCCGAGACGGCAAACGCAGCCAAGAGTGCCTTTGTGGCCAACATGAGCCACGAGATACGCACCCCTCTGAACGCCATCCTCGGGCTGACTCACCTGTTGCGGCGCAGTCATGGGAATCCGTTGCAAGCCGAAAAACTCGACAAGATCGTCAACGCCTCCCGGCACTTGCTCTCGGTGATCAACGACATTCTCGACTTTTCCAAGATCGAGGCTGGCAAGCTAAGCCTCAGCATCAGCGACTTCGCCGTCGACCGCATGCTGGACAACGTCGTCTCCATGATCGGCCCCAGAATACGCGACAAACGTCTGGAATTCGACATTGACCGAGACGATCTACCGCCGGTACTGGTGGGTGATGCCACGCGCCTGGCGCAAGCTCTGCTCAACTACCTGACGAACGCCGTCAAATTCACCCAACATGGCAAGGTGAAGGTGAGCGTTTCCAAGTCGCAGGTCACAGAGACCAACCTGTTGGTGCGCTTTGAGGTGACGGACACCGGCATTGGCATTGCACCCGACAAAATCGCAAACTTGTTTGCCGCTTTTGAGCAAGTCGA
>VIKI01000044.1:27567-44988 GCA_008080595.1 Comamonadaceae bacterium
CCTCACGCCGTTACGGCGGCACCGGTCTTGGCCTGGCCATCACCCGGCAGCTGGCGCGTCTGATGGGCGGCGAAGCCGGTGCACAGAGCGTGCCCGGACAAGGCAGTACATTCTGGTTTACCGCCCGACTGGGCAGGAGCAGGCTCGGCGTGAACGAATTGACCGAGCTGCCATTGGTAGCAGAGCAGAGTTTGAAAACCATCCCAACTGGTGCACGCATCCTGCTGGCCGAGGACAACAAGATCAACCAGGAAGTCGCGGTCGAGCTGCTGACCGAGGTCGGGCTCAAGGTGGATGTCGCGGGTGACGGCTTCGAGGCGTTGGAGAAAGCACGTCACGGTGGCTACGACCTGATCTTGATGGACATGCAGATGCCAGGCATGGACGGCCTGGAAGCCACGCGCGCCATTCGCGAGCAGTCCAACTGCACGACGATTCCCATCGTGGCGATGACCGCCAACGCCTTCGACGAGGATCGCGAGCGCTGCAAAGCAGCGGGCATGAACGACTTTGTCGCAAAACCAGTCGATCCAGAGCAACTGTTTGGCACACTGCTGCGCTGGCTGCCAACGGCGGAGATGCTTACCCCCGTTGCCCCTGTCGCAGCAGAGATACCCGCCGAACTCACGGCAATTCCGGGCCTGGACGCAGCCCTTGGACTCAAGGTGCTGAACGGCCACCTCGATGCCTACCTGCGACTGCTGCGTCGCTACGTGGTTGATCACCGTGACGATATGACGCGATTACACGAGCACATGACCAAGGGAGACCGCGACGAAGCCCGGCGCATGGCGCACACCCTGAAGGGCAGTTCGGGCAATCTTGGCGCAACCTCGGTACAGCGCTTGGCCGCCGAACTGGAAACGACACTCAAGGCTGGCGGTGATGCCGATGCCATCGAGCGGCTGACGGCAGCCGTTGAAAGCGAATTGCAGCGGCTGATCGCAGCCATTCACACGGCCTTGCCGCAAGAGGCTACACCACTTTATGCCGGCGAGGTGGACTGGGCAACAGTGCGGCAAGTGCTCACTGAACTGGAGCCCTTGCTGCGGGCATCCAACATGCACGCCAACCAGCTCATTGAAACCCACGCCGCGCTGCTTCAAACCGCACTCGCCCCCCTGGGCACGGAATTGGTCAAACGGATTGAAGATTTCCTCTATCCCGAGGCGCTGGAAACTCTCACGCAGGCGCAGCTAGAACACCCGGAACTGGCAAGACACTGATCAAGGAGGACCCATCCCATGGACATGAACAAAACCGAAGTGTCTCCCCGTGCAGGGATTCTGATTGTGGACGACGATATCAGCAACCTGGCTGCGCTGGGCCGATTACTGCGACCGCATTACGATGTATTTGCAGCCCCTAGCGGGGAACGTGCGCTGCAAATCGCCACAGGTACACCATTACCAAATTTGATTTTGCTGGATGTCATGATGCCGGGTATGGACGGCTACGAGGTGCTGAACCGCCTGCGCGATAGCCCTGTCACCTGTGACATTCCCGTCATTTTTGTGAGCGGACTCGATACCGCAGAGGATGAAGAGAAAGGCCTTGAACTTGGCGCGGTAGATTACATTGCCAAGCCCTACCGCCCGGCCATCGTCCTGGCACGGGTACGAACCCAGCTGGAACTCAAACGGGCTCGCGACGGACTTGCCAACCAGAATGCGCATTTGGAGTCTGAAATCGTCAAGCGCATTCAAGAAAGCCAGCAAGTTCAACTGCAACTGCTTCAATCCGAAAAACTGGCGGCCATCGGCCAACTGACGGCAGGCATCGTTCACGAAATCAATACCCCGGTGGCCTATGTCTCCTCTAATCTGAGCGCCCTGGATTCCTACCTGCGCGACATCTTCGAGCTTCTGGATGCCTATGAAGGCCTGGAGGGCGTTGGCGGATCAGTTGGTGTTGAACTTGCAAAAATTCAAGAATTCAAGCAGCAGAAAGAGATCGATTTTCTGCGCGACGACATTGATCAACTGCTCACACAATCTCGGCAAGGGTTGACCCGTGTGGCCAAGATCGTGAGTGACTTAAAGAATTTCTCCCGCACAGGAACCAGCGATTGGCTGTGGGCCAACCTCCACAATGAACTCGACTCCACGCTCAATATCGTTGGCAACGAAATCAAATACCACTGCACCGTGCACAAGAACTATGGCGATATTCCCGAGGTCTATTGCATTGCATCCCAGATCAATCAGGTTCTGCTGAACTTGTTGGTCAACGCAGCCCAGGCCATCCCGGAGAAAGGCGATATCAGCATTCGCAGTGGGCAGGCCGGCGAAGAAGTCTTTATTGCCATTTCCGACACCGGCACCGGTATCTCTGCTGAAACCTTGCCAAGACTATTTGAGCCCTTCTTTACCACCAAGCCGGTTGGCAAAGGCACAGGACTTGGCCTCTCGATTGCCTATGGCATTGTGCAAAAACACAGCGGGCGCATTGAGGTCGAGAGTGCCATGGGCAAGGGCACCACGTTCACTGTCTGGTTGCCAGTCCATCCGCCGGGGGACGTTGACGGAAACAGGCCACAAGTCCCCAAAGACTGATAGCCTATTCGAGGTGCCCGCTGCGGCACGGCTTGAAGAACTTGTCCGCCAATGATTTTTTGGGGCTGCGTCAAACACCCCGTACCGCACCGAGCGTCCGCTCAAACCCCCACAGCCTGCTCCGCCGCTGACTTCTCCGACACCCCGGCGGACGCAAAGCTGGCCATCTCGCGCAGCATGGCGCAGGAAGACTGCAGCAGCGGCCAGGCCAGGGCGGCACCGGAGCCTTCACCCAGGCGCAGGCCCAAGTCCAGCAAGGCCTGCACACCCAGGTACTGCAACATGAATTCATGGCCACGCTCGCCCGAGCGGTGGGCAAACACGCAGCGTTGCAACACCAGCGGCTGCATGGCGTGGGCCACCAGCACGGCGCTGCTGGCAATGAAACCGTCCACCACCACCACGCGGCGCTCGTGGGCGGCTTGCAATACGGCCCCGACCATGGTGGCGATCTCAAAACCACCCAAGGCAGCCAAGGCAGCCAGCGGTGATTTGGCATCCGGGTGGCGTGCCAGCACTTCGCGCAGCACCGCCGTTTTGCGTTGCACAGCCGGTGCATCCAGCCCGGTGCCAGCGCCGGTGCACACCTCAATGTCCAGCCCGGCCAGACGTGACAGCAGCAGCGAGGCCGCCGAGGTGTTGCCAATGCCCATTTCACCCAGCAGCAGCGCGTTGCCGGGCAGCTCTTTGACCAGCGCCACGCCATGCGCGATGGCTTGCTGGCATTGCTCAGCCGTCATGGCGGCTTGGGCGCTGGAGTCTGCCGTGCCCTGCTCTGCTCCCACGGCCTTGCGCACCTGCAAACCGGGGCGCTGGCTGCCTGCGGGCAGACCAGCCAGAAAGTCGTGTTTGACACCGCAATCCACCACCGTGAGGGCAATGCCGTTCAGGCGTGAGAACACGCTCACCGCCGCACCACCGGCCAGAAAGTTTTCCACCATCTGCCAGCTCACATCACTGGGAAAAGCCGACACACCACGTGCGGTCAGCCCGTGGTCACCTGCAAACACCACCATCTGGGCGTGCTCCAGCAGCGGGTTTTCCGTGCCCAGAATCTGGCCAATCTTGAGCGCCAGATCTTCGATGCGGCCCAAAGAGCCCAGTGGCTTGGTCTTGTTGTTGAGTTTGTCCTGCAGTGCAGAAGTCAGAGCAGGCGAAGAGATGTCCGTCAGGACAGGAAGTGTGGTATTCATGGCAGTCCCCTGTGCGTGAATGGTGGAGGTGCTGCCCGGCCTTGCAGCACCCATAACAACATCAGGCCGGTCTTCTGGCTTGGAGTCCACTGCCTTCACGCACCTTCCCGGCTTGGCAGCCAGTGGTATTTGCGCGAGGCATCGTCCTTACAGCGTTGGGCACGCGACGGATTCACACCGTCTTCCCGATTCTCCTGCAGGCCAATGGCCTGCGGGCACCTGAAGCGGCGGATCATAGCAGCGCTGGCAAGCCCAGGCTTCAACGCCCCAGGGTGTCGAGCAGGCCAGGGGCGAAATGCGTGCTGATGTAGTCGGCCAGACCGTCGAACACGGCATCCAAGGTCGGGGCATTGGTGCCAAACAGAACTTTGAGCACCGCAGGGTCTTCAAACAGACCGTGCAGGTACAGGCCCAACACATTGCCCTGCGCGTTGCACCAGCCCAGGCCGCCCGGCAACACCTCCAGCGCCACGTTGCCCGCATCTGCCATGGCCGGATGCTGTGCGGTCTGGCCGTGGTGAATTTCATAGCCGCTGACGGACACGCCCGCCAACGCATGCCAGAAACCGGTCAGGTGCGAAAAACAGGCCCGCGTGTGCTGCACGGTTTTGTCCGCCTCAAACACCGTCACCAGCGGCAGCAGGCCCAAGCCCGGCGCGTTGCCGTCAATGCCGTGCGGATCAATCAGCGCCTCACCCAGCATTTGCAAGCCACCACACACGCCCAGGCCGGGCAGGATGATCCAGTCGGTGGGTTTCAGTCCCGCCAGCTCCGAGGGTGAACGCACCCATTGCAGCTTCAAACCAGGGATGTTTTTGAGCGGCTGGAACTCGTCCAGGTTGCTGATGCGCGGGTAGGCAATCACGGCCACCGTCAAGTTGACCGCGCCTTTGGCGATGCTGCGGTCATCAAACACACCGTCTTCTTCCGGCAAGCCGTGTTGCCACCACATCGGCAGCGTGGCTACCGTGGGCACGCCGGTGAGGTCTTGCAGCATCTGTGGCGCGGGGGCCAACAAAGCCGCATCCCCGCGAAATTTGTTCAGCACAAAGCCCTTGATCAAGGCCCGCTCATCCGGCGGCAACAGCGCCCAGGTGCCGTACAGATGGGCAAACGCCCCACCCCGGTCGATATCGGTCACCAGCAGGCAGGCGGCCTGGCAATGCTTGGCCACGCGCATGTTGACGATGTCGCTGCTCGAAAGATTGATCTCTGCCGGTGAGCCCGCGCCCTCGATCACCACCACGTCGTTCTCGGCACGCAGCGCGTCCAGGGCGGCGGCGATTTGCGGCCAGACCTTGAGGCTGCGGCCCCGCCAGGGCATGGCGGTGAGTTCCTCACTCACCTGCCCCAGCAGCACCACCTGGCTGTGGGTGTCAGCCTCGGGTTTGAGCAGCAGCGGGTTCATGCGCACCTCCGGCTCGGCTTTGGCGGCCAGCGCCTGGAAGTATTGGGCGCTGCCGATCTCGCCCTGGCCATTGCTTGATGCGACCACGCGAGCGTTGTTGCTCATGTTCTGCGCCTTGAAGGGCACGACCTTCAGCCCCTGGCGGGCGTAATGGCGGCACAGCGCGGTGGTCAGCCAACTCTTGCCCGCGCCGCTGGTGGTGCCCAGCACCATGATGCAGCGGGCGCTCATGGCTGCACCTTCAATCCAATACTCACTATCAATTTAGCAGCTGTTTGCGCATATGTAATAAGCGCTAGAGGCCAATTTTCTTTATAAATCATGTCAATTCACAGTCATTTGCAGCCAAGGCCGCCTTCACCCAGTCAAAACCAATGCGTTCCTGCTCCAACCGCACACCGGCGCTGCTTGCCGCCCGACCGGGGCGCAGGCGCTGGGTGCGCAAATCGTCAAACAACGCAGCCTCATCCGCGTTCAGTCGCGGCAAGTCGCGCAACACCGGCTGTGGCTCATCGCCCCATTGTGTGGGGTGTGCCAGCAAGGTGGCACGGTCCATCAGCAGGGACTGCACCTGCGGCAAGCGGGCGCGCAGCTGATCCAGAATGGCAAAGCCGTGGGTGTCGATGTCACCCCAGTAGAACAGGCGGCAGTCGTGCAGCCAGCGAACACCCGCCAGCACCTCGAAACCATAACCCGCGCCAAAGATCACCAGACTACCCGGCACGGGCGGAAAGGCCAGAAAGTTGACCTCGTTTTCGGTGAAGAACACGCGGTGGATCGGCAGCTTCAACCTGGCAAAGTCGGCCTGGGTCAGGGTGATGTCGTACTCGGCATCGGCTGGCAGCAGGCCTATGGAAGCCCTTGCGTCCAGCAAGCGAAAGCGGATGCGCAGCGGTTTGTCCTTGAAACCGTAACGCTGGCAGAACTGGCTGGCCCCGGTGACGCTGGCATCCACGGCCTGCGGGGGCAAGGCCAAGTCCAGCAACTCACCGAGCACACCGCGATGCAACTCGATGAACTTGCTGTCCACCCCAGGCAAATCGACTTGGCGCAGATAGATACCAGGGCGCGGGTGGGCTTGTAGCCAGGACACCACGGCCAGCAGGCGCGGCCAGGCCTCTGCCAAAGCCAGCGCGTTCAGGGGACGCTTCTCCAGCCACGGCAGCAAGACGGGGTGCTGTTCGCGCGTTTGTTGCACCAGGCTGGCAAAGCGTTTGGCCTCTTTCTGTCTGCCGATCAGCGCCAGTGCGTCATCCAGCGTATCCAGCCAAATCTCATCAGGCACGGCACAAGCCCCCAGCACACGATGACGGAACTCACGCAGCGCGATGCGATAACACGGCGCACTGTCCGCCGGTGCGTTACAGCCCAGCGCCTTCATCCACGCCCGCACGTCATCAAAGCGCTCGGTCAGCTCGGTGGAGCTTGGCCCGGTGAGCCGCAAGCGCCGGGCGGGCATCACCTCGCCCTGCACGCAAGGGCGCAGCAAATCGCCTTTGTCCCAGAGTTTTTGGGCTTGGTTGCGCAGATCGGCGGGGGTGGTCCAGGTCATCAGCGCGCCCTGCCCGGCGGTTTGCTTGGTAAACACTTCACCATGCGGAATTTGTCAAGCTCCTGCTCCGCCTGTGTTTTGGCCAGTTGCGCAGATACAAAGCCTGCGCCTTGCAAAATCTCGCGATCGTTCAGCATCAAGAAGCCTTCCAGCTTGGCCATCCATTCCCGCATGGTCATGGCCACACGGCGCATGGCCTGCCCTTCGGCAAAAACCAGGTACTGCCATGTCGTGAACCTCTTGCCGAGATGCTTGAGCCGTGCGTCGTCCATTACAAACCCTTTGACGATGTATCCCTTCAGCTTGTCAGTGGCCCAGCGCCGAAAACGCACCCCCACAAGGCTGCGCATCCGAAAGCCCAGGGCCAGGATCATGTCGAGGTTGTAGTGCTCAACTTCTCGGGTCACTTCCCACCCGCCCCTTCTCCTCCCGGTACGCCTCAATGCTCAAATTGCGCAGTCGCGAATCCCGCCCCTCAAAGTTATGGACGAAACCCACGCTCGATACAAAGGGCTCAATGATGTGGATTTTTTGCAGCGGGGTGACGATGAGCAGTTGCAGGTTGAGCTTCTCAAACAGTTGCAGCCCGTACTGCGCCGACTCGTCGGAGCCTCGACCAAAGGCTTCATCAATCACCACAAAACGGAAGCTCTTGGAGCGTGTTTCGCCCCAGGCCAGGCCGAACTGGTAGGCCAGGCTGGCGGCCAGAATGGTGTAGGCCAGCTTTTCTTTTTGTCCGCCTGACTTGCCGCCCGAATCCGAATAGTGCTCGTGTTCACGCTGGTCCTCGCGCCAGCGCTCGCTGGCGGCAAAAACAAACCAGTTGCGCACGTCGGTCACTTTGGCTGTCCAGCGGCGGTCTTGCTCGGTCTGGCCTTCGCGGCCACGCAGGCGCTCAATGATGTGTTTCACCTGCAAAAACTTGGCCTCGGAATACTGGCTGTCTTGCCCTGCACCCGCATCACCACCCAGAGCACCATCGAGACAGGTACGCAGCTCGGTTTGGAAGTCACGCACCTCGGCATCGGTGGTGGTTTGCAGCTCTAGCGTGATGAAGCGGCCCGGGTTGTAGTCAATCTGCGTCAGCGACTGGTTGATGCGCTCGATGCGTTCATGGATGGTGGCACGCTCTTTGTTGAGCTGCGAGCTGAAGTTGGCCACTTCGCGGATGGTGTTCTCGTTGAGCGAGCGTTTGAAGTCGGCCTCAAAACGCGGCAAATCATCGGCCACCAGGCGTTGTAGCAGGCTGCGGTATTCAGCTGCCGAGCCGACCGACACATCCAGCTCTTGCGTCTCCACCGGGAAGCGGGTGCTGAAGGAGCGCATGGCATCGATGATTTTCTCCAGCACACGCCGGGCGCGGCCATCTTCGCCGTCAATGCGGGCTTGCAAGCCGTCGCGCATCTCGCGTTCGCGGGCATCGCAGGATTCGACGGTGAGCGCCTGGGTGCCTTGCATCTCCTGCTGCAAGGCACCCAGGCGTTGCACTTGCTGAGCAAACCCCTCGGAGGCTTGTGCCATCAACGCCTCAGCCTCGCGGCGCAAGTTCTGCGCGTCACTTATTTTTTGCTCGGTTTTGGAACGCTTATCACGCTGATCAAGAAGCTGTTTCTCGGTTGCGCCCAACTCCTCTTCCAGCTCCTTCAGTTGCCGGGTCAAGAGGGCCAACACGTCTGAGGCGGCCTCCAGCGCGGCCCGCTCGTCTCGCAAGCGTGCAATTTCTCGGGCATTGGCTTGCCAGTCCAGATCGCTGTAGTCCTGAAACTCCTCCAGCTTGGCCAGGGCTTGCTGGCGTTCGCGGATGGTTTTTTGCTCTTTCTCCAATGCACCGATCTGTGCGCCAAGGTCGCCCAGCCGCGCTTCCAGCACCCGCATCTTCCCTTCCAGCACGGCCAGCTTGGCGGCATTGCTCCAGCCCAGCACGTAGCGGCTGCGGTCGTCCAGGCGGTGGCGGTCGTCTTTCTCGTGGCGCTCACCCCCGGCCTTGATTTGCCCGGCACGGGTGATGGCTTTGGGCTCGGCGCGAAACTGCTCTTGCGTGGTGCAGCAGGCGTAGTCAAAGCGACGTGCCACTTCCACTTCCAGCCAGGTGTAGAAAAGCGAATCGGGCTTGATGGCGATTTTGCGAGCCAGGGACTGGGCGTGCAGTTGGGGGCGTTCTATACGCAGGTTGTCGCGCACCCGGTAGTACACCAAGCGCCCTTTGAGGTGGGTGTCATCCACCCACTGGGCCACCTTGGCATAGTGCGCATCGGGCACCAGCAGCGACAGCGCAAAGCTGTGTAACACGCGCTCGGCAGCGCCCTCCCAGTCACGGGCATCGTCATGCACTTGCAGCAGCTCACCGGCAAACGGCATGCTGTCCTCGCGCAGGCCCAAAGCCTGGCACAGATCAGTGCGCAGCTTGATGTAAAACAAGTCGATATTGCTGCGCCGTGCCCGCAGGCTCTTGACCTCGTCCGCCAGCAGCTGGTGGTCTTTGCGACCCTCAAGCATCTCGACACTGCGCTCGGTCAGTTCGTTTTGCAGCGCTGCCTCGCGCTCGGCATCTGCCGCACGGCGCTGGGCGCAGCCTTGTTGCTGGGTCAGCAGCTCTTCGCGGTTGGCCACTTGAAGCAGGCCGAGGCTCAAACGCAAGTCGTCGTAACGATCCGCGTTTTTTTTGCGTTTGTTCTGCTCAGTCTGTTGGCGTTGAATGTCGGCCTCAATCTGCGCGATGCGGTCGCCGCCGCTTTGGGCGATGGTCAGGCGCAGGTCACGCTCTTTGGTTTGCTGTTCGGCCTTGCGCTCTTCCAATCGCTCGACCTTGGCGCTTTCATTGCCATAGTTGTCTCGCAAGGTTTCCAGCCGCACGTCCAGCAGCGTGCGTTTTTGGCTGGAAAACCAGGGTTTAAGCGCTTCGCGGCACAGGCGCAACTCGGCCGCACTGTCCACCAGCGCGGCGTGTTTGTCGCAATCGGCCACCAGGGGTGTCAGCAGATCGACCTGCTGTTTGGCTTTAAGCACGGCGGCGTGGGCGCGGCTCAGGTCGTCAAAGTGCGCCAGCAAGCCTGCGATGCGTGGGGCCACGTCAAACGGCTCCAGCATGTGGTGGCGCACAAAGTCGGTCAGGTGCGCTGTAGGGCGGAAAGCTGTCAAACAGGCTGACCCCACTTTTGCGCAGCCGAGTGCGCAAAGCGGGCACGGCCGTGCCAAAGTCAGAAAAGTCTTCGGTCAGCGACAGCGCCTTGTCTGCCACGGCGTAAAAGCGATCAGGCTGACCAAACGTGTCTTTCATCCAGAACACCTGGGCCAAGGTCACGGTCTGGTCAAACCCGGCGTTGTGGAACACGCCCAAAATCACCGCATAGTCGCTGGCGGTGCGCAGTGCCACCGGCTTGGCATTGCCACTGGTCTCATTGCGCTCGGACTTGTAATGCCCCAGCACGTAGGAGCGCAGCGAACGCTCCCGCGCATCGGCCCCGGCGGCCTTGTTGTAGGCAATGCGCTGGGCGGGAATCAGCAGCGTGGTGATCGCGTCGACCAGCGTGGACTTGCCCGAGCCGATGTCACCCGTCAACAAGCCGTTGCGGCCATCGAGCCCCAGCGTCCAGACCCGTTTGTCAAACGTGCCCCAGTTGAAGACTTCCAGGCGGGCCAGGCGAAAGCCTGCGAGGGGGGTGGCCTCACTCATCGGTCAACTCCGGGCTGGCCAGTTGCGCCTGATAAGCCATCAGGCGTTGGTCAAAGTCGGCCAGCCACTGCGCATCCACAAAGGCTTTGAGGATGCGGCGCACCTCGTACACCGGCTCTTGCACAGCGCGGCTAGACGCGCCTTCCGCCTGAGCCTTGAGGCGGCGCACAAAACCCAACTCGATCACCTTGTTGAGTTGGGTTTCAATCTGATCGATCAGGCGCGACTCGTTGGAGCCCGCGGGCAAGAACACCCGCACCAGCTCCACCACCGCGCTGCGCGTCAAGATCAGCCGGGTATCGCCGCCGCTGGCATCAAATTCGGCCAGCTTCTTGCGCAGCAGCGCCAGCAGCAAACTGACCTGAAAACTCAGGGGCTGGCGGCGCACCAGGCGTGGCAGCTTGGGCGCACTGTCATCGGCCTGTGGCTGGGCACGCACAAAGGCGTAACCCTCGGCCTCGTCCACCACCAGTTCCAACGCCAGCACCGCCACATAGTCGCGCACGCGGGCCTGCAATTGCAGCAAAGCGGCCCACTGGGTGGCATCGTCTTCGCGGTATAACACGCCTTTGAGCAGGGGGACGACCAGGCTGGTCAGGTCGGGTTGCACAACAAGCTTGGATGTGGCGGCATCCAGATCGGATGCCAGGGGATTCACTTCAAGGCCTTGCATGCTCAACTCCTGATAAAAATCACACGTGGCAAACGGGCGCGGCGGGTCAGCCAGCCGCCCGCCTCATCCACCACCACCCAGGCCACGGCATCCTGCGTGGACTCGTCCACCACCGAGTGGGGCGACTCGCTGGCCAGTTGCAGGTAGGCCACCAGCTCACCCAGGCCTTGTTGCAGCGGGCGCGTGTGCAGCAACTCAGCCAGCGTGACCTGCGCCTGGGTTTGCAAGGATTTTCGGATGTGGGCCGACAAGGCCGCCTTGTCCACCCGCACCTGCGAAAACAGTGCGGCGGCATCCAGATCGGGATCACCCGCCTGCAAAGCCACGCTGGTCAGCACGGTGTGCAGCGGCGGCTGGTACAGCGGGCGTTCCAGCGGCAGCTCCACGCCTGCGCCAATCTCGTCGATCTGCATGAAGTCTGGCACGCGCAAGGCCGTCGGGGCCGCATCGCGCAGCGCCAAAGCACGGCCTTCAATGCCGCGCAAAATATCCATGATGCGGCGGTTTTCCAGCCAAGCCTTGTCGTCCAGAAAACGGCGCAACTGCTGCGACAGTTGCGCCACCGTGCGCTGGGCATATTCACCAGCTTCCAGCCAGTCATAGTGCACACGTTTCAGGCGCACATCCGGCACCAGTGCCGATACGGGCGGCAAATCCAGCACCCGCGCCAGCAGCGCGGTGAACTCTTCCTGGCGCGACTGCGACATCAAAAAGTCCCAGAACGCGCGAAAACTCTTGCCCTGATCCGATTCGGCAATCGCATCACGCTCACCCATGATCTCTTGCAGCAGTGTGCCCTTGGCCCCGTCCCACAAGGCAATGCGCTCACGCACCGTGCGATCCAGTGTGCGAAAGTTGTGCTCCACCTCGCGAAAGTCGGCCAGCAGCTCACGCGCCAGACCGGTGAACTGCTGGAAGCGGTCTTTCAGGGCCGTGTCGTCCAGCAAAGCCATGTTGCCCTCGACCACGCGGGCGATTTCTGCGTCAATGGCATCGCGCTGTTTGTGCAGCTCGGCAATACGGGCTTGCGGGTTGGTCTCGCTGCCATCGCTCATTTGTTTGAGCAGGCCAAACAGCGTGAGCAGGCGCGATTCGGTGCCGACAAAGGATCTGTCGGACAAGCTGCCCAGCCAAGCGAGGGCGCGCTCGGTGGGCGGAGTCAAATCGAAATGCGGCTCGTCCGAGCCTGCCGGGTAAAACTTGCGCAGCCAGCCCTTGTCGTTGGCGGCCCAGTCGTTCAGATACTCTTGCGCCGACTTGGGGAAGGCCTTGGCCCCCAACTGCTCGCGCAGGCCATACAAGGTATCTTCCAGCGCCTCGGCCAGGTTGGACTGGGCCATAACCCGTACATTGGGCACGACAAACACCCGGTGCAAGAAGCTGGCGACCAGGGGCGCAGAGTCCGCCGCCAGCAAGCGCCAAGCGGGGTGCTGGCGGCGCTGCATGTCCAGGGTGGTGTAGTCGAGCTGCATATCAGCTCAGAAAGACGGCGTGTTCAGATCCAAGTGCAAGACTGGCATGGTTAGCTTGTTTTTTTTAACTGCCACTCGTTCCATACCAATTTAAGAAAGCGGGGGCCTCGCACCAGATAGCGCCGCCAGAGTTTTTGTGGTTCTGAAGCCAGACGCCATAGCCACTCCAATCCATGGGTTTGCATCCAGACTGGAGCGCGACTCTTCAATCCCAAGGCAAACTCCATCGCAGCTCCCACACAAAGCACCAAGCCCGCATCCAGATCGGGGCGGTTTTTCAGTGACCACAAACTTTGGCGCGGAAAACCCAAACAGACAAACACCACATCAGGTTTGTATTCATTAACCCAGTTTGTCACATCGTTGGCTTCATGGGATTGATAGTCAAAACCCATGGCTGGAGATTTGATGGCGACCTGTAAACCGGGATAGACCTCTGCAAAACGATTGAGCAACATCGACTCTTGGCCTGGCATGCCACCTACGACACAAATACGCCAATGGTGCCTCTGAGCCTTCTGACATAGTGCAACAAACAAATCAGCCCCTGTCACACGCTCAGGAAGTGGCTGCCCAAGTAGCCGACTGGCCCATACCAGTGGCATTCCGTCAGCGAATTTGAAATCTGCACTGTTGTAGGTGTTGGACAAGGTAGCATTCTCCGCCAGTGAAATGACGTGATCCACATTGGGCGTAACAACGACCTTTGCTGGACGATGAGGTACTTGCTGGCACAACAAATCAACTGCAACCTGAAATGAAACTGCATTGAGTTGTAAACCAAACAGATTTACTTCGTGATGCGTTGTGTTGGGCATATGCGGCTGATAAGGTGTGTTGAATTTGAAATAAAACCCAGCCCCGATTGGGCTCGATTTCGTATGCAGAATGTGCGTGATTTTTCGAGAATCTTCAGGTGAATTATTTTCACATCAAAACCTGATCTGCTCATGGTTTGCTGATCCTCAATTCACTTTGCGATTCAGAGTACCCATTAGCAAGCTCCAGAGATACGTCCACATTTTCCACACAACCAAACCGAACAAAACGGCAAACCCTACACTGAGAAAAAGGTTGCCACTCACCCCAATCTTGTCAAGCAACATCGCCTTGAGTCCATTGTGAGTCAAGTAGATGAAGAGGGAAGATGTAGCCACATATCCAATCGCACGGGCTAGCCAGATCGGTAGTGAAACACGCGAAATCAGCAATACAAAAGAAATTGCAACAAAAGGATACCAGGACAACATTCCTATCAATTGAAGGGCTAGAACTAACATCATGACAATGATCTTTTTCTGGATAGTATTAGCCAGACCAACAGCCATACCTAAAAAAAGCAGCAAAACACCATCAAGAAATAATCCTAAGCGCTCATAATCAAGCCAAGACATGCTGTAGCTTAAGTTAATCGCACTTCCAAAAAGCAATGTTGCCACACAAATAAATAAAAATCTTTGACGATCCATCAACACCCTGATTGCTGGAATAGAAAAGAACAACATCAAAGCAAGTAATACTTGAACCAACACACCTATAAACCAGTAACCATATTTATACGCATAATTTTCACCAGAAAAATTGCCAATCAGAAACACAGTATCCCAATGAATATCACCTTTGTAGGCCTGATTAGCCATTGTATAAAGTATAGTAGGCACTGCAATGGCAACAATCATATTTAGAACATGGTTAATTCTCCCATGCTTCAAAATAGGATCAATCTGATATCGAACAAAGCTCCAACCAGCAATCACAAACATCGGTGTCGTTGCTGACAAGTTACCCCATAAACCAAAATTTGAATAATGCGAAAGAACTATAATAACAATAGAAATTGCTCGCACAATTACCGACGTATTTATACTGTAACTTTTTGGATTATTTACTCGATCGCATTTCAAAAGAAGTGATAGAGGCGTTTTCTCCCAATTTTCAGGCAAGTAACCCAAATTTTTCTCAAGTGCCATTGAGGCCTGAATATAAGATAATGAATCACCACCCAAATCTTCAAATGAATTTGATAAATTTATATTTCCAACACTAAATATTGATTTGAAATCCTCCAGCAATTTCTCATCTTGAACTGAAGAAATACTATCATCATCAAATATTTTTCCATCTTGATTTTCACCATTCATGGCGAGATTATTAAATTCGGATGTATTACCCAATTGAAGCAATCGCTCTCGATCAATTTTCCCATTGGGAAGCAATGGAAGTGATTCAACCCAAACAAAACGCCCTGGCACCATATAGGATGGTAAGTGAGCATTCAACTCAGATTTGATCTGCTCTAGTCCAGGGGTGACTTCCTTTTTTCCAACAAGATAGGCTGTCAAAGAATTCTCGCCATTGGATTGCGATTGGGCTAACACAGTACAAGCTTCAATCCCCTGAATGGCCTCAATAGCCAGCGTAATTTCTACAAGCTCCACCCTGAAACCACGTATCTTGACCTGATCATCAAGCCTTCCCTTGATAATCACTGCACGATCATTACGATAGTATCCATAGTCACCAGACAAATAAAGTAAATCATCGACCTGATTCGTAAATGGTGATTTAACGAATTTACTCATGGTTTGCGATTCATCACCAAGATAACCATTGGATCTGAAAGAAGATCGAACGGCAATTTGACCGATTTCACCCGGTGCGGTAACAACAAAATCCTCATTCAAAATCAATATCTGCGTGTCAGAAATCCCCTTACCAATTGGAATAATTTCTTCATCAGTATCTGCAACAACATGAAATGCAACAGCTTGTGGAGTTTCTGTTGCACCATAAAAATTAGTTACCTGACAACCTGGTGATAAAGTAGAAATTTCTCGCACCAATGTTTGTCGCAACACATCTCCACCAGAAAATATGCAGCGCAATGATGGTGCAATCTGCCCTTTAGCTCCAGCAAGAATCAACTTCAAAAGTTGAGGAGTCGCATGCAAAAAGGAAATCTGTTGCTCTTGTATCCAATTAAACAGCAAGATGGGCTGTGTAATAATTGAATGAGTTGGAATACATAATTTCGCCCCTAGAGATAATGGCACAAAGATATCACGAAAAATTGGATCATGCCCTAATCCAGACAACATTGAAAAATGATCTGTTGGGCATGGTGAAAATTGTTTCAGATAAAAATCTACAAAATGAATCAAAGGAGCATGACTAGTTTGAATGCACTTTGGTTTTCCCGTTGTACCTGATGTAAACAAAAGATATGCCAATGGGTTGTCGATTGGTTCAAGTTTGATATTTGACAGTTTGTTGAAGTGTTCCACTTCATCGGAATTGGCCACGATCAGAGGCAAATCACCAGTATCACCAATTTTTTCACTCAACTCTTTTGCGTCTGTATTTACTCCAATGATGAGACAAGGTGAAATGATGTCAATTTGCACATTGATCCGATCAGACGGATACGCACTGTCAAGCACAGCAAAACATCTACCGGCTTTGGCACAGGCCAGCATGGCAATCACCAGCCATGCCGATCTTTTGCCATAAATAGCAACTGGCATCGATACATCTGCTGTAGTCATGCTTTGCAAACATGCAGCAAGACCATGACTCAGCGTATTGACCTCTGTATAACACCATGTGCGATCAGCATCGACCAAGGCAATGGCCTGCGGATTTGCCATCGCCACAGATTCAAACTGATGATGAATCTTGGCATCATGTACCATAGATTTCAGCGCAACACTGGGCGACACCGAGTCAATTGCCTCATGGTTCAGGGGGGCTCGGTCGCTGAGATGAAGAGACATAATTTCCACTAGTTCAGGGATTGAAAATGCGCTATAAGCATTTGATTTATAACGATAAAACGGCGTCATGAATGCCTTGTTGAGCCGCTGTGGAATTCACAAGTACTCAATTTAGCCATCAGCTACAGGTTTTCTACATGCCGACATCAAAAACAATCACATGCAATGCCTCATCAACTACGATGGCCGTAAATTCCACTGATGTGTAGCATAGCTGACTTAGGTTTAATGGCTTGAAAACGCGAGTGAGATGGTGCGTAAAAATACCATTTTCAGATGGGGATTTTTTTGATTTTCACGAGTTTCGGTACGTAAGCTGTCTAATAATGATTGCCTCTTCATTCAGGGGTAAATCCTATGAAAATTACAGTGGTTGGAACAGGTTACGTCGGCTTGGTAACAGGCGCCTGCCTGTCTGAAATGGGCAATTTTGTGGTCTGCCTGGATTTGGACATTGCCAAGGTTGAATTACTCAATAATGGTGGTATACCCATCCATGAGCCAGGGCTGGAAGAGATCGTTAGGCGCAATGTCGCCGCTGGTCGCTTGAAATTCACCACCAACTCGGGTGAAGCTTTGGCGCACGGCACAGTGCAATTTATTGCAGTAGGAACACCGCCCGACGAGGATGGTTCCGCTGACTTGACGCATGTGTTGGCCGCCGCGCACGACATTGGCAGCCATATGCCCAGCACTTTCACGGTTGTTGTGAATAAGAGCACTGTCCCGGTGGGCACAGGGGATAAGGTTCGACAAGTGATTACGCAGTCATTGGCTTTGCGTGGAGCTGCGGCTAATTTTTCAGTTGTATCCAACCCTGAGTTTTTGAAAGAGGGTGCAGCCGTTGCCGACTTCATGCGCCCTGACCGCATTGTGGTGGGGTCTGACAATGAACAGGCTTTGGAAATCATGCGCTCACTTTACGAGCCATTTTTACGCAACCATGACCGATTGTTGTCAATGGACATTCGCAGTGCCGAACTCACAAAATACGCAGCCAATGCCATGCTGGCGACCCGCATCAGCTTTATGAACGAGCTGGCCCTTTTGGCTGAGCGGCTGGATGCCGACATTGAATCCGTGCGCAAAGGCATCGGCTCTGACCCCCGAATTGGCTTCAGC
>VIKI01000044.1:45032-55059 GCA_008080595.1 Comamonadaceae bacterium
CTACGGTGGCTCATGTTTCCCGAAAGATGTGAAGGCTTTGGCTCGCACTGCCCAGGATCACAAAAGCCCATTAAGCCTGCTCATGGCGGTAGAGAAAGTCAATGAGCAACAAAAAACAGTTCTGTCAGATAAATTGCAGGCCCGTTTTGGCCCGAATCTGGGAGGTAAAGTTTTTGCAGTCTGGGGGTTAGCCTTTAAGCCCAATACCGATGACATGCGGGAAGCGCCAAGCTTGACGCTTATAGAAAAAATTTTGGCACTGGGCGGACAAGTCAAGGCCTATGACCCGGTAGCCTTCAAAGAGGCGGCCCGTGTTCTGGGTAAACGAGACCAACTTGCCATTGTGTCGAATGCCTACGAGGCTGCACAAGATGCGGATGCCATCATCATCGTGACTGAATGGAAAGAATTCAGAACCCCGGATTGGGATCAGCTCCGGGCACTGATGAAATCTCCGGTGATGTTTGATGGACGCAATTTATTCGCACCCGAATCTGTTCGAGCGCAAGGGTTTGAATACCACGCGATAGGTAGGCGTAACAAAAGTATGCTTTGAATTTAATAATAAGTTAGCTCTCAATTCATAGAAGCTTTTTGCACTCAAATGAATAAAAATAAAAGCAACAACGCTGAAAAATGGTTTATATCAAAATCAACTAAATCATTTGCCTGCACAATCGCACTTTTGGTATTTTGCGTTCAAGGATGCACACGTCAAGATAATAAAACTACCACAACAACCAAAGTCACTACTCAAGAATCACCGGCCTTGTTATCCGACATGAAAGAACGTGCTGCGATATTAGCTGCTGCATTGGGTAAACCCAGACGTTTATTGATCGGATTAGGATCTCAAACAATTGAATCAATTCAGGCTCAGCAACTAAAACCTGATATCTACGATCAATATATTAACCGTGTTGGTAAAAATTCATGGATCAATTGGAATACTCCTCAAGGTTCCTATATTCAAATCGTTACAAAAAATGCTGATGCATTAGGGGCGGTCCCGATGTTCACCCTTTATCAAATGGCCTCCCTGGGTGATGGCAATATTTCCGGAGTGAGTGACCCATATTTCATGCAGCAGTACTGGAACAATGTACGCATTTTGTATCGCGAGCTGAAAGCTTATGATAAACCTGCACTGGTTAACTTCGAGCCAGATTTTTGGGGCTATACACAACGTCAATTTGGTGATCCAGCGAACCACTTTGTGCATGTGAATACTGACAATCCTGATTGCGCCGATCAGCCCAACAACATGATCGGCTTTGGACACTGTTTGTTAGACATGGCACGCTCACTTGCACCCAAAGCCTACGTTGGCTTTCCTCCATCACTGTTCCCTGACGTTGCAGCAACCGAACTGAGTTACATGAAGCTCATTGGTGCGGGCAAGGGTGATTTTGTCGTCATGCAAACCAGTGACCGGGATGCAGGTTGTTTTGAATCGCGTTACACCGGGCAAGGAGCTGGATGCGATAGATCAGATGGCCCAACTCATAGCTGGGATTATTCAAATCAATCAGAACCGAACTTCACCACTCATTTGGCAATGGCTCGCCAATACTTCAAGGAAATACAAAAACCACTCATTTGGTGGCAAACCCCACTAGGGGTGCCTTCACCAAATCGTGGTGGTCGTCCTGGTTTTTTCAGAGACAACAAAATGGATTATTTTTTAACCCATCCCGAAGAATTAGTCGCTGCAGGTGCTGTCGGTATCGTATTTAGCTCAGGTCACACAACTCAAACGAACCTTGAAACAGACCAGGGACAATTCAAACGCCTTTCTGAAAAATATTTAAAAAATCCAGTTCATTTTAAATAAATACATTCGAAAAAATGATAATAAAGATTATTAAAACCAAAGATGAATTTAGTGCATTAAAGGGTGATTGGTTAAACCTACAAAAGCAAGTTCCACAAATACTTCCATTTCAATCATTTGAGTGGAATAAGACATGGTGGGACTGCTTCTCCATTCAAGGAAATTTTCGACGAGATGAGCTTTGTATTGTGACCTTTTGGGTTGATCAAAAGCTGGTTGGAGTATTGCCACTTTTCACATCCCGATTTGGTATTTACGAAATAACAATATACCGTTACACACGTCCATTCGGATCAGATCCAAATCTCACAGAAATTCGCACCCCTTTAATTCTCAAAGACCATTTAGAAAATGCAATTGATTATTGGATGCAAATGATCATAAAAAGCAATAATTCTTTATGCAGATTTCAAATTATCGCACCATCCAGTCAAATCACCAACTCAACAATAAAATACAGAGAAATTCTTTTTTTGGAAAAAAGAATCATACCCAATTACATTCTAAATTTAAGTGAAAATTGGGATGATTTCAAAAAATCATTAAAAAGAAATATAAAGGAATCTTTGCGCCATTGCTACAACTCACTCACAAAAGACAAATTGAGTTTCGAATTCATCACATTGACCAGCAGAGATACCATTCTTGAAAATATTGATTTGTTTTACATGCTCCACAAAAACAGAGCATCATTAAAGTCAACCATCTCTCATCCTAACTATTTTCACGAAGATAAACATCGAAAATTTTTAGAAAATTTCATCCAAAGCTTTGATTCTGATGCACAAAATTTATGCTTATTTTGCCTAAAAATAAACAATGAAATTGTTGCAATGCGATTTGGGTTTATTTTCGGAGATGAAATATATTTATACTACTCAGGCTATAACCATCATTATGGAAAATACAGCGTCATGACCACACTTGTTGCAGAGATAATAAAATGGTCAATCGAAAAAAAATTAAAAAGAGTAAATTTATCTATTGGCAATGACGTTTCAAAGACCCGCTGGAATCCAGAGGAAGTTTCATACACCGAATGCTCTGCAGTTAAAAATAATAAATTTAATAAAATAATAGAATCTATTGTTCATATCATTAAAAGAAATCGCAAGTCTTCACTACTCAGCGCTTGATCCATATTTTATGCGCAATCTCAAGGTTGGCTTTTCAACGAAATAATATGACAACATAGACATCCCAACGGCAATACTCCAATATCCGATCTGCCATACTGACTTCAATTCCGCCACTCCCAGATAATACATCATGAGCACAACAGCAAACCAATGATAGAGATACATTGAGTAACTTAACTTGCCAACATATACAATCAATTTATTTGATAAAATTTTTCGAACAACATCCAATTTTTCCGAAAAAATCACCTCACCAAAAACAAGATACAAACTTATTCCTTGCAACGTATACCTATAAGTATTTCTAAAATATTCATCACGATACAAAAGTGACAATACAAGCCCAATAATTCCGATTAAAAATACAACCTTAGTCTCAATATTGAATATTCTTTTGTAACCCAATACAGCCAATACACAACCATACGCAATAGAGTCAATTCTAGTGTCCGTTGCATAATAAGTATAACTTTCAAAAAATTCAGGTGTTGAGTAGTACGCTATAAAAATACGATCCATCAAAGGCAAAACCAGAACTGCAAATATTGAAATTATTAATTTTTTTCGCGATTTCACATATGCAATCAATGGTGTAAAAAGCAAATAAAAATGCTCCTCTATTGCCAGGCTCCAAAGTATTGAATAAAATGAATATGCACCATTGACATCCCTATAACCAATGTAAACAGAATAATAATTTGACACATAGAATACAGCAGAAATAGGTTCAATAAGATCAATATTTCCAACAAGAAAAATATTCAACAGAAATGATAGAAAAATATAAACAATCAATGCAGGCATCAATCTCCACATGCGTCGCATATAAAACTTTATCAAATCTACTTCGCCTTTTATTTCCTTCTCTTTTAACAGCAAGGATGTAATCAAGTATCCACTGATAAAGAAAAATATCGTCACCCCCAATGCACCCGGTATGATCTTTCCATAACCTCCATGTGAAAGAGCCACCAATAAAATTGCAATGCCCCTGATCCCATCCAAATATGGCTTGTAAGATTTATTCACGCATTCTTCCAATCGATGAAGGCGCTATCAACCAGTAAACGTGACATCGGTAGTTTTCAAATAAGTTGCAACGACGCATCTGGATCAACGCCATCCACCAAATAAGTTGCGCTCTGCCACTCCCGGCATATTTTCATAGGTATATTCAAACCCTAGTCGGAAAACGTTTTGAGCAATATCTGCGCCCAAAGCCCCTCTGCGAAGCTGTTCTCGAAAACCATCAACATAAAAACGAATTGCACGGGTTGCCGCATAATCAATGCTCCCACCCATGCGCCGTTGATTCAGTTCGGTGTTGAATGGCCCCAATGCCATATAGGACGAGTGATAACGTTGAGCCTCATTGCTTGCCTGCAGTGACAGCCTTGTTTTAGCCGTTGCCTGCCAACGTGCCCCCAACCTCGCTCCAGCTCCGATCGCATACAACACGGCAGGATCTGTAACCCCATAGGGGCGACTCCATAAATCTAAAGTCAGCCTGGTTTTCGCAGAATAATCGTAGCGCACCTTAAGTTCCGTAGTCATAGCAGAGAAGTTCATTGCAGACAAATTGACATAGCTACGATGCAATGATGCGATTCGTCCATCAAATCTGGTCAATGCGCTGTACTGCCAACTCGACTCTGCATAGACTTCTTTGTCTTGATATCCTGAATCCAGACTGCTTACCTGCTGCGCAGTGCGTTTGGGCGATGTCACTTCCGTTGAGCGCACACCAAGGCCAAGCATGGAACCTGATGTTGTGCGAAACCGTACACCTGCATCAACAATTTTCTCGTCACGGTCAAAAACCCAATTGACCGGCAAGTCATGCGCCAATTGACGAGCACTGATTGCAAGGGGAACTTCAATGTCAGGGGTAATTTGCAAAGCCAATTCAGCTTTATCCGTCACCCAATGCGTCATTTCACGATCCGTCAAACTCCCATTTTCGTAGGCATAAAGCTGTTGTGCCTTCAGATGAGAAAGTGCACCTTTCCATTGATCACTCCATCGCCACTCAAAGCTGGCCTTATATGCAGACTCTGTATGGTTCAGTTGGGTCATTTGCTCGAAACGGCGTTGCCCGAGTTGCCCCGTGAATACAAGCCGCGTTTCAGGTGAGTCGAGCGGATGAATCAAGGCAAACCGCAGATCATTTGCCAGCACTGAATCTTCTAATTTCCCCCCCGGTAAAACACGATTCAGATTGACATCTTGCGCGAAACGCAGCGGGTTTGAATCTTGAAGCCACGACACATCAAGCTGTAACGCCAACTCAGTTGTTGCATTGGCCTGGTTTGGAGAAAGCAGAAAACTCGTAAAAAATAATACAAACCATGACTTTTGAGAAAAATTTAATTTCAACTTAATCCTCCATTGCTGTATTTCTGGTTCTGAAAAGAACTCAAGCTGATACATGAAAAAATAAAAAGGATGAAATCAAATGTGACTCCCCGAAATGCCGTACTTTCAGTCCAATTTGAAATTAAAAAAATCAAGAGTAATGAACCCAAGAGCGCCACAAGTTGACGGTCCATACGCAAACAGCGAATAAGGTTCACAATATAAGAAATCACGGCACATAAAAACAAAAAAATACCGATCACGCCCAACTCATTCAGCACATCAAGATACCCGTTGTGTCCCTGATACGGAATCCATGGCAAGGCATCCAGAATGGGTTGTGAAGCACTGCCTGGTCCAAGCCAAAAGGCTCCGTAGCCGACACCTAGAAGCCAATGTTTCTCGATTTCGATGTAAAGCGGTGCCCAAATATCTGCTCGCCCAGTCAGATCAGCACTTTTACCAAACAAATTGGCAAAAGGCTCCAATATCTCACTGCGCTCAGGCAAACGACCCTCATAAATAAAAAACAAATGCAACATCATCACAATCATTAGTCCGGCAATAACCAAAAGCCGCTGCAACCATAAAGGTGACCCGATATGCTGTTTTTGAAAAATCCAAAATGATATCAAGCCCAGGACAGTGATCGTGAGACTGGTTGAGCTTTTTGACATGACAACAGATAAAAGACTGAGCAATAAACCAGACCAATATAACGAGCGAGGAACAGCATTCACGCGCCCAAGTGCAACCCAAAACAATGCCGACCAAGCCCCAATTCTGCCTAACGCATTTTTTCCTGAAACAATCCCACGCCACGCATAACCAAACTCGGCATCTATTCCAAACGAAGGAATAAAAATAGAGACAAAAGCAGAAACCAATTCGATAAATGCCAGCGCCATGGCAATCACAAAAACATGATGTGTCCATGGTCGTTGGTCAGATTGAACTGCCAGAGAAAAAACGATCAATCCCGCAAATTGAACAACTTTTTTAAGCGTCACAATAGGAACTGGCGACCACATAATGCCCAGCGCACAGTAAATGAGCATAGCCAAAATGAAAGGATTCACCGACCTGAAATTTGACCATGCAAGCAGCCTGTGATGCCAAACAATAAAACCTGACACCAGAAAAACACTACTCCACTGCAGCTGAAATCCCAATGACCCGCTGACGTACGCAGAGCCCTCCTCCCCCGCACCAGCATCGAGACTCGACCACGATAACCCAGGGGGAAGTAATGCAAACAGACACGTTGTAAATAACAACGCAATAATTAAATTAGCAGCCCATGGTTTTACTTCTGAATATGCGTCGGCCATTGGTTCACCCGCCATACTCTTTGTATCTGAATACCATGGCAGTGATTTTCCCTATCTGCATAGCAGCTGTACGCGTCCAATGAAATGCCTTGATACGAGACAGTGGAAGCCAAGCCACAGCAAGCACACCACTGACCACCAGTTGCACACAAGCTCGGAGCATCAATACAAAGCCGTGAAATATTTTTGCTTTTATTGGCAAACGGTACAACTCCGCACGAATCCAGGTTTGTCCCACCCGCAGCGAGCGTCGCAACAACCACGATGCATTTGCGCGCGCCATCGGAACATCTTCAGAAACGGTCGCCTCATCACTCCACACGAAGCGACACTCCAATGCCAGCAAATCGCGAAACAACATGCTGTCCTCACCACCAGTGCGCCCAAACGACTGATCAAAAGGTCCGTCCAATGATCGAAGGCGCTTTGCGCTGACCAGTGCATTACTGGTTCGTGCATCAGCTTCATCAATTGAAGTTCCCGTAGGAAACCGCCGCCGATCAAAATAGCCGCCCAGGCGTATCCAATCCTTGATACCGGTTGTATAACGGGGTATGACCGGACCAAAAACGGCATCCGCATTGAAACGTTGTTGAGTTTCAACCAGTCGCAACAACCAATCACTAACGGGGAGTTCATCATCATCCACAAAGGCAATCCAGTCCCCCTTAGCCAATCGGACCGTCGTATTTCGTGCAACCGCAATATTCGGCTCTGGTTCATTCACAAACACCAACGAGAACCCGGGCGGCGTACGCCACGACTCCAGAACAGGGCGTGCAGAATGATTCGGATCGTTATCAACCACAACGATTTGAATTTGGGCTTGCAGTGAACCCATCTGCTGCTGGCCAACCGCATTGAGCAACTCCAGCAACAAAGTTGGTCTGCGAAATGTGCAAATACAAACGCTGATCAGCATAAGGGATTCATTCCAAACTTAACTGTTGCGCTTTTGCCCGAGGCAACATGTAAACATAGGTGACGAGCAAGGTCCATATTTCGGCAATGATCATGGCCACAAGTGCGCCCATCACACCGAAAGCAGGTGTCAACCCCAATGTCGCAATGATAAGAATCACCAGAGAGACAACACCCTGCCAGAACATCACCCGAAACGAGCCATAACTGGTCAGCAAAACCGTTCCCACTTTGCGCGCACCATTAAAAGCAAAGTAGCCCCCCCACAGCAGCATCAACGTGGAAAGATTGCCATATTTGACCCCAAACACATGCACGCTGAGCCAGGGGAAAGCCATCAGCAGAACAGCAACGTAACCGATGGTAAACACCTCCAACACCAGCACGGATTTCCTCACAAAGCTGCGAAGTTTGACCACCTCCGAACCTGCAATCATCCGCCCCATGGCGGGCTGGGCCATCCTTTCCCACCCCATCCCGACGATCACAATGGGAATCAGCAACAAGCGTGCGGCATTGAGATCAGCCAGCGCAGCTACCCCGGCAATACCGCCAGCAAAATACAAATAGCTGTTATTGCCCAACCACGAAAGCACACATCCAAGTACCGCCCAGCGGCTCAATTCCCAAAGTTGCGTGGCATCCCCTTGGTACGTCTTCCAAGTCAGTCCAGGCCCTGCACCACGCCACAAAACCAAGCTGAAAAGCAGCGCTGCAATGCCATTGGACAGGGCCAGCAAAAGAAAAATCTGGGAAACTTCAATATGATCCAGCAGCAAAAACGATGATGCCCCGACGACCGAAACCAAAACAAAAACAAAATCCAACTTGACAACAGCTTCGGGGTGCGATTCGATGAACAGGGCTGTTCGACAGTACTCTCGGCAACCAAGAGCAAAAATAAAAGCCGAAAAAGACAAACCGAGCACAACAGGTGTCGCGGACAACTCCAGAGCCACAGCAGCCACCCCCACCCCAAGACCGGAAATCACCGCCAACACAGCCGAAGCCGCCCATTGAATCCTTGCAGCACGGGCCACAAACACCGCACGTTCAACTGTCGGAAGTCGTGCAGACAAGGTCGTCAGCGCAGACCCGATCAATGAATCCAAAAGGGTGGTGATCAGCAGGCCAACCCCAAAAAGTTGCGAGTACAACCCATAGGTCTCCTTGGTCGCAAACCGTATCAGCGCCAAGCCGATCAGAAAGTTCAGCCCACTCAACAAGCCCTGATCCACGACCGAGGCCGTGTATTTCACCCAATTACCGCGCTTTGCCGTCACCACATTTCCCTGCATTTGTTGTTTCATAAATTATGCCTGTAGCGCTTGATGCATCAGCGTAAACAGCTATGCTTTCAATAGCAATTCAAACACCGCTTGCGGGTAAATCAAATGCTCTTGTGTGAGCACCCGCGCCGCCAACAACTCTGCGGTGTCACCCGGCAACACCGGCACCACCGCCTGCGCCAGAATCGGGCCATGATCCAGCTCCGGGGTCACCAGATGCACCGTGGCCCCGGCTACTTTGCAACCCGCATCAATCGCGCGCTGATGCGTATTCAACCCGGCAAACGCTGGCAACAAAGAGGGATGAATATTCACCAGCCGCCCGGCGTAGTGGTTGACAAAACCGGGGGTCAGAATACGCATGAACCCGGCCAACACCACCAGCACAGGATGTTCCGGTGTATCAAAGACATCAATACACTGAGCCAATGCCGCGTCAAACGCGGCGCGATCCGGGTAAGCCTTGTGATCCAATACCTGGGTGGCAATCCCTTGGCTACGCGCAAACTCCAGGCCTGCTGCATCGGCTTTGTTGCTGATGACAGCCGCCACCCTAGCCCCCAAGGTGTCGGCCCAATGGTCACGCTGTGAGGCTTTCACAATGGCCGCCATGTTGGAGCCGCCGCCTGAGATCAAAATAACGATGTTTTTCATAACTGGCTGAATTATGACTTTGACCCCTCCCACTTCCCTGACCCTCACCCCCATCGAAGCCCGCGTAATCGGTACTTTGATGGAAAAAGCCCGAACTGTGCCTGACAGCTACCCCTTGTCGCTGAACTCACTGATGCTCGGCTGCAACCAGAAAACCACCCGCGACCCGGTGATGGACTTGTCTGAAGCCGATGTCGCCGCAGCCATCGACAGCCTGCAAAACAAGGCTTTGGTACGCACCAATACCAGCGGCCGGGTCGCACGCTATGAGCACAACTTTCAACGCGGTGTCGGCGTGCCCGAACAATCCGCCGTGCTGCTCGGTGTGTTGATGCTGCGCGGGCCGCAAACCTCTGCCGAACTGCGCCTGAACACCGAGCGCTGGTACAAGTTTGCCGACATCTCCTCGGTAGAAGGTTTCCTGGAAGAGTTGCAAGACCGCTCAGAAGAAAAAGGCGGCCCCCTGGTCGTCAAACTGGCCAAAGCCCCCGGTGCACGTGAGCA
>VIKI01000044.1:55067-58123 GCA_008080595.1 Comamonadaceae bacterium
AGATGAAGCATCATGGGCCGGCGGCAGCCCCAGCCGCGCGGTGGACAGCAGCACCACTGAACGCATAGAGCGACTGGAGGCCGAAGTGGCCCAGCTGCGTGCGACCGTGGCCAAGCTGTGTGCGGAGCTGGGGGTGACACCGGACGCGGGTGCGGACTGACGAAGAATCGCCTACCGCAAACTCACCGTCTGCCCCTTCCAGACCGCATCTTGCCAGCGGTAAAACACACTGAGGTTTTTCGGCTGGTCGGCTTGTTTCTCTACCTCCAGCGTGGTGGTGCGCAGCAGTTCGAAACTTGTCTTAAAACGGCCATCCATCTTGGCTTCGCGGGCGGCCAGCATGTGGGTATTGCCTGGCACCCAGCCGGCAAACTCCACATAACCAAGGTTGGGGTTGTCCAGTGCGGGCGGCAGCACCTCCACGCCCCAGCCCTTCGGACCTTGCTGAAACACCCACATCTCGCGCCAGCTGTCCAGCGGCTGTACCGCCAGTGCCAGCGCCGTGTGGTCCCGATTGGCCGTGGCCGAGGCCGCCCACACCACGCCATAGGTGCAGCGGGTGAACAGCGGGTTTTTAATGTCATGTTTGGCATCCACCACATGCACGCAGGTTTCGCCCGGCTGGCCTGCGCTTAAACGCACCGACAGTTTTGTGATGGATTGCGCTGCATTGGCAGATGAATCGTTCACAGAAGCAGGCTCCGCCGCCCAACGCGAGGCACCAACGCGAATGGCGGCATCGCTGTAGGCAGCGGCATCGGTGTCAGCCAATTCGGTTTTGTTCACCGCAGCCAGTTCTTGCAAAGCCCGGGTGGCAGCCGCCTGCACTGCAGCAGGCGCAAATTCCGCACGACGTGCCCGCTGATACGCCAGGCTGGCCCAGACACCGGCCTTGCGCAGGTGCAGGCGGTTTTTCAGCACCTCGGGCAGATCGCGCATCTCGACCCGGTCCAGCACGTCGGCACGCCAGTTGTCCAGCGCAAAGCGCTCCACCGGGTTCAGATTCGGCGCCACACACTCGTGTTTGGTCAGGGCCAAGGCCGCCATCGCCTTTTGGATGTCGGTGGCAGGCAAGGCCAACACGCGTCGGTGGGCATCGCCGTTGTAGCAGAGCTGTATCTGACCATCGCGCTCAAAGCTGAGCATCTCAACGCCATAACTGGCGGCCACTTCCAGGTGTGCGGCCAGGGCATCACCCCCAGGTTTGCCCTGGCGGGCCGAGGCACGGCGAGCCAAGCGCTCGGCCATGGCACCCAGGGCATCAAAAATCTCACCATTGATGGCCTCAGCCGGGGCGGCCCGCAGGTAAGCGGCGGCGTAGCCCATACCCAGTGACTCGGCCCCCGGCGTGTCGCGCAGAAAGCGCACAACCGACAACAGCTCGGGCGCAGCCTCGGGCTTGAGCGACTGGCTGCGTACCTGGGTGGCGCGGATGTAGCCCGCGCGTTCACGCCGGTGGTCGTAGACCTGCAGGTAGTCTCCCTTCTGACCACGAATTTCCAGACTGTCTCCCTGGGCCAGCACGGCCTGCTGCGGTGCGGAGTCACGGGGTGCCGAGCGCAGCGAGGACTGATCCTGGGTAACGATGGCAATCACCAACAAAGAGGCAGCGATCATGTTATTGCGCTCCTTCAGTGTTGCCTTGTTCAGCTTGGGCTGGCTCAACATTCGCGTTGGCTGACTGGGCCGTCTGCACCGCTTGGGCTGTATTTAACTTGCCCGCACCCAGCAGTGCTGAGCCGATGAAGCCACCATCGGCTGGCGGCGGCGCAATGATGACGGTGATCTTGTCAGACAGCTTGTCGGCCATGGTCTTCTGGATCAACAGCGGGTTTTTCGAGATCAAGGCACCGTCACGGGCCAGTTGTTCGCTGGCAATCTTGCCAATGCGATCCTGGCGGTAGGCTTCGGCATCGGCCAGGTTTTTGCGGGATTCGGCTTCACCGGCGGCTTCAATACGGCGGGCCTGGGCTGTGCCTTCGGCGGTTTTGATGCGTGAAACTTTTTCTGCCTCGGCCTCCAGCGCACGCTGCTCAATCTGCTTTTGTTTGAAGGGCAAGACGTGTTTCATGGCCTCAGCCTGCGCCTTGGCGGCAATGATCTGCTCTTCACCGGCAGCTTGGGCCGATGTTTCGCGGCGCACCTTGTCGGCCTGGGCTTCCAGCTCGGTTTGTTTGACCTGTTTTTCTTTTAGCTCCAGGGTGTAACGCATCTTCTCGGTAGCCAACTCTTCGGCCAGCAAGTGTTCCATGCCTGCCTTGTAGTCGGGCGGCAAGTCCACCTTGCCCATGGTGACGGCTTCGAGCTTGATGCCATCCTTGGCCAGCCGGGGTTTGAGTTCACTCTCAATCAGTTGCGCAATCTCCTGGCGTTTACTTGAAAAAATCTCACGCACGGTGTAACGCGCCAGGGTTTTGTAGAGCACACCTTGCACCACGGGCTCGACAATTTCCTGGTTGATGTCTTCGGGCAGGTCACGGGCCATGGCGGCGATCTGGCTGGCATCCAGCGCGTAGCGCACCGAAATGTCTACGCCAATCGACAAGCCTTCTACCGACTGAAACGGTGCCGGGCCACTGGCACTGACATTGGCCGTGGGCCGGTAAACCTGGTCACGCAGCGAGAAGCGGCGCAATTCATGCAGGCCGGGGATGATGATCACCGCGCCATCACGCACTTCCGTTGACGAACCGGTCAGTTGGTTCAGGCGCATGCCCATTTCGCCACGCCCAATACTTTGCATCGGCGGGTAGGTATAAAGCGCGTAGCCTGCGCCGGCCAGCACCCCCAACGCGATCAGTGCGGCTGGCCCTGGCAAGTGGGCAACAGTGCTGCGTGACACCGCCCCCACCTGGCTGACAGAGCGCTGGGTAACCCTTTGAAACTGGGTGGCGATGGCGCTGGCGATACGGCGAACAGTGGTCTTGAAACGATCTGACATGGTGACTTCCTTCGGTGTGGTTGGGATGGGTGCAATCGTGCGCCCTCACCCCACGAGCAAACAATGGCGCGGCGGGGGCAATCCATTCACCGGGCGTGAAGAAACACTCACACCG
>VIKI01000045.1:0-24876 GCA_008080595.1 Comamonadaceae bacterium
GGGGCGTGCTGATTGCGCCGGGCAAGCTCACCGACTTTTGTCCGCTGTACCAGCAGCCCGGCAGCGACTCGGCGGTCAGCCAGTACGACAAGAATGACGTGGAGGCGGTTGGCCTGGTCAAGTTCGACTTCTTGGGCCTGGCCACACTGACCATTCTGGAAATCGCCCGCGAGTTCATCATCAAGCGCCACAAAGGCCAGGAGAACTTTGCCTTTGAGAACCTGCCGCTGGACGACAAGCCCACCTACCGCTTGTTCCAGGAGGGCAAGACCGAGGCCGTGTTCCAGTTTGAAAGCCGTGGCATGCAAGGCATGTTGCGCGATGCCAAACCGACCCGGTTGGAAGACCTGATTGCCCTGAACGCTTTGTACCGGCCCGGCCCGATGGACCTGATTCCCAGCTTTGTGGCGCGCAAACACGGCCGCGAGGTGGTGGAGTACCCACACCCGCTGGTGGCCAATATGCTGTCTGAGACCTACGGCATCATGGTCTACCAGGAGCAGGTGATGCAGACCGCGCAGATTCTGGGGGGCTACTCCCTCGGTGGCGCGGACATGTTGCGCCGCGCCATGGGTAAAAAAGATGCCGACGAGATGGCCCGGCACCGGCAGATTTTTCGCGACGGTGCTTCCAAGAACGACATCAACCAGGACAAGGCCGACGAAGTTTTTGACTTGATGGAAAAGTTTGCCGGCTACGGCTTCAACAAGTCACACGCCGCTGCCTACTCGCTGCTGGCTTATCACACCGGTTGGCTCAAGGTGCACTACACCGCCGAGTTCTTCTGCGCCAACAT
The DNA here is from genome assembly GCA_008080595.1 of Comamonadaceae bacterium. Lineage (GTDB taxonomy): Bacteria > Pseudomonadota > Gammaproteobacteria > Burkholderiales > Burkholderiaceae_C > Rhodoferax. Next base: position 797 of record VIKI01000045.1, read on the forward strand.
GACGGTGGAAATGGACGACACCGACAAGCTGAAAGTCTTGCTGGAAGATGCGCTCAAGATGGGCTTGACGTTTGAGCCGCCGGACGTGAACCGGGGCGTGAGCCGCTTCGAGCCGGTGTCAGACAAGGTGATTCGCTATGGTTTGAGCGCCGTTAAAGGCAGCGGCCAGCAGGCCATTGAGGCGATTGTGGCGGCCCGTGAAGGCCGCGGCGTGGGGCCGCAGGGCGACACCCGTGGCCCGTTCAAGAGCCTGTTTGACTTTTGCGTCCGGGTCGATCGCAGCCGCATCAACAAACGCACGGTGGAAGCCTTGATCAAGGCCGGTGCTTTTGATGCCATTGAACTCAACCGCGCCAGTTTGCTGGCCAGTGTCGATTTGGCCTTTGAGTTCGGCGCTGCCGCCCTGGCCAATGCCAACCAATGCAGCCTGTTTGACATGGGCGGTGACGATGACCATGGTTCCAGCACGCAGGAGCCCGAGTTGGTGCAGGCCACCCCTTGGGGCGTGAAAGAGCGCTTGACCTATGAAAAAACCGCCATTGGTTTCTATTTGTCAGGCCATTTGTTTGATGAAGTGACCACCGAAGTGCGTCGGTTTGCCAAGCGCCCGATTTCCGACCTGATCGACACCCGCGAGCCGCAGCTGCTGGCAGGCATCATCACCGACTTTCGTGTCATCAACGGCCAGCGCGGCAAGCTGGCGCTGTTCAAGATGGACGATAAATCCGGTGTGATCGAGGCGCGGGCCGACGAGGCGTTGATCACCACCCACAAAGACCTGCTCAAGGACGATGAGCTGGTGATTGTGATGGGCAAGCAGAAACCCGATCACTTCTCAGGCGGCATGCAGCTCACGGTGACGCAAGTCTGGAACCTGGAGCAGGCGCGTTGCCGTTTTGGCAAATACCTGCGGGTGACAGCCAGCACCGGGGCGCAAGGATTGCGTCTGGATATGGCGCGGCTTTTGCGGGATTTTCCGGCGCAAAAAGAAGTCACTGAGCAAGGTGACCTGTGGCGCGGCCTGGGTGTGCGTATGGCCCTTCAATGCGTCAGTGAGGAGGGGGCGGCCAGTGCCGAGCTGCAACTCGGTGAGCGTGCCAAGTTCTACCCCAGTGATGCCGCCTTGGCCAGCTGGTGGGCTCAGGTGGCCCCCGGTAAGGCAGAGATTATTTATGACTAATTGGCCTCTGGCCATTTAAAATAAAGCGCAAGCAGCTATAAATTGTATAGCATTTAGTCTTTCGGTCTGAAGCTGATTTCAAGCACCGGTGGAACGCGGCCATCGGTATCGCGCGGCAGCACCTCGGTTTTAACAATGGCCTTGAGTACCGCGTTATCCCAGGCTGAGTTGCCGCTGGATTTGAGTAGCTTGGGCGGGAGGATCGTGCCGTCGGGTGAGGTGCGGACCTCGACCTCCGCGCTGGGGTTACCTGCGATGTCTTCGGTGAACACAATGTTGGGCTTGATGCGGGCACGAATGCGCCCGGCGTAGCTGGCCGATGGCCCAGCCGACTTGAGTGCGGTGCCGGTGGCGCTCGGGCCACCGCTGGCCCCGGCCAAACCGGCCATGCGTTTGAGGTTTTGATCGCGCTGGGCTTCAAGTTGCTTGGCCTGGAGCGCTTCTTTTTTCTTGTCTTCGGCGCGTTTGGCCTTGTCAGCCTGCTCTTGTTTGAGCTTCTCGGCTTTGAGCTTTTCAGCCTGCAACTTGTCTTTGAGCAGCTTGTCCTGCTTGATTTTTTCGAGTTTGAGCTTCTCTTGTTTGAGTTGTTCTTGCCTGAGCTTTTCCTGTTCGGCAAGCTGCGCACGTTCTTTCAGTTTGCGCTGCTTTTCTTTTTCCAAAGCAATGTCCACTTTGGGCGGCTGCACCACGGGCTCAGGTTCAGGTTCCGGGGCTGGTTTGGGGGAGGCGACCACCGGCTTGGGCTCAGGCTCGGGCTCGGGTTCCGGCTCTTGCAATTTGGGGGCCGCAGCGATGGGCACGCTGGCCCACAACTCAGCCTCGGCGCTGAGGATTTCCGCATCACGCTTCCATTGCACACCCCAGGTCAACGCGGCCACCAGCAAGCCATGGGCGAGCAAGGCCAGCAAGAGCGCACGCAGCAGACCGGCAGTGGGCGGCGGTGCAAATTCAAGGCGGTCAGCGGCAGCTTGCATGGGGCAGCGATCAGGGTGTCAGTTGAACCGACAGGCCGACTCGGGCAATGCCGGCGCGTTGCAAGGTGTCCATGACTTTGACCACAGCTTCGTATTTCACCGCCTTGTCGGCGCTGATCACCACCGCCGTGTTGGGCACATCGCCCTGCGCTTGTTTGACCACATTGACCAGGGCTTTGAGGTTGACACTGGTGGATTGTTCTTTGACCTTGAGTTGCAAGGCTTCATCTTTGCCAATGATGATTTGCACCACCTGATCGGGCTGCTTGGCCGCCTTGCCGACGCTGGGCAGGTCAATCACACTGGGGGCAATCAAGGGGGCGGTGACCATGAAGATGATCAACAGCACCAGCATCACGTCAATGAAGGGCACCATGTTGATCTCATTGATGGTGCGACGACCGCGGCCACGGTGGGCGATAGCTGCCATGGGAGTGCCTCCTGTTGTTCAGTGCCCGGAGGCCGACTGTGCGCCGACATTGCGCTGCAAAATATTGGAAAACTCTTCGATGAAGGTCTCCAGCCGGATCGAGGTGCGGTCAATGTCGCGGGCAAAGCGGTTGTAGGCCACCACCGCCGGAATGGCCGCAAACAGGCCAATGGCGGTGGACACCAGGGCTTCGGCAATGCCGGGGGCCACGGTGGCCAGGGTAACCTGGGTCAGCGCCGCTAAGCCGGTGAAGGAGTGCATGATGCCCCAGACCGTGCCAAACAGGCCGACATAGGGCGATACCGAGCCGACCGAGGCCAGAAAACTCAGGTGGGTTTCCACCACATCCATTTCGCGCTGAAAACTGGCCCGCATGGCCCGGCGTGCACCGTCCATCAGGGTGTTGGCATCGGTGATGCGGCGCTCGCGCAGTTTCTGGTATTCCCGCATGCCGCTGGCAAAAATGCGCTCCATCGGCCCGGCGCTGCGGGCGTTTTGGGTGGCGGCGGCAAACAGGTCGTTCAGGTTGCTGCCCGACCAGAATTCACGCTCGAAATTGTCATTGAGCTGCTTGACCTTGCCGAGCGAAAACAGCTTGCGGAAAATGGCCGCCCAACTGGCAATCGAGATGGTGATCAGCAGCAGCATCACCGCTTGCACCACAATGCTGGCGTGCAACACGAGTTGAATGATGGAGAGGTCTTGGTTCATGGTGCTTCTTGTGTCCAAGGTCAAAAATGGGTTCAGGTCAGGGCATGCAGAATTTGGAGTGGAATTCTGTCAGGTTTAAGGCTGCTGGCATTGACCCAGCCAGCCCGAATGGTGGCCTGGCACAGCAGTTCACGCCCAGTCGGGGCTTGCAGAAAGGCTTGCTGGTGAATGCTCATGGAGGCACGGCCAGCATCCAGCAAGGTGGTGGTGATGCAGAGTTCATCGTCGAGTCTGGCGCTTTTGAGGTAACGCACATCGGCCTGGCCGACCACAAACATGCCGCCAGTAGCTTGGCGCAAGTCATGCTGGTGGATGCCCTTGGCGCGCAGCCACTCGGTGCGGGAGCGTTCAAAAAATTTCAGGTAGTTGGCGTAAAACACAATGCCACCGGCATCGGTGTCTTCCCAGTAGACCCGCACCGGCCAGGAGAAAACTTCTTTTGACGTGGGCTGATCACTCATGCCAGCAAGGCTTTCAGGCGGTCAATCGCAGTGTGTAATTGCGCCATGGAATTGGCTGTGGAAAAGCGAATGAAGTGATGCGTGTCGGCCTGGCCAAAGTCGCGCCCAGGGGTGACCGCCACATGGGCACGGTGCATCAGCTCAAAGGCCAGATCCCAACTGCCATTGACTCCCAGCTTTTCGCAGGCCACTGTGCAATTGGCCCAGGCGTAAAACGCGCCATCGGGCGTGACCGGGACGTTCAATCCCAAAGCGTTCAAGGCGGGGATGAAGTAGTCACGCCGGGCTTTGAATTCGGCCCGGCGGCGCTCGTACTCGGCCAGACTTGCCGCCTCAAAACAGGCCAATGCCGCGTATTGCGAAATGGTGCTGGGGCAGATGAACAGGTTTTGCGCCAACCGCTCGATCACCGGAACCAGCGTTTCGGGCACCACCATCCAGCCCAGTCGCCAGCCGGTCATGTTGAAGTATTTGGAAAAACTGTTGATGCTGATGATTTGCTCGTCCAGCATCAAAGCGGTCTGCCCATACTGCGCGTCGTGGCTCAGGCCCAGGTAAATTTCGTCAATCAGAGTAATGCCGCCCCGTTGGCTCACCACCTCATGGATGCGGCGCAACTCATCTGGCGCAATCGACGTGCCAGTCGGGTTGGAGGGGGAGGCCAGCAACACCCCCCGTGTGTGGGGGGTCCAGGCCTGCGACACCTTGTCGGCACTGAGTTGAAAACGCTCGGCGGCGGTGGTGGGGATGAGCACCGCTGTGCCCTCAGCGGCCGAGACAAAATGCCGGTTGCAAGGGTAGCTGGGGTCGGGCATCAGCACTTCGTCACCGGCTTCAATCAGGGCCAGGCAAGCCAGTTGCAGCGCAGCCGATGCGCCAGCCGTCACCACAATCCGGCTGGCCGGCACATTGGCTCCGAAATGGCTTGCATCCCAGCCACTGATGCGTTCGCGCAGCTCGGGCAAGCCGGTGGCCGGGGTGTACTGCGACAAGCCATCACGAATGGTTTGGGCTGCGGCCTCTTGCACCAGCGGTGGGGCGGTGAAGTCAGGCTCACCAATGTTCAAAAACACCATGGGCGAGTCGGTGTGCGCCACCTGCGCCGCCACCGTGCTGGCGGCTTTGGCCACCTCCATCACATAAAACGGCTCAATGCGCTGGGCGCGTTGGGTCACTCGCATCAGGGCTTAGCGCGTGGCGTTTTTGTCGGCGGCGACTTCGGCTTCGCGCAGCTGGCGGGCCAGGCCATTGAGTACGCCGTTGACGTATTTATGGCCGTCGGTGCCGCCAAATTCCTTGGCCAGTTCAACACATTCATTGAGCACCACGCGCCACGGCACATCCAGGCAGTGTTTGAGTTCGTAAGCACCAATCCACATCACGCCGTGTTCCACCGGGGAAATTTCGCTGATGGGGCGATCCAGCAGCGGCATGATCAAGGCATCCATGTCTTGCGCCTGCTCGGCGCAACCATGCAGCAGCGCGTCAAAGTGAGCGGAGTCGGCCTTGTTGAAGCCAGCCAGGTCGCGGGTGAAGGCATCAATGGACGCGGCATCGTTTTTGCCCACCAGCACCTGGTAGAGCGCTTGCACGGCAAATTCACGGGCACGGGAGCGGTCTGATTTGCTGGCGGCTTTGCGTACGCCGGTGCTGGTCAGGCCCTTGCGGGGTTGGCGCGGTGGGCGTTTGGAAGGTGTTGGGTGGCTAGATTCGCTCATTCAATAGTGTCCAGTAAGTTGGCCATTTCAACCGCCACACGGGCGGCATCACGGCCTTTGTCGGTTTGTCTTGCGACCGCTTGTTCCATGTTCTCGGTGGTCAGAATGGCGTTGGCAATCGGCAACTGGTAGTCCAGCGCCACGCGGCTCACGCCTGCGCCAGATTCATTGGCCACCAGCTCAAAGTGGTAGGTTTCACCCCGGATGATGCATCCCAGAGCGATCAGGGCATCAAATTCGAGTTTTTCAGCCATGGCCATCAAGGCCACAGGCACTTCAAGAGCGCCGGGGACTTGCACCAGGGTGATGTGTTTTTCAGCGACACCCAGAGCCAGCAATTCAGCTTTGCACGCTGCGGCCAGGGTGTTGGTGATGTCGGCATTAAAACGGGCCTGGACGATGCCAATGCGGAGTTTTTTGCCGTCAAGCAGGGTGTCGGTGGCGTTCAAGTGGCCTTGGTCTGCGATCAACATGGGGTATTCCAATTCAAAGTGCTTGGGTTCAAGCGGTCACGTAACCGACAATTTCGAGTCCGTAACCGGTCATACTGGGCATGCGCCGGGGGGTACCCAGCAGTTTCATTTTGTGCACACCGCATTCACGCAGGATTTGTGCGCCAATGCCGTAAGAGCGCAAGTCCATACGGCCACGTTCCGGCCCGTGGCTGGCGCGTGCCGTACCACCAAACTGGGCCAACAGTTGGTCGCCACTTTCACCACAGTTCAAAAACACCAGCACGCCTTTGCCCTCAGAGGCCACCCGCGCCAGGCTGGCATCCAGGCTCCATGAATGCATGGTGCGGCCGACTTCCAGCGCGTCGAATACCGATAAGGGTTCATGCACGCGGGCCAGGACGGCATCATCCGGGTTCCATTCGCCTTTGACCAGAGCCAGGTGGACTCCGTGGGCGGTTTTGTCTTTGAAGGCGTGGGCGGTAAATTCGCCAAAAGCGGTTTTGAGCGGGCGCACACCGACGTGCTCCACCAGCGTTTCCATGCGGCTGCGGTGGTGAATCAGGTCGGCAATGGTGCCGATTTTCAGGCCGTGCTGGGCCGCAAACAGTTGCAAATCAGGCAGGCGGGCCATGGTGCCATCGTCATTCATGATCTCGCAAATCATGGCCGCTGGAGTGCAGCCTGCCATGGCGGCCAGATCGCAACCGGCTTCGGTGTGACCGGCACGCATCAGCACCCCCCCTTCAACCGCTTGCAGGGGAAAGATGTGACCCGGCTGCACCAGGTCTTCAGGCTTGGCATTTTTCGCCACGGCGGCTTGCACGGTGCAGGCCCGGTCAGCCGCTGAAATGCCGGTGGTGACCCCTTCGGCGGCCTCAATGGACACGGTGAATGCAGTCCCTTTTTTGTCGCCATTGCGGGCGGCCATGGGGGGCAGTTGCAAGCGTTCGCAGCGCTCTTTGGTCAGGGTCAGGCAAATCAGGCCACGGCCAAAACGCGCCATGAAGTTGACAGCCTCGGCGGTGACATGGTCAGCCGCCATGATCAGGTCGCCTTCGTTCTCGCGGTCTTCTTCGTCGACCAAAATCACCATGCGCCCGGCGCGCATGTCGGCGACGATGTCTTCGACGGGGGAAATGGTCACGGGGGCAAGTGTTGTCATAAGGGGGGTGTTCAAAATGGGGGAGTCAGCTGGCTGCAGTTTCAGTGGCTGGGTTGAGCATGCGCTCGACATACCGGGCGATCAGATCAATTTCAAGATTGACCTGTGAGCCAGGTTTTAAAACCTGCAGCGCTGTGTTTTGGATGGTGTGGGGAATGAGGTTGATGCTGACTTCGCAGCCGTCTGCCAAATCCGTCACCTGATTGACCGTCAGGCTGACACCGTTGATGGTGATGGAGCCTTTGAATGCCAGGTATTTGGCCAGATTTTTTGGGGCCAGCACCCGCAGACACCAACTTTCGCTGATGGGCTCAAACGCGGTCACGCTACCGACACCATCGACATGGCCCGAGACCATGTGGCCGCCCAGCCGGTCATGCGCACGCAGGGCTTTTTCAAGGTTGATCAGACCGATGCTGTCCAGGCTCGCAGTTTTGCTGAGCGACTCGGCGGAGATATCAACCGTGAATTGCTGCTGGGCAGGGTCGAGCGAGGTGACGGTCATGCAGGCCCCGTTGAGCGCAATGCTGTCACCCAAGCTGGTGTCATCGAGGTAGTTGGAGGGGCAGGTGATGGTGAGTCGCTTGCCATGGGTAGCCGTTTTGCCCAAGGGCTCAATGGCGGTGATGCGGCCGATGCCGGTGATGATTCCTGTAAACATGGGCGTATTTTCGCAGGTAAAGCGGATCAACTTGTGATGAAGACTCTACCCAGCCGCTGGAGCATGAGCAAGATCTTGGATGTGGGGACGTAAATTTAATAGTGTTTTAGGCCTCTAGGCCTTGTAATACATGCGCAAAAAGCTATCTAATGTATAGCGATTAATAAGCGCTATGGTCGCTTAAAAATTGGCACGACCTTCGGGTCTGGCCAGTAACCTCAGGTCAGGCCCAATACGCTCAACACTGTGAAATTCCAGTTGCAGAGCCTGATCGAGTGAGGTGAGGGGACCAAAGTGGGCCATACCCTGGCCAAGACCGAGCAGCTTGGGGGCCAGGTAAACCAGGAATTCATCCACCAGACCTTCGCGAATCAAGGAACCGTTGAGTTTGTGACCAGCTTCGACATGCAATTCGTTGATTTCACGTTGGGCCAGGTCACGCAGCATGGCTTTCAGGTCAACTTTGTTTTGCGTGCCAGGCGATTGACCTGGCAGGTAGATGACGGTGGCTCCGCGTGCTTCAAGGGCCGCTTTTTTGTCATCATTTTGGACTGCAGCGTAGATGAAACATGCACGACCAGCTATGAATAATGCAGCGTCTAGTGGAGTCTCAAGACGGCTGTCCACCACCACCAGATGGGGCTGGCGTGGTGTGTCGACCAGCCGCACGTCCAGCTTGGGGTTGTCGGCCAGCACGGTGCCGATGCCGGTGAGCACGGCGCAGGCGCGGGCTCGCCAGGCGTGTCCATCGGTGCGGGCAGCCTCAGCGGTGATCCATTGGCTGACACCGTTTTGCAGCGCGGTTTGACCATCCAGCGAGGCGGCCATCTTCATCCGCACCCAGGGTTGATGGCGAATCATGCGGCTGAAAAAGCCGATGTTGAGTTCGCGCGACTGTTGGGCCAGTGGGTCGTTAACTGGCAGCACCTCGACTTCAATACCTGCCGCCTGCATGCGCGCAAAGCCCTGACCTGCCACCAGCGGGTTGGGGTCGGTGTGGGTGGCCAAAACCTTTTGGATGCCTGCAGCAATCAATGCATCGCAGCAGGGGCCGGTGCGGCCATGGTGTGAGCAGGGCTCCAGCGTGACATAGGCGGTGCCCCCTTGCACTGCGTGGCCTTTTTCCGCCGCATCACGCAGCGCCATGATTTCGGCATGTGGGCCGCCCGCGCGTTGGGTGTGGCCCTGACCGATCACTTGGCCGTCAGGGCTGGTGATGATGCAGCCTACGCGGGGGTTGGGGGAGGTGAGCAGCAGGCTGTACCGCGCTTGCGTGATCGCCATTTCAAGAATATCCTGAGATGACGATGGAGTGTGGGGCGTATCAATCACGAAGACAATTTCAAAAATAGAACGGCATTATTCATACGCCAAACTTGCCCAAACTGGGCGATTCAAGCTTGTGGCTGTCAGCTCCCCCAGCAATTTTCCGCAGTTGTTCCAGACGTGTTGTTGAGAATTGTTCGTCGATTGGCCTGATCGAGAACATAATCGCCGCACTTGTCTTGGGCTTGCCCCGTGCCAGTTCTACGGGTGGCTGTCAGCGTATAACTTGTACCATTGGTAGAAACAATCGCAACGGTGTAACGATCACCTTCAACCGCCAGTATCCCGGAGGGTACATTGGCAGTTAAAGGGTAGGTGCCACTTGCTGTGGCGGCGCGCTCCATCCATTGCGCCGCCTGAATCAAGGTGTTGCGTGCGTTGCCCCGATGACTGCGCTGTATATATTCGGTATAGCTCGGCATGGCCACACTGACCAGAATACCAATGATGGCAACCGTAACCATCAGTTCAATCAGAGTGAACCCACCTGACCTGGCCATTAACTTGGACTTCATGTTGCCCCCGATTTTGAATGTCGATGTCATAGTTTCCGACGCCAGTTGGCTCGTCTGCCAGGGAGCTTGGGTGTCTTTATATCCTTCAGTACACAGTTTGAGGTTACTTCGCAATTCGACGGAACCACAGCCTTGTCACCGTTTTCGGCATTTTCGACGATAGCTGTGTCGCCAGCAGGCGTATCCATGATGTTGGGTGAGGTATTACCAGTGGTTAATTGTCCTACATCAAACGGATTCGCACCTGGTTGTTTTCCAGTAAACATATTCAGCAAATAAAGGAAATTGGCTTCTGCAACGGTGTTGCTTGAGGTGCACGATTCACTCACCGTGCCTGCATTGCCTTTTTTCGGGATGGTGGTCGTTACGATGATGGTTTGACCCGAGAACAGGCGGGTGTTTGACAGCACACGTTCTCCTGTGCTCAATACCAAATCCATGTACCAACCACGTGGGGAGCTAGTGCCGCTGGTTGAATAGTTCACCGGATTATTGGAAGACGAGTAGTAACCTGTTTTATCGATATTTCCGGTAATGGTTTGCGCGACCAATCCTCCGGTGGTGGTGGGCAACTCTGTTGAGCTGGTGGTATTGATGGGTGTGCCATCGGTGATGGTGACTGTTCCCCCTGAGGTTGAGAACCTGCTGTTGTCCCACAAGGCGTAGTAGCTGTCAATGCCTGTGGATGATTGGTCTGCATCGGTCAAATTGCGTCCAGTACCCACTGCTACCATGATTCCACCCTTGGGGTGGGCCATCCAGTAGGGGGCTGAGGTGATGGACTGGGTCACGGTGGCACTGGGGCGTGCATTTGCACTGCTGTGACCCTTGGCTACAAAAAAGGGCTGTTTGTTAAAGCTGACATCCCAGTTTGAAGCGTTGCTTGATGTCAAGTTGAACCTCCACAAGTTGCCTTTCAGGTCACCGGCATAGGCTACATCGACACGACCGTCGCCATTGATGTCTATCAACTCTGGACTGGACAGGCCATTACCCCCCTTGAAACTACAGCTTGTTGAGCCAATAGGGGCTGAGCATGCAGAAAGTTTCTTCAGCGACTTGTCACCGTCCAGGTATTGGATCAGCAATACCGGTGCTTCATTGGTGCTGTTGTAGCCGTTGCCCAATACTGCTGCCCAGCGGCCATCGTTCATTTGAACAATTTGTCGCGATTTGTTTGAAATGGCATCGTCTGCCACGGGCTGTGAGGTAATGACCCCTATGTCTGCATCAACTGTGCCGCCGGTTGTGTCTTTGATCACCAAATTGGCCGCATTACCTGCGGTAAATGCAGCAGGATCAGTCACATCCAGAATGAAATACCCCTTACCACCAGCTCCCAAGGAGCCCACCAGAACGCTGGTCCATGCAGTCGCTTGGCCGCTTGGTGGGGTGATAAAGGCATCGCCGCTGAACGGGGTGCCGTCAACAAAATAGTCATGCTGGTAGTTGGTGTCAGTCAGATTGCGTAACTTTCCTTCGGCAATGCCTTGCGGAATATAGGCCAGCAACTCTGTTCCACCCGCCACCGTGGCGGTGGTGGTGGCAGCCACACCATGCAACATGCCATCATTGGCACCCAAATAGATCATGGGTGTACGCCCCCCTTTGCCGCCAGTAGCCGTGCCGCGAAAGCTGGCGTAATTGTTGGCATAGTAGCCGTTGGAGGGTTTTCCGATATACCAGATATTGGAGTTGACAATATCACCCAAGATGGATCCACGGTCACGCAAAATACCACCTTTGGCGACCTCGTTGGAGCGATCGCCACGAATGAAGTCAAACCTTTTTTGACCATTGTTATCAACCGTGCCCGCCGAATTCTTGTTTAATTGGGTTTTCTGAGCTGCTGGCAAGGTCGAGTATGTTGCCCACGAAAACCCTCTGTCGGCATCTGAAGAAATCACGACCCGGTTGGTCACAGCGTCAGTGCGTGCATCCAGATTGGCGACTGCATCCCACAGTGTTCCTGCTTTGATCGAACCATCAGTGGCATCCAGTTCGCGTGCCATCAATTGACCCGACCAGGTTTTACCAATATAGCCTGCCACATAAGCTTGGGTTCCAGTGCGCAGCATGCTGGAACTGGTGGTAACGGTAATGAGTGGTTTGGTATTGTCTTTCAGCACTTCGACAAGAATGTCTTTGAACGCCTGTGTCAGTGCATCACCGGTGACTGCGGGGATGTATTTCCCTCGACCATTGATGGCAGCATGCCACAACTCGGCCGCCCGGGCTGAAATGCTGGTGCTTGAGGAACTGACTTGCACATCAGGCCAAGTGACCGTGCCATTGACCAGCTTGGCGTAATCACCGGCGTAAGTGTTGTTGCCAGCAGTGTCCCACCTTGGGGCGGTTCCCCAACTGGTGGCTTCAGCGCCAAAACCAATCGTGTACTGGGTGATGTGTTGCCAGGTTGCTGGATCATTCTGGGGGTTCCAAAACACAGACAGATCGGTTGATTGCCTTGTTACGGGATCAATGACCGTTTCCACGTTGTCAACCTTGATGCTTGTGGAAACTAAATTCTCCATATCTTGCGTTGGGCCCGAAATGACTTGACCGGCACTGTTGGTTTGGGTGACACCATCATTGCCATCTTGCAAATCCCTGGCCCAATTGTTGAAGGCAAAATCTGACAAGGTGCTGGCATAGGATGGGTTGTCTCCATAGGCATCGCGGTAGATGCGGGTCATGGGGCTATTGATGTCGTAAGGAGTTCCATAGTCATCTGGAAGCTGGGCAATGGCAACTCCGTCACCATTGGCTACGCGATCTCCATACGACCACACGCTGGTGTTGGGTGAAGCTACCTTATCCGCATAATAGTTTTTCTTCTTGATCTTTTTTTTGCAGGCTAAATTTGAGTTAGTACTGGTATAGGCAGATGATGATGTTGGACATGTGTAGGTGCTGTTGCTGCAAACAGGGGGTTCTGTGGTGCCAACCCGCTTTCCTCCATTGGTGCAACCTGGCTGATCCGGAATGTTCCAAAGACCATCGGTCATGAAAATGTGAAATGTTTTGCGACATGCCAAATACGGTGTGGACTGTGCGGTTGTTGCCGTAGGGTCGTCGGCCCATGGGCTGGCCGGATTTTCCGGGGCATTCATGTACTCAAACACGTTTTGGAACATTTGCAGCGAGGGGGTGTAATTGTTGGGAGTCAAACTGTCAACAAAGGCTGCGAAGTTGCTGCGGTGTGTACCCGATGTGGAGCCTGAAAACAACTTCATCGAATTTTTGGCGCCCAACTTGATCGTTTTGGCACCGTTGTTGGAAATAAAGTTTCCGTTGTCATGCATCGACTGCCAGGCCAACCGAATACGCCCATCCGGGATGACCGATGTGTCGCCAAAAGTCGCTTTCAAAGCAGATTTCAGAGCGTTCATTTTGGTGACATTCGTGCCGGAAATATTGCTGCCCATACTTCCAGAATCATCCACCGTGACGATCACATTGGGTACGGCTACTGCACCACTGCCACCTACGGGGGGGGCTTTGGACAGGGTTAATTGCTGCCCTTGAACAGCGGTACTGGCAAGCTGTAAACACATCAATGTGGCAAGAGTGCGTTTCAGGCCAAAATTCTGAATGTGAGTAGAGGTGTGCGATTTCATGATGCTTCCTTGGGTACAGGCTTATGCGTGTCTGAGCTTATTGATGTCACTGGGGGGTCAATTTGGGGGAGTACCACACGGGTGCCTGCTTTCAAACCCAGAGCCACAGCAGTTACTCGATAGACATAGGGTTTGCCCCCATCAGGAGCCAGGGTGGATGAATCAGCCGCACCTGTATATCGAAACAATTCAACCCAGTACCAGCCACAGTTGGTGGTGCTGGCTGCACCGCCTGGGCAGTTAAGGATAGGGTTGCCGGATACCCCTGGGGCAGTGAGTGCGTCGCGGGTAAATTGACCGTATCTGGCACCCAAGGGGGCCATTGTGACCAGGTTGTCTTCAATGTTGGCGTGATCGCTAAGGGTCAGCGGAACACAAATGCCATCTTGGCAACGCTCTGTGACTGAATTGGCCGTCACAATGTCTGTGACAGCGTCAAAGTCTTCGCTGCTCCTGGGGAACCAGGGGGTGTTTGCGGCTGCCTGGTTGCGGCATCCGGAAAAACCAACCTCAACGTCTGTGGCGCTGGCTGCTGACAATGGGCGGCAAGGAACACCGTAGTTGTCGTCGGCTTGTATCGTGGTGTAGGGTGGGCGGCGGCCGTTGATATCTATTTCGGCATCACGCAGCAAGGCTTCTGCGGCCTCGGCAGCACGGCTGTAGTCGACTGAACTGCCGAGCATCAACTCATTCAGATTGGTCACGCGGAATGCACTCATCACCACCATCAAGCTCAGCAGCAAAATGACCAAAACAGTGATCAATGCAACACCGTTTTGCCGGTGGTGCTGGGGTGGATTGTGAAATTGATAAGTAGTCATGACAGTGAATTGCGCAAACTGAATGTGCGCGTGAAGATGCGGCGAAGGTGGTTGTCGTTGGTCAGGGTTTGCCCCCTGCATCCTGTGAGTCTAAGAGTGGAAAGCCTGGGGTTGCCGTTGCTTTCACCAATCACTTGAATGCAGACCCTAACCGCTTGAATATTGGCCCAATTAGTCACCGCAGAGGCAGTGAAATACTGATAGTTTTCTAAACCAGGTACACCAGTTTGCACGCCATACAACACCTGAAAATCTTCTACGCCATTGGCAATGGATTGCGCCGGCGTGTTGGCCGCTGCGCCAAGGCACATCAAATCGTTGGTGCTTGTGTCGAGGGAAAACAGGTTGTCGACATCGGCTTGCAAGCCTGTAGGCTGGTTGCCCAAGCAATCGCGTGAAACGGTTTGTGTGCGGTCTGCTGGGGAATTGGGGTCAAGCGTTTTTTCGTAGCTGATGCCCAACGTGTCTGGGGCATTGTTTGCTCCCTCTGTGCCGAAAATGTTAAAGAAGTTGCCAGCGGGGTTTGAGAAGCCCAAATAATTGCCGCTGAACATCACCTTGCCTAGTTCGTCGGCTGGAATCAAATCAATGGCCCCAGCCTGCGAGATGTGGTAGCCGATATTGCGGAATATGGCATCAGCCTTTTGTTGCAGACGTGCACCATCATCCACCACCGATGAGGTTGCCTTGGTAAATACCAGGCTGCTGATGGCCGCAAGCACAATGAACAGACCGATCGTTAACCCAACCATCAACTCGACGACTGAGAAACCGCGCTGCAGCTTCGCGCGTGACCGGTTTTTCGTGACTGGACGGGTAGACATGATCAAAGGGGTTGATTCAGGGTTGTACATATGCAAAGTGGCAAATCAAGTTGGCCGGGCAAGCTACACCGTTATTTTCTTCCGTGACATTAAAAGGACTATTGAACTTGGCGCTGTCTACGTCTGCGGCTTTGCTTTCATTGGCAGCCCAGCCAATGGCAATGCCAACCTGGCGTGGGTCATTGGGTGACAAAAATACACTGGCCACCCCACCAGGGAGTGAAGCAGCCACCA
This sequence comes from Comamonadaceae bacterium, assembly GCA_008080595.1. Taxonomy (GTDB): domain Bacteria; phylum Pseudomonadota; class Gammaproteobacteria; order Burkholderiales; family Burkholderiaceae_C; genus Rhodoferax. Next base: position 15,889 of record VIKI01000045.1, read on the forward strand.
ATGCACGCCATTGGTTCAGGTCAGACTGGGCCAATAGTTGACCGTTGCACGGGTTGGTGACGCAGTCTTGTGCGGCAGTTGCTGCACCATTCCATGCAAGCGCATAGGGGGTGGGGTTGGCTAATGCCGCATTGCGATTGAGTACCAGGCGATTGTTGAGGTCATCAATCAGGCCAACCGCGATGGCGCGGGAGTTCGATGTGCGTGACTCCACCAGCAAGCGGGTTTGCACCCCGGCAAAACCCATGACCCCAAGTGCGAGAACCACCAAGGCAATCAGCGACTCAAGCAGGCTGATGCCACGTTGGCCTGAGCGATTTGAGCCCACTCTGAATTCAATTTTTTTGGGGTTTAGAGACATGTTGATTCTTCTTTGATTGTTCTGAGTCTGTTGCCTGCATTCAGGCAGATCGTGAGTGTTGCGACACCACCGATACCATCTGCGGTATTTGTGATGACAAAGCGCTGTCCAACCCCCACGGCTTGCCCCCAAACTCCAAACACCATCTGATTGCCAAGCCCAGGGTGCACGACCCCATATCCTCTGGGTACTGTTGTGGTTTGTATGGGGTTATTTCTCTCAGCAGCGCTTATAGAACCATTGGCATTTGTGTCTTCAACAATTCTCCAGCCGCAACTCCATGTGTCACTGTCAAGCAATGGGTTGGAACAACTTGAAGAGGCCAGCTCTCGGATGAGCGCCACGGGTCTGCCTCTGCGAATGGCCTCTACACGAGCCAATTGAATCGATGCCATCAAATCGTCGCTGATGCCTTTGACTCGGAATCTTCTGATGGAGTCAGAAAAACTGGGTGCACCCAGGGCGGCCAATAATCCCAGAATAGCCAAACTCACCATCACTTCAATCAAGGTGAAGCCATGTGGTTTGCTGTGCAGCAAGGAAGGGTCTGTTTGATGCAGTTTCATAGGATCGCACTTTACAAAACATCTGAACTAATGCAATGTTGGCTTGATCAACGTAGGTGCTTGGACGATGAGCGGTTGTTTTTGCCCGTTAAGGTGAGGGATGACAACACATCCAATGATGTGCGTTTGGGCTTGGGGCGCACTTGACCTGAAGCTTTGCCACTTGGTATGTGGCGAAAAGGAGGTCTACCGCCCCACCTCATCCACCAGCATCCTGAAATCATCAATATCTTCAAAACTGCGGTACACACTGGCAAAGCGCACATAGGCCACTTTGTCGAGTTTTTTCAGCTCAAACATCACCAGTTCGCCAATGCGGGTAGACAGCACCTCGCGCAGGCCGAGGTTGAGCAGCTTTTCTTCAATGCGTTCAATCGCACCATCCACCTGCTCGGTGCTGACCGGGCGTTTGCGGAGTGCCAGTTTCATGGAGGCCAGCAGTTTGGCGCGCTCGTATTCAATGCGCCTGCCATCTTTTTTGACAATGGCCGGGAAGTTGACTTCAGGACGCTCGTAGGTGGTGAACCGCTTGTCGCAAGACGCACAACGGCGTCTGCGGCGGATAAAGCTCCCATCTTCAGACACCCGTGTCTCCACCACTTGGGTGTCGGGGTGGCTGCAGAAGGGGCATTTCATCGTTTCTTAATCAGTTGGGGACAGAGCGAGTGCAACGTGTGTCACTGCGGTCTGTCCTGCAATCAGCCATACACCGGGAAACGTGATGTCAACGCATGGACTTTGGCACGTACGGCGGCCAGGTTGGCTTCGTCACGCGGTTTGTCCAGCACGTCAGCGATCAAGTTGGCGGTGAGTCGAGCCTCTTCGTCCTTGAAGCCGCGGGTGGTCATGGCCGGTGTACCCACACGCACGCCGCTGGTCACCATGGGTTTTTCGGGGTCATTGGGGATGGCGTTTTTATTGATGGTCATGTGGGCGCTGCCCAACACCGCTTCAGCTTCCTTGCCGGTGATGTTTTTAGAGCGCAAGTCCACCAGCATCACATGGGATTCGGTGCGGCCACTCACAATACGCAGACCACGCTCGGTCAGGGTTTCTGCCACGATGCGGGCATTGGTCAGCACTTGCTGCTGGTACAGCTTGAACTCGGGTTGCAGTGCTTCCTTGAAAGCCACTGCTTTGGCAGCAATCACGTGCATCAGCGGGCCACCTTGCAGGCCGGGGAAGATGGCGCTGTTGATGGCTTTCTCATGTTGCGCCTTCATCAGGATGATGCCGCCACGTGGGCCGCGCAGGCTTTTGTGGGTGGTACTGGTGACGATGTCGGCGTGTGGCACCGGATTGGGGTAAACGCCAGCAGCAATCAGCCCGGCGTAATGCGCCATGTCGACCATGAAGATGGCGCCCACATCTTTGGCAACCTTGGCAAAGCGTTCAAAGTCAATTGCCAAAGAATAGGCACTGGCCCCGGCAATGATCAATTTGGGTTTGTGCTCGTGGGCCTTGCGTTCCATGGCATCGTAATCAATGGCTTCATTGGCATCCAGGCCGTAGCTCACCACGTTGAACCATTTGCCGCTCATAGGTGGCCGCCTTCAGCCAGACTCATGCCCATGATGGTGTCGCCAGGCTTCAAAAAGGCCAGAAACACGGCTTCGTTGGCAGATGCGCCGCAATGGGGTTGCACGTTGGCAGCTTCTGCGCCAAAGATTTGCTTGACGCGGTCAATCGCCAACTGTTCTGCAATGTCGACAAATTCGCAACCACCGTAATAACGTTTGCCGGGGTAGCCTTCGGCATACTTATTGGTCAGTTGGGTGCCTTGGGCGGCCATGACGGCAGGCGAGGCGTAATTTTCACTGGCAATCAGCTCAATGTGGTCTTGCTGACGCTGGTTTTCGGATTGGATGGCAGCAAACAGTTCGGGGTCGGTTTGCTCGATGAGAATGTTTCGGTTAAACATGGGAGTCCTTAAAGACAATGGGCCTGCGGGTTAAGGTGCCCAGGCGAACCACCCCATGCAGGGGCTGCCTATCGCCAGTTGCGTGCCGGTTTATTTTAGCTGACGTGATTATTTCAATGCCAGGATGGCATCTTTGTCAGTATTGGCTGCTGGCGGTGGGGGCGTTGCAGGTGATTCGGCTGCTGCATTTGGTGCTACCGCTTTGGTTTTATTGCCTGCTGCGCCTGCAGGCAAGTTGGCTGCTGTGTTGGTCGTATCCCACATCGGAACTTGGCGGCCTTGACCAATCAATTGCAATTTGGCGTGTTCAGCCATCACCTTGGCGGTGTAGCCACCATCATCTTCCTGGTTTGCCGCACCCACGTAGTATTTCAGGCCACCTTCAACCGAGCCTGCGATACGAATGCAGTCCTGCAGCACTTTGACACCCACGCGCAAATTGGCCAAAGGGTCGAAGGCCGCAAACTTGCCCCCAAAGCTTTGGTATTTGTCGCTGTGAATCTGGGTCATCACCTGCATCAGACCCTGCGCACCCACGTGACTTTGGGCAAACGGGTTGAAGCCTGATTCAACGGCAATCACGGCCAGAATCAGTGTGGGGTCAAGCTTGGCACGTTGGCCTACGTCATAGGCCTCTGAGACGATGGCACTGACTGGTTCAGGTGCTACGTTGTATTTTTTGCTCAACCACAAGGCAATGGCGGCCTGTGGTTTGGGCAACTCTTTGGGGTCTGCGGCGGTGGCGCGGTCACTGGCAAGCAGATCACTTACCACGCCTGATACTTCAAACTGACGCTCTTGCAGCCAACTGAAGAGCTGGATTTCACCAATCTGGCGAAGTTCTGGGCGGGCCACCAGAGTGACAGAGGCAAACAATACAAGCAGGCCAATCAAGGCTACGCTGTTTTGTGTGATTTCAAAAATGCCCTTGGTGACGGCGCTCGCAAAACGCCGCAGGCTGGTTGTCATGGACTTAGATGCTGACATAGCTTCTCCTTCTTGCGCGTCAATCCTGATGAGCTCATGCGTGGCATGGGCTACGGCGGGATGGCGCTTGGGTTGTTACGCTATCAATATCCTGCTTGAGAGTTCTCCGGTGAGTGCAGTGATTTGATGTTGCCGGGGTTGGCAGCGGGGTTCGGGTAATCCCTGATGGGCTCAAGGATGGGCGGATTCTATGTGGCTTTTATATATCAAGTCAACCATAACAAATCAGTTTTATATTCATAATCTAATTCAATCATTTTATTTTGAGCAGAAGATGCCCGTGTTCGTTCGCCACGGATGAACGAATTCTTTGCCTGGTTTGGGCTGATGCAAAAGCAATTGCCTCATGGTTTTTTGCCGCAAGCCCAAAACCCGGCGAAAATACGCGTTTATTCCCGCTGCACAGCAGCGGGCACTTTCCCTCTTCAGTGCGCGATGTCGATGTTCTCTTTTTCCAATTCCAACAAAGCAGCCCCCACTCCTGACGCACCTGCCGTCACCGCCAAATCTCATGAGGCACACCCGCTGGATGCGCTCACCCATGGCGCGTTTTCGGCCCATACCTCGGGCGAGCGTATGGCGTGTATTCGTGAATGGCTCTCCAGCAGCCCCAGCAGTGAGCAGTTGCAGCAGGTGTTCAAAGAACTCAGCGTCAAAGACAAGGGCGCGGCCAAGCTGGTGCGTGAAAAACTTGACGACATCAAGCGCAGCAAAACCCAGGCCACCATTGCCCTGGAATGGGCCGACAAAGCGCACGCATTGCTGGCCTTGTCCAAACTGAATCTGGCCGATGCCCTGGCCTGGCAGCGGGATGCCGCCAAAGCCGGTGCCCCATTGAGTAAAGAGCCGCTGGCGGGCCTGAAAGCCCAACTGGTGGAGCGGGTGCGTGCCATTGAAGACCTGCAACACCGCGTGCAGGTGCAGCGTGAAGCTGCGGTGCTGCTGGCCCAGCGTATTGAAGTGTTGTCCACCAAACCCTGGACGGATGCGCAGACGGCCCAGGAAACCTTGACGACCGACGTGGCCCATTGGCAAACCGAAGCGCAAGACCTGCTGGGGGATGCCAACTGGCCCAGTGTGGATGTGCGTTTTGCCACCCAACTGCAAGACTCGCAAGCCCAGTTGTTGTTGGTGTGGGAAGCTTTCAGCGAAGCCTTGAAACTTACCGTGGCTGCGGCCGAAGATGCCACTGCTCCCCTGCCCAAAGTGCCGGTGTGGGCCGATGAGATTCGCGTAGCTCGTGGCATTCCGCTGGAAGCTCCAGTGGCCGCAGCGAAACCCAAGGTTGACCCTGAAATTCGCGCCAAAGCCACATCTGCAGTGCGTGAGGTGCTTACAAAATTAGAGCAAGAAATGGCCCAGGGCCACGGCAAATCCAGTGCAGGTGTAGCCAATGCCCTGCGCCAGGCGTTGAAAGACAACGGCCGCCTGATTGATGACAAGCTCGAAGCCCAGGCCCACGCCGCTTTGGTGGCCGCCGGTGAACTCGAAGGCTGGCAACGCTGGCGTGCAGACCAACTGCGTGAAGAATTGCTGGCCAAGGCCGAAGGCCTGCTCAAGCGCCCCGAAGGTCAAGCCATCGGCGGGCGCAAGATGCAAGACACCTTGCGCCAATTGCGCGAACAATGGAAAACTACCGATCAGGGTGGCGCAGCCAACCATGGGCTCTGGAAACGGTTTGACGATGCCTGCAACGAAGCCCATAAAGTGGTTGAAGTCTGGCTGGAAAAAATCAAGGCCGAATCCGCTGAGCACCGGGCCCAGCGTCTGGCGCTGATTGAAGAAGTCAAAGCCTGGGCAGAAGCCAACCGGGTGGCGCTGGATGATGACTGGAAAGGCTTTAACCGCGTGCTGCATCAGTTTGGTGACCGTTGGCGTGAGTCTGGCCATGTCGGTGAAAAAATGTTTGCCGAACTGCAGCCCTTGTGGAAAGCGGCCATTGACCATGCAGCAGCCCCGCTGGAGGCCTTGCAAAAGCTCAGTCTGCAAACCCGCCACGCCATGATCGACGAAGCCAAAACCCTGGGGGCTGAGGCCACTTTGCGCATTGATGCCGTCAAGGCGCTGCAACAACGCTGGCAGGCTGAGGCACACCGTGTGCCGATCGACCGCCGTCATGAGCAAAAGCTGTGGGATGCCTTTCGCAAGCCGATTGATGAAGCCTTTAACCGTAAAACTGCGGAACGTGAAAAAGCCCAAAATGCTTTGGGTGAGCGTGACCGCACTGTGCTGGATGCCTCCAAAGCTCTGCAAGCTGCCAACGCCTCGGGCGATGCCCAAGCCATTCGCTCCGCCATGGCTGCACTCGATGCCGCTTTGAGTGGCCAAAGACAAGCTCAGGCGGCCGTGGATGCTGCCGTTTCTTCTGAAGAAAAACAGGCTGTAGCCCAGCAGGATAAAGCACAGGTAGCTCTCAATAGTGAAGCATCTGAAGATTCCGTAGACGCAGTTGATACGGCGGCTGTTGAGGCTGCCAAACCGGCCCCAGTGGCCAAACGTGTGGTCGCCATGCGCGGTGATGACCGCCCTGGCATGAAAAAAGAAGAACCGGTTGCCCCAGGGCGTGGCGGCAAGTTTGGCGATCGCAAGGACGCTGGCCGACCTGCTGGTCGTGATGGTGGGCGAGACGGTGCGCGGGATACCCGTGGCCCTGGCCGCTCTGATGACCGTGCTGGCCCACGTGGCAATCGCCCGGAGCGCCCGGCTTATGGGGAGCGTGCAGACGCACCGCGTTTAGGTGATGCCGCCTTCCGGGCTCAACGTGACGCGCTGGAACAAGCCCAGTTTGCCCTGCGTAAATTGGCTGCACAAGCCCATGGCGAAGCCCTGACGCAGTTGCTGACGGCATGGGAAAAACGTGATGGTGAGCAAGTGCCCAGCGTGCAGGAGTTGGGTAGCCGGGTCAGCCCGGCGGTGCGTGGGGCTTGGGTCAAGGCCGTGTCGCAACCCGCCTCAGGTGATGCGGCAAGCTCTTTGCTGCGCCTGGAGATGGCATCAGAAGTGCCGACCCCAGCCGAGCATTTGAGCGCACGGCGCATGTTGCAATTGCAATTGCTGACCAAACGTAACGATCCGTCTCCCGTGCAAACCTGGGCGCAGGATGCGGCCACCGTGCTGGCTTCACCGTTTGATGCAGCTCAGGTGCGGCGGGTGCAGAACGTGTTGAAGGTGTTGTTGAAGCCCTGAATGCTGGCCACAGCGAGGGTATTGGTAGGAGCGGCGGCAGCCGCGATTCACGCCTGCTGACGCTCCTGTCTGATGTGAATGGATTCCTGATCCGTTACCTCCCCAAGGCCTGGGCGATGTCCAGTCGCTTGGGCTCAACACCTCGGCCCAGCCGCAAAACTTCGAGCCGTGCCGGTTGGGCATTCGCATCCCAATCGCTCAAGACCATGCGACTCAGGGCTGTGCCTGTGGCTGAATGGCCCAACTTGTGCTCGGCCGGGTGGTGGGTGTGGCCATGGATCAGGGTGGTGGCTTGGGCGGTTTGTAGCCATTGCCGGGCCATGGTCGTGTCGACATCGGCGTAGCTGGCCCCGGTAGTTTTCAGCGATTCGCTTTGTGTGCGCAGGTCTTGCGCGATGGCTTGGCGCTCGGTCAAGGGTTTGCTCAGAAACTCGGTTTGCCAGGCTTTGCCGCGAACTTGTTGTCGAAACTGCTGGTAGTCCACGTCACCCAGACACAGTGCATCGCCGTGTGACAGCAGCCAGTGCTGCTTGTCAAAGTCCAGCACAGCGGGGTCATCCAGCAGCGTCATGCCGCAACTTTGCGCAAAAGCTGTGCCCACTAAAAAATCGCGATTGCCATGGATAAAGTACACCGGAAGACGTTTGGCGGTGGCCTGAAGAATATGCTGGCAACGTAAGGCAAAAGCGCCGTCCTCAGTGTCGGGTGAGAGGGTGATGTCATCACCCACCCAGACTTCAAACAAATCCCCCAAAATGAACAAGGCATCCGCAGGCGTGTGCGCCATGTAGTGCTGCCAGGCTGCAAACGTAGCGGCTTGGCTGATTTGCAGGTGAAGGTCAGAAGCTTGTGGGGGCGCAGATGGCAGCGTTTCGCTCACCCGTTGCTGTTTTTGAGGGGGGCATATCCATTGCGTCCGGGCATTAAAAAAGCACACCACCACGACATCGCATGGGCAGTGTGCTGTTGGGCGGTAAGGCCTGGCGTGGATTTACAGCGCGACGGCTTTTTCAATCACCACATCTTCCAGCGGCACATCGTCATGGTAGCCCTTGCGGCCAGTTTTGACAGCCTTGATTTTGTCAACCACTTCGGTACCGGCCACCACTTTGCCAAACACGGCGTAGCCCCAACCTTGCTGGCTGGGGGCGGTGTGGTTCAGAAAACCGTTGTCTGCCACGTTGATGAAAAACTGAGCGGTGGCCGAATGGGGGTCACCGGTGCGGGCCATGGCCACGGTGTAGTTCAGGTTTTTCAGGCCGTTATTGGCTTCGTTTTCGATCGGGGCATCGCAGCTTTTTTGCGCCATGCCGGGTTCCATGCCGCCGCCTTGCACCATGAAGCCAGGGATGACACGGTGAAAAATGGTGTTGTTGTAATGGCCCTTGTTCACGTAGGCCAGAAAGTTGGCGGTGCACTTGGGCGCTTTGTCGGCATCCAATTCAAGGGTAATGATGCCGTAGTTTTTAACGTGGAGTTCGACTTGGGGGTTGCTCATGATTTAGTTCACCAGGGTTGCAGAGTTGATAAGAATGGGTGTTTTGGGCACGTCCGTGCCAAAGGGGCCGCCCGCGCCTGTGGGCGTGGCTTTGATTTTTTGAACCACGTCCATGCCGGAGATCACTTTACCAAAGACGGTGTAGCCAAACAGTTGGCGGGCATTCAGCAGCTCGGAGCGGGCGATGTTTTTGTAGACCTCGCCATTGAATTGAAATTCGGCGACCGGGTCACCAGGGGGGATGAAGGTGGGGTCGAGTCGGCGGTTGTCGGCCACGTTGATGAAAAACTGGGCGGTGGCTGATTGCGGGTCACCGGTGCGCGCCATAGCCACCGTACCCACCACGTTGTGCAGGCCTTTTTCCATGGCCTGGCGGCCTTCATGCACCACGGGCGCTCGTGTGGGTTTTTGCACGTATTTGGCATCAAAGCCGCCGCCCTGGATCATGAAGCTGCCAATCACCCTGTGA
>VIKI01000045.1:24905-39950 GCA_008080595.1 Comamonadaceae bacterium
AAAATGGTGCCGTCGTAGTGTTTGTCCTTGACATATTGCAAGAAGTTTTCGACGGTTTTGGGGGCTTTGTCAGGGTACAGCTCCAGCACAATGTCGCCCGCACTGGTGGCCAGCTTGACCTGCGGCGTGTTTTCGGCGAAGGCCGTGTTTGCTATTGAAAACAGAGCTGCTACCGCAAGTGTGGTTTGGGCTACAAGGCTAAATGACTTGAAATTCATCCAATAACTCCTTCGTAAATGATTTTCCATTGTTTGTTTTGACGGCTCCAGTACTGGCGCTTGGTGGTGCCGGTACGCTGGCCGGTGGCCACTTCACCAAAGGTCACCACCATGGTTTCATTGGAGTCGACCCAGTGCAACAGGGAGAGGTCTTTGATCGCCAATTCACGCCCCTGCACCGCAGCGACTTCCGTGCGCAATTTGGGTAACCAGTCGACCAGGGTTTTGCCGTTGTTGAAGTCTGGCGCATAAAACTGGCTCAGCATGTTCATGTCGCCGCTGGTTTTGGCTTTTAACCAGGCATTGAGTTGCGTGGTGAACTCATGGTTGCGCGGTTCCAGGCTTTGCGGCGGCACCCATTTCAGGTTGCGCGAGATCAGCACCGGGGTGGATCGAATTTCTACCGTGCGCAGCAGGCGTTCCAGATCAGGATTGGCCAGCACCACGCAGCCGTCACTGGCCAGGGGCGGACGTGAAAACTGTCCGGGCGGCGTGCCATGTAACCAGATGCCACTGCCGGTTTTGCCACGTTTGATATCCAGCACATTGGGGTAGTTGATGGGCAAGGCACCCGAGCCGTAATAGTCTTTCAGGGTCTTGGGGTCGAGCTGGCTGGTGATGAAGTACACCCCCAAAGGCGTGCGTTGATCCCCTTCGATTTTTTTCTCAATGCCCAGTTTGCCGACCGAGATGTAATAGTCGGCCACCAGAACCAGGCCTTGGCCCTGGTTTTCAAAGAGGTATAGCCTTGATTTGGCGGCATCAATGGCAATGGCGTGTTTGTTGCGGGTTGACAACTGCAAAAACTCGGCTGGCACGGTGTTGTGGGGCGGGCGTTCACGCAAGGCTTTGAGTCGGAGTTGGGATTCCTCTCGGAGTTCGCTGAGCGTATCGTGGCCATTTTTGAGCTGATCTGTGGGCACGTCGCCAAACCTTGTGATAGGTCGGATACGGGCTGAAAGCAGGTCACCATGGACCAGATGGGCCAGTGAAAATGTCGGAAAGTCGCGCACCAGTTGCTCTGACTTTTGAAGCGCTGTGTGGTTGTCGGCTTTGCCAATCAAGCGGTAAATTTCAATCAACCGGGCTTCGGCGATGCCATCTTTAGGAGTTTGGGCCACTGCCACAGGTGCTGTTTTGCTGCGCTTTTTGCTTGTTTTGGCCCAAGCGTTTTCCGCACCCAGTGAAAGGCACAGGGCAGCAAGCCAAAGGTTCAGAAATGCCTTGGTGTAACGGGTCATGCGTACGGGGTAAAAAAGTTGGTGGACAACGCCGCCAACTGCGAGCTTTCAGGCCATGTGCAAGGAGATCAATTGCCGGTGGATTCCCGGGTAATCAGCCACTGGGAACCTTGTTTTTTGAGGTGCAAGGTTTTGCGGCTTGAAACCGACAAAGAATCAGCTTTGTAGGCTTGGCGGAATCGGGCGACAGCTTCATCACCCGTCACTTTCACATTGAGTTCAGTCAGCTTGACGTTGATACGGGATTTGCCGGTAATACGATCGGTGCGGTCTTTTTCCCAGGCGCTGCGGGATTGTTTGCCTGGGGTATCAAAGTCCGGGCTGTAGCTTGCCAAATAGGCGGCCATGTTTTTGTTGGACCAGGCTTCTGCCCAGGCATGGACAGTGGCTTCGACGGCTTTTCCTGAATCGGCATTCCCAGAGGCCGGTGCTGGCTTGGTGGGGGCTGCAGCGGGTGTGACAACCGGTTTGGCCGGTGCGGCGACAGGTGCCGGTGCGCTTGGGGCGGTGACCGGGGCGGGTATTGCTGCCGGTTTTGTATTGGCGCTTGTGACCGCTGGTGCGGCAGCCGCAGTGACCACCGTGTTGCCTGATGTGGGACGTGGATTGGCCAGATTGGGTTTGAAAACTTCACGGATCAGGGCCAGTTTGGGTGGCACCGCCATGTTGCTGCTGTCGAGTTGCAGCGCCTTGTTGTAGGCCTGGCTGGCCAGACGGGCATACACGTCACCGATGTTCTCATGTGCGGTGGAGTAGCTGGGATTGGTGCGGATGGCCATTTCCAGCGCCATCCGGGCTTTGTCGTATTGGCCCTGACCGGCATAGAGCACAGCCAGATTGTTGTAGGGCTCGGGTAACTCGGGGTAATCTTCGGTGAGTTTGGTGAAGGTGCTGATGGCCTCTGGCGTTTTGTTCAGGTTGCGCTGAATCACCCCTTTGAGAAAGCGCATTTGCGGGTCGGCTGGCTTGCTGGCCAGATGGCTATCGGCCAGTGTCAGGGCCTCGGCAAATTTGTTGACGCGCACCAGTTGGCTGACATCGCTGTATTCGTCTGCATAGCTGAACTGTGCCGCGCATGCCCCCGCCAAGGTGAGCAAACGCAAGGTTTTGAAAAGAACGGAACGGTTGAACTTCATGGTGGCGTGCGGTGAAAGAGGGAATGGCACCCGCTGGTTGGCAGGTTGAGGCGGGGCTTTATACTGGCATACATTGTAGCTGAGAGGGCGTTTTTTAAGGCACATTGACAGCCCTTTGGTGACCCTCCGCAGGAGGGCTTTACTTCATCAGTTGCACAGCATTTCCCCCAAAAACAGTTTTGATTGACCCATGAGTTTGCGCATTTTCAACACGCTCAGCCGTGACCTGCAACCCTTTACCCCGCTGGAGCCAGGGCATGTGCGCATGTACGTCTGCGGCATGACGATTTACGACCTGTGCCACATCGGCCACGCCCGCATGATGATGGCGTTTGACGTGGTGCAGCGCTGGTTGAAGAGCAGCGGTTACCGCGTCACCTATGTGCGCAACATCACCGACATTGACGACAAGATCATCAAACGTGCGGTTGAGCGTGGCATCACCATCCGCGCCCTGACCGACGAGATGATTGCCGCCATGCACGCCGACATCGCTCTGCTGGGCATCGAGCCCCCCACGCTGGAGCCTCGCGCCACCGAATACGTGCCGCAGATGCTGGACATCATCAAGCAGTTGGAGGCCAAAGGCCTGGCCTACAAAGCCAGCAGCGGTGACGTGAACTACGCGGTGCGCAAGTTCCCTGGCTACGGCAAGCTGTCGGGCAAGTCGCTCGACGAGCTTCGCGCTGGCGAGCGTGTGGCCGTGCAAGACGGCAAGGACGATCCGCTGGACTTCGTGTTGTGGAAGGCCGCCAAAGAGACGGAGCCAGACGATGCCAAGTGGGATGCCGATGCCCTGGGTTATGGCTACGGCAAGGGTCGCCCGGGCTGGCACATCGAATGCTCGGCCATGAGCTGCCAGAACCTGGGTGAAACCTTTGACATCCACGGCGGCGGCGCTGACTTGCAGTTTCCCCACCATGAAAACGAAATCGCGCAAAGTGAGGGGGCCAACGGCAAGCCGCTGGCGAATTTCTGGGTGCACAACGGTTTTGTGCGGGTTGACAACGAAAAAATGTCCAAGAGCCTGGGCAATTTTTTCACCATCCGCGACGTGCTGGCCCAGTACCACCGCGAAACCGTGCGTTTCTTCCTGATCCGCACCCATTACCGCACCGCCTTGAACTACAGCGATGCCCACCTGGACGATGCGCACACCGCGCTCAAGCGCTTGTACACAGCGCTGGATCTGGTGGCTCCTGCTGCGGTGAGCATTGACTGGGCCGAGTCGTTTGCTGCACGCTTCAAGGCCGCCATGGACGACGATTTTGGTACCCCGGAAGCGGTGGCGGTGTTGTTTGACCTGGCCTCTGAAGTCAACCGCACCCGCTCAGCCGAGACCGCTGGGCTGCTCAAGGCGCTGGGTGCTTGTCTGGGCTTGTTGCAAGGGGATGCCAAGGCCTTTTTGCAGGCCGGTGTGGCGCTGGACGAGGCCATGATCGAGCAGAAAATTGCGGATCGGGCGCAAGCCAAAGTGGCCAAAAATTTTGCCGAGGCGGATCGCATTCGCAAGGAATTGCTGGAAATGGGCATTGTGCTGAAAGACTCAGCCAGTGGCACCACTTGGGAAGCATCCAAGTGAGTTTTTTCCCCTGTTTTTATGATGTTTTATGCCTGTAGCGCTTATGAATAAAGCGCAAACAGCTACTAAAATTATAGCATTTGATGCTTCTGCACCGGCTTATTGGGCCGAGGCTTGCAAGCATTTGATGAAGAAAGACCGCGTCATGAAGCGGCTGATCCCGCAATTTGGTTCGGCCTGCCTGCAAAGCCGTGGTGATGCGTTTGCCACCTTGGCACGCAGTGTGGTGGGGCAGCAGATTTCGGTCAAGGCGGCGCAAACCGTGTGGGATCGTTTTACCCAGCTGCCTGAGCAATTGACCCCGGCCAATGTGCTCAAGCTCAAAATTGACGACATGCGTGCCGCCGGTTTGAGCGTGCGCAAGGTGGAATATCTGGTCGACTTGGCGCTGCATTTTGACAATGGTGCATTACATGCCGATGCCTGGAGCAGCATGGATGACGATGCCGTCATTGCCGAACTGGTGGCCATTCGGGGCATTGGCCGCTGGACGGCCGAGATGTTTCTGATCTTTCACCTGATGCGTCCCAACGTGCTGCCGCTGGACGATGTGGGCCTGATCAATGGCATCAGCAAGAGCTATTTTTCCGGCGATGTGGTCAGCCGCAGCGATGCCCGCGAGGTGGCGCAAGCCTGGGCGCCGTACCGCACCGTGGCAACTTGGTATATTTGGCGCTCTCTGGACCCGGTGCCGGTAGAGTATTGACGATCACAACGGAGCCCGTATGGCAAAAAAAACCTTTCTGGATTTCGAGACCCCTATTGCCGAGCTGGAAAACAAAATTGAAGAGCTGCGCTATGTGCAGACCGAATCGGCCGTTGACATTTCGGCAGAAATCAACCAGTTGGCCAAAAAGAGCCAGCAGCTCACCAAAGACATTTACAGCGACTTGAGCCCGTGGCAAATCACCAAGATTGCCCGCCATGCCGAGCGCCCTTACACCATGGACTATGTGAACGAGTTGTTCACCCATTTTGTCGAGCTGCACGGCGACCGCCACTTTGCCGATGACCTGAGCATTGTGGGCGGCTTGGCACGTTTCAACGGCACGCCGTGTATGGTGCTGGGTCAGCAAAAAGGCCGCGACACCCGCGAGCGTGCCACCCGCAACTTTGGCATGAGCAAACCCGAGGGTTACCGCAAAGCCTTGCGCTTGATGAAGACCGCTGAAAAATTCAAGCTGCCAGTGTTCACCTTTGTCGATACCCCCGGTGCGTACCCCGGCATCGATGCCGAAGAGCGCGGCCAGTCCGAGGCCATTGGCCGCAATATTTTTGAGATGGCGCAGCTCGAAGTCCCGATCATCACCACCATCATTGGCGAAGGCGGTTCCGGCGGTGCCTTGGCCATTTCGGTCGGTGACCAGCTGTTGATGCTGCAATACTCCATCTACTCGGTGATCAGCCCCGAGGGGTGTGCCTCGATTTTGTGGAAAACCGCCGAAAAAGCCCAGGATGCGGCGGATGCGCTGGGCATCACCGCCCACCGCCTGAAGGCCTTGGGCGTGATCGACAAAATCGTTAACGAGCCGGTGGGTGGGGCGCACCGTGACCCCAAACAAATGGCCGCGTTCCTGAAACGCGCCTTGACCGATGCCTTCCGCCAGGTCAGTGACCTGAAAACCAGCGAATTGCTCGATCGGCGCTTTGCCCGGCTGCAAAGTTATGGCCGTTTCACGGACACCAAAACCACTGGAAAATAGGCCGCAAGCCCTGGCGGGCTGCCCCCGTGAGAGCGCATGACACGCACGTTTGAGCAGGCGATGGCCGCTTTTGCCCCGGCCTTGCCCTTGGCGGTGGCTTACAGCGGCGGCGTGGATTCCACCGCTTTGCTGCTGGCCTGCGCCCGCCAATGGCCTGGGCAGGTCAGGGCGGTGCATGTGCACCACGGCCTGCAAGCTGCCGGTGACGATTTCGAGCGCCATTGCCTAGATTTTTGCAGTCGTTTGCAAGTGCCGCTGCTGGTGCAGAAAGTAGATGCTCGCCATGTCCCAGGGCAGAGCCCGGAGGCTGCCGCGCGTCATGCACGTTACACGGCTTTTGAGGCTTTTGCCCAGATGAATCAAGCGCAAGAAGCTATTCAAACAATAGCAATTGCGCAACATGCAGATGACCAGATTGAAACCTTGTTGCTGGCCCTGAGCCGGGGCGCAGGTTTGCCCGGACTCAGCGCCATGGCGGCCCAGTGGCAACGTGGCGGCTTGACCTATTGCCGCCCGCTGTTACAGGTCAGCCGTGCCGACATCCTGGCCTGGTTACAAGCGCAAGATGCCTCATTCATTGAAGACCCCAGCAATGTCGATGAGCGTTTTACCCGTAACCGCATCCGCGCTCGGTTATTGCCTGCATTACAAGCGTGTTTTCCGCAATTTCGCGATACCTTTGCCCGCAGCAGCCGCCATGCCGCGCAGGCTCAGGATGTGTTGAATGAAGTGGCCGCCGTTGACCTTGCGCACGTGGGTGTGCCACCACAGTTGCAGGCCTTGCAGGCTTTCAGCTTGCCGCGCCGGGCCAATCTGCTGCGCTATTGGTTGCTCAGCGTTCACCAGGTCACTCCTTCGGCGGCTCAGCTGGATGAATTGATGGCGCAAATTGAGGCTTGTCGCACCCGTGGTCACCAGCTGCGCATCAAGGTCGGCCTGGGCTTTTGTGTCAGACGGGGGAAAGTCCTGGATTGGTACAATCCCTAGCTTTTCCAACCCTTCGAAAACCCTTTCATGTCCTTGATTGTTCATAAATACGGCGGCACCTCGATGGGCTCTACCGAGCGCATCAGCAATGTGGCCAAACGCGTGGCCAAGTGGGCGCGTGCCGGTCACCAAATGGTGGTGGTGCCCAGCGCCATGAGCGGCGAAACCAATCGCTTGCTGGCCTTGGCCAAAGAGTTGGCTCCGTCGACCCTGTCTGATGCGTATTACCGCGAGCTCGACATGCTGGCCGCCACGGGTGAGCAAGCCTCCAGTGCCTTGCTGGCGATTGCGCTGCAAGCACAAGGCATTGAATCCGTCAGCTATGCCGGTTGGCAAGTGCCGATTCGCACCAACAGCGCCTACACCAAGGCCCGTATCGAGTCGATTGACGACCAACGAGTACGCGCTGATCTGGAAGCAGGCCGCGTGGTGATCGTCACGGGGTTCCAGGGGCTGGACGACATTGGCAACATCACCACGCTGGGTCGTGGGGGGTCAGACACCTCGGCCGTGGCCGTGGCAGCTGCCATGAAGGCCGACGAATGCCTGATTTACACCGATGTGGATGGTGTTTACACCACCGACCCGCGTGTGGTACCGGCTGCGCGCCGCCTGCAGACCGTCAGCTTTGAAGAAATGCTGGAGATGGCCTCCATGGGCTCCAAGGTGCTGCAAATTCGCTCGGTTGAATTTGCTGGCAAATACAAGGTCAAACTGCGTGTGCTTTCGAGCTTCACGCCGTGGGACATCGACATCAATGAAGAGGCCACATCTGGCACCCTGATCACTTTTGAGGAAGACGAAAACATGGAGCAAGCCATCGTTTCAGGCATCGCGTTCACCCGCGACGAGACCAAAATTTCTGTTTTGGGCGTGCCCGACAAGCCCGGTATTGCCTACCAGATTCTGGGTGCTGTGGCCGATGCCAATGTCGAGGTCGACATGATCATCCAGAACATCAGCAAAGACGGCAAAACCGACTTCAGCTTCACCGTGAACCACGGTGACTATGCCAAAACCATGGATTTGCTGAAAAACACCGTGGTGCCCAAGCTGGGTGCACAAGAGGTGGTGGGTGACACCAAGATTTGCAAGGTGTCCATCGTCGGTATCGGCATGCGCAGCCACGTGGGTGTGGCCAGCACCATGTTCCGTGTGTTGAGCGAAGAAGGCATCAACATCCAGATGATCTCCACCAGCGAAATCAAAACCTCGGTGGTGATTGATGAAAAATACATGGAGCTAGCCGTCAAGGCACTTCACAAAGCTTTTGGCCTGGATCAGTCCTGAAATTAAAAAAAGCCCTCAAGTCGTGTCATAATCCGTGACTCTGATTTTTAGGAAACGTGACCGAGTGGCCGAAGGTGCTCCCCTGCTAAGGGAGTATGGGGTGTAGAGCCTCATCGAATCTACAAGAAGCCCCGCAAACCTAGTGTTTACGGGGTTTTTTTTGTTTTCTAACGTCCAGCAAAAGGGGTATTGCGCATGTGTAGGCATCACAATTCAAGAGTTGCGCAGACAAGTCCCCGGTAACAAGAAAAACACCAAATTAAAGGTGAAATTCTGTCAAACTGATCCCAGACACGAAAGGAGTCGGCGATGAACACATTGAGCCAGATTCAATCTGAAGTGGCCGCGCTGCCGTTCAATCTACAGGCTGAGGTGCTGGATTTTGTCCAGTTTGTAAAGCAGCGTCGCGGTCTGCCGCAGGCTGTGCCAGAGGCTGTTTCTGCTTTGGCAGACACGGGCGATTCACCGTTCTTTCGGGCATTGACCGAGGCCGGTTTTGTCGGCTGCATCGATACCGACGAGCAGTTGTCCACCTGCTACAAGAGTCAGCTCGATTTCTCGGCCAAGGTGGGATCCCAGCCATGATTCTGGTGGACACCGGGGCCTGGCTGGCGCTGGCTGACATGGGCGATGCCTACCATTTGCGCAGCCGTGAGTTTTTTCGCAGCAACCGTGAATCGCTCATCACCACCTACCCGGTGCTGGTGGAGAGTGTTCACCTGATGTTCAAGCGCATCGGTATCGCAAAAACATTGGCGTGGCTGGACGCGCTGAATTCGCAAGGTGTGGGTGTCTTCACCATGACAGCAGCCCACTTGTCCCGACTGGGCGCTTTGATGCATCAATACCGCGACTTGCCAATGGACTTGGCCGATGCATCGCTGGTGTTGCTGGCCGAAGAGTTGGGCGAGGGCCGCATTGTCAGTTCCGATGAGCGTGACTTTCATGCCTATCGTTGGAAAAACCAGCATCCGTTTTGCAATCTGCTGTTGGCTCAAAGTTAATCAAAAACAATAGTTTCTTGCGCTTATGTGGCAAGCGATAGAGGCCAATTTAATCAAATCTTAATAGGTTACGGGACTTTTTTGTTTGCCAAAGGCAGTCAATGCTCGTCGACAACCAGAGCACGCAGCAGGACAAATCACTCGTGCCGTAGCGCCTCAATCGGATCCAGCCGCGCCGCCCGGCGGGCCGGAAAGTAGCCAAACAGCACACCAATCCCGGCCGAGAACACAAAGGCCAGCAGGTTGATGCCCAGGTCGAACACAAACGGCACGTCCATCACCTTGGCCAGCCCCACTGAAGCCATGGTTGCCAGCACAATGCCGAGCAGCCCCCCTAGCGCTGACAACACCACCGCCTCAATCAGGAATTGCAGCAAGACCTCGCTCTCCAGTGCGCCAATGGCCAGCCGCAGGCCGATCTCGCGGGTGCGCTCGGTGACACTCACCAGCATGATGTTCATGATGCCAATGCCGCCCACCAGCAAGCTCACTGCGGCCACTGCGCCCAACAGCGTGGTCATGACCTGGGTGGTGCTGGAAAACGCTTCACCGAGCTGCTTGGTGTCGAGCACATTGAAGTTGTCTTCCTCACTCTCGGTCAGCTTGCGGCGCTCGCGCAGCAATTGGGTGATGGAAGCTTTCACCCGCTCGGGCTCAGCGCCGTCTTGCATCGACACCAGCAAGGTGTTGACGCGGGTGTTGCCGGTGATGCGCCGTTGCAAAGTGTTCAGGGGCATGAACACCACATCGTCCTGGTCATTGCCAAACGCACCTTGCCCCTTGGAGCCGAGTACGCCAATCACTTCGCAGCTGATTTGTTTGACGCGAATCGATGTGCCCACCGCCGTCTGGCTGCCAAACAATTCGCGCCGCACGGTTTCGCCAATCAGGCAGACACCGGCTCCGGCCATTTGTTCGGCCATCGGCGATTTTCCAGTTGCCGGTGAGCAGCCAGTCGGTGCTGCTGCCGATCACGCTGCTGCTCCAGTTGCGGCCATCGAGCACCAGCGTGGCATTGCTGCGGGCTTCCGGAGCCACCGCCAGCAGGCTGCTGACCTGGCTGAACACAGCTTGTGCGTCAGCGGCCTTGAACGAAGGGGCTCCGCCACCGCCGCCCATCATGCGCTGGCCCGGGCGCACCTGCAGCAAATTGGTGCCCAGTCCGGCAATCTGGTTTTGAATCGCCAGTGTCGCCCCGTTGCCGACGGTGACCATGGTGATGACCGCGCTGACCCCAATCACAATGCCCAGAATGGTCAGAAAAGAGCGCAGCAAATTGCGCCGGATCGAGCGCATGGCCAAAAGCAGGGTGCTGAGCCACATATCAAGCCACCTCCGCAGTCACGGCATGCAGAAGTGCCTTGGGGCTCGGGTTGGGGCTGTCGCTGTCGACCACGCCGTCGACAAAATGCACGATGCGTTTGGCATAAGCCGCCATATCGGCCTCGTGGGTGACCATTAGCACGGTGATGCCGTGAGCCACATTGAGCTGCCAGAGCAGTTCCATGATCTCCATGCTGCGGTGGGTGTCCAGGTTGCCGGTGGGCTCGTCGGCCAGCAGCACCGCCGGTTCGGTGACGATGGCGCGGGCAATCGCCACGCGCTGTTGTTGGCCGCCTGAGAGTTCGGCCGGGGTGTGGTGTTCCCAGCCGGCCAGTCCGACCGAGGCCAGCGCTTTTTGCGCTGCGGCATGGCGCTTTTTGGCTGGCTCACCCCGGTACAGCAGCGGTAGCTCCACGTTTTCCTGGGCGCTGGTGCGTGCCAGCAGGTTAAAACCCTGGAACACAAAACCCAGGTAACGCCGGCGCAACAATGCACGCTGGTCGCGGGTCAGGGTCTCGACATGGACACCATTGAACAAATATTCACCCGTGGAAGGCGTATCCAGGCAGCCCAAGGTGTTCATGACGGTGGACTTGCCCGAGCCGCTGGGCCCCATGATGGCAACAAATTCACCCGCCTGGATCGTCAGATCAACACCTTTGAGGGCTTGTAAGGCAGTGGCCCCCCGGCCGTAGGTCTTGGTGACGGTTTTTAATTCAATCAGGGGCGTGCTGCTCATGGTTTTTTGACGGCATTGGCTGAACGCTGATCGGTGATGACTTGCATGCCTTCCTTCAGGTCACCGTCGGTGATCTCGGTCATGCGGCCATCACTGATGCCGGGGGTGACATTCACCGCCACAGCGGCCCCTTCACGCAGCACCCAGACCTGTTTGGCGATACCTCCACTGGCTTTTTTGCTGGCGCGGGGCATACGTGGCATCACGCTGGACATGATGTCGCTGCCCCCCTTGGCTTTGGCCGCATCGGCGGATTGGGGCGAGAAGCGCAGCGCGGTGTTGGGCACCAGCAGCACGTCTTTGCGTTCCACCGCGATGATGCTGCTGGTGGCTGTCATGCCAGGGCGCAGGCTCAAATCATCGTTTTTGACATTCAGCAAGCTCTGGTAGGTGACCACGTTGTCGGTGATGGTGGAGCCATAGGCCACGCGGGTGATGGCGGCCGGAAAGCGTCGCCCCGGGAAGGCGCTGACGGTAAAGCTGGCTTTTTGCCCGATCTGGATGCGCCCGACATCGGCTTCATCCACATTGACTTGCAAGCGCATCTGGCGCAGGTCTTCGGCCACGGTGAACAGCGTGACGGCTTGCAGTGAGGCCGCGACCGCGTTGCCGGGGTCTACCGTGCGGGTCAGCACTACACCGTCAATCGGTGAGCGAATCGAGGCCTTGGAGAGGTTGGTCTCATCGGTGGCCAGGGAAGCTTTGGCGGATTCCACATTGGCGCGGGCACTCAACTCGGCGGCCACGGCACGCTCCGAGACGGCGCGGGCGCTATCGAGCTCGGCTTTGGAGGGTACTTTTCCGCCTGAGAGCTTGGCCACTTCTTCCAGCCGGGCCAGGCTGGCGCTGCTTTCCTTGACGGTGGCCACGGCTTGCGCCAGTTGGGCATGGGCACTGGCCAGTGCGGCGCGGGAGCGGGTCACCTGGTCAGACAGCTTGGCGGTGTCGAGTTCCACCATCACCTGGCCTTGCTTGACCTGGTCATTCACATCCACCAGCACCCGGCGCACCGTGCCCGAGAGTTCACTGCCAATGTTGACCGAGCGGGTCGGTTGCAGCGTGCCGTTGGCGGTGACGGTGAGCGTCAGATTGCCTTTGCTGGCGGGCTCTGAAACATAGCTGGGTGCTGCATTTTTTTGATTGTTTTGGCTCCAAGCGTAGTAAGAACCTGCGCAAACAGCTATTAAAACAATAGCAATCCAGAGTGGCTTGCGTCGCCACCACGCGGGTTTGTCGGGCTGTTGCAGCAGCGCAGCCACATCGTTGGGCTGTGGCGTGGTGGGCTGGGGCAGGGGGGCGGAGGGTTCGGACATAGGGGTGCTCATGACAATGGGGCTAAGCGAAATGGGGAGGAACGGTCGGTTTCATTGCCAGCCACCACCCATGGCCTTGATCAGGCGCACATGGTTGCTGCTCAAATCCGCTTGCAGGCTGGCCAGACTGTCTTGTGCGCTCAGCAAGCTGCGCTGGGTTTGCAGCACGGTCTGAAAATCGACCAGCCCGCTGCTGTAGCGGTTTTGCGCCAGCAGGGCGGCATTTTCGGCAGCGCTGGCGGCTTGTTGCAGGTGGCCCAGCCGGGTGCGGTCATGCTGCTGGCTGATCAAGGCATCTTCCACTTCTTTCAGCGCCGTGAGCAAGGTGTTTTGGTAGGCCGCACGGGTTTGCAGCAGGGCGGCTTGTTGCACCCGGACTTGCGCCTTGCCGGCACCGCCGTCCAGCACCGGGATGGTCACACTGCCCAGCACCTGGGTGGCCATTGCTGCACCGTGGCTCAGGCCTGCCAGGGTCAGCGCGGTCAGACCAACGGAGCCGCCGAGTTTGAAGCTGGGTTTACGTGCCGCCTCGGCTGCGTCCACGGCGGCCAGGGCAGCGCTGATGCGTGCTTCAGCCGCACGCACATCGGCCCGTTGGCGCAGGCTGTCGGCCGGAATGACATCAGCGATCGTGGCAGCCACGAGGGGAATCGGTTGACGCTGCAGCAAGTCGGCATCAAGTTCTTTGGGGTTTTGCCCTGTCAGTACCGCCAGACTGTGTCGGGCCTTGGCCAAACTGCTTTGCAGAGTAGGAATTTGCGCGGCGGTTTGTGACACAGCCGTTTGCGCCTGCTCCACTTCCAGTGAGGTCACCAGCCCGGCTTGGGCCCGCCATTGGGTGATTTGCAGGGTCTCAGACTGGCTGGCCAGGTTGTTCTGGGCAATGCCCAGTTGGGCTTGCAAGCCGCGCAGCTGGATGTAGGCCAAGGCCACTTCAGCGGTCATGCTCAACTGCACGTCACGCAGGTTGGCCGTGGCAGCGGTCAAGTCAGCTTCGCTGTTGGCGACAGCACTTTGTTTCGCCCCAAACACGTCAATTTCCCAACTGGCATCCAGACCGCTTCTGAAGTTGATGCTGGCCGGGGCGTTGTCAGAGGTGCTGCGCTGCACCGAGCCAGAGACGGTCAGTTGGGGGCGGGTGTTGGCCAGTTTGACATCACGCACTGCGCGGGCTTGTTGCAGCGCGGCTTGGGCGGAATGGATGTTGGGGTTGGCTATGAGGGCCTGGCTGATCAGCTTGGCCAAGAACGGATCCTGAAAATTTTGCCACCAGTTGATGGGTGGGGCGCTTGTCTCGGCTTGATCCAACTCTGAGTTGACCGGGCTGGCACAGCCCAGCAGCAGGCTCACCCACAGGGCGATGACAGCCGTCAGCACCGTTCGCCTGCAAGGGCGTGCTGGTGGATGAAAGAAAGGTTTGAGGCAAAAAGGCATTTTGAATCCAGAATTTCAGAGCGCATTGTGCAACTGCATTTTGTGGCATCAAAGTCGGAGTGGTGAAGTTGCGTAAAGTTCCCGTGGGACAATCCGCCCCTATGCATCCAAAAGCCCTTCTAGACGCCTGTGCCGAACTGGTACGCCTGACCCTCAAATTTGACCACCCGGCCGATGCCATTGTGTCGCGTTTTTTTCGCGATCACCGTGGTTTTGGCCCGCGTGAACGCGCCACCCTGGCTGAGACGGTGTACACCGTGTTGCGCAAAAAGCAGTTGTTTGACCACTTTGCCCCCTCGGGCAGTGGCCCCAAGGAGCGTCGCCTGGCGATTCTGGGTTTTTACGGCCCCGGCGACTTTTTGCGCAGCGCCCTGAGTGATCAAGAGAAAAACTGGCTCGATCAGTGCGAAAAAATCAAACCCGAAGACCTGATGGAGCGCCATCGCCACAACCTGCCCGAGTGGCTGGTGCAGCCGCTCAAGGATCAGCTGGGTGATGATTTTTGGCCGCTGGTGGAGAGTTTCAACAAGGGGGCCGGGCTGGACTTGCGGGTCAATGATTTCAAAGCCAAACGCGCCGATGTGCAAAAAGAGCTGGCGGCCCTGGGCATCAAGGCCTTGCCCACGCCGTATTCGCCCTGGGGGCTGCGTATTGCCGGCAAACCGGCGCTGAACAAAATGGAAGCCTTCACGCGCGGTGAGTTTGAAGTGCAAGACGAAGGCTCTCAACTTCTGGCCATGCTGCTCGATGCCAAGCGTGGCGAGATGGTGGTCGATTTTTGCGCCGGGGCCGGTGGCAAAACCCTGGCCATTGGCGCGGCCATGCGCAGCACCGGGCGGCTGTATGCGTTTGACACCTCGGCGGGGCGTTTGGATGCCTTCAAGTCACGCCTGGCCCGCAGCGGCTTGAGCAACGTGCACCCGGCTGCCATTGCCCATGAGCGCGATGACCGCGTCAAACGCCTGTCCGGCAAGATTGACCGCGTGCTGGTCGATGCACCATGCACCGGCATGGGCACGCTGCGCCGCAACCCCGACCTGAAATGGCGGCAAGACCTGAAGGCCGTGGAGGAAAT
>VIKI01000046.1 GCA_008080595.1 Comamonadaceae bacterium
GACTGATGTCGCCACGTGACAGCAGATGCTCGTGCACCCGCACGGCACGCTCGTATTCACCCCGGCGGCGAAACAGGTTGCCCAGGGCGAAGTGCAGCTCGGAGGTGTCGGGGTCGTTCTGAACGGCTTCAATGAAGGCATCAATGGCCTGGTCTTGTTGCTCGTTGAGCAAAAAATTCAGCCCTTTGAAGTAGGCTTTGGGGGCTTGCCGGTTTTCCAGCCGAATCTGGCGCAAATCCAGTCTTGAGGCCGCCCAACCGAAGGCAAACGCCAAGGGCAAGCCAAGCAAGACCCAGCTCAGATCAAATTCCATCGACGTAGCCGGGCGTTCCCGCGCCGGGGTGAGTGCTGACCGGGTTGTCTTGTGCCGGGGCTGGGGCTGGCGGTTTTTGCGTGTGCTGGTGAATCCAGCGCGGCAACATGCCCAGCACGCCGACCAGTACACCCACACTGAAGGCGGACAGCACCACCAACACCTGGGGGGCACGCCATTGATTGCCAAAGAAAAAATGCACGGTGGTGTCTTGCTGATTGTTCAGCGCGAAGGCAAAAAGGGTAAAAAAAATGGCTGCTTTAAGTACCCACTTAAGCAACCACAGCATGTGTTTCATCGGTATTCCCCAGTAGCACACGCATTCTAATATTCAGCGCTGCGGCCCATCGTTTGGGATGGCCTGCGTGACTACTGAGTCGATTGTGTCAAAGTGTCGGTGCGCAGATCAACGGCTTGGCGCAGGGCTTTGCCGGGTTTGAAGTGGGGCACACGTTTTTCAGGAATGGCCACACTTTCGCCACTGCGGGGATTGCGGCCCATGCGCGGCAGCCGGTGGGTGACAGAGAAGCTGCCAAAGCCGCGAATTTCAATGCGGTGTCCGCGTGCCAGTGCATCGTTCATGGCATCCAGAATGGCTTTGACGGCAAACTCGGCATCACGCTGGGTCAGCTGTGCAAAACGTGCAGCAAGTTCTTCAACGAGGTCGGAACGGGTCATATCAGGTACTCAGAACAAAGAAAAACGACCGGTGCGCAGGGCAACCGGTCGTCAGTTCAGGTGGGCAATAACTGATTAGTTATTGTTGTCCAGCTTGGCGCGCAGCAAGGCACCCAGGCTGGTGGTACCCGCGTTTTCGCGAGCCGACTGCTGGCTCAAGGTGGCCATGGCTTCGTTTTGGTCAGCGGCATCCTTGGCCTTGATGGACAACTGGATGTTGCGGGTCTTGCGATCCACATTCACCACCACAGCGGTGACTTCGTCGCCTTCTTTGAGCACGTTGCGAGCATCTTCCACGCGGTCGCGGGAGATTTCGCTGGCGCGCAGGTAGCCGAGAACGTCGTCACCCAGGTCGATTTCAGCGCCCTTGGCATCCACGGTCTTGACCTTGCCAGTGACCACAGAACCCTTGTCGTTGATCGACGAGAAGGTGGTGAATGGGTCGGAGTCGAGCTGTTTAATGCCCAAAGAGATGCGTTCGCGGTCCACATCCACCGCCAACACGATGGCTTCCACTTCCTGGCCCTTTTTGTACTCGCGCACAGCGGCTTCGCCGGCTTCGTTCCAGGACAGGTCAGACAAGTGCACCAGGCCGTCAATGCCAGCAGCCAGACCGACGAACACGCCGAAGTCGGTGATGGATTTGATCGGGCCCTTGACGCGGTCACCGCGCTTGGTGTTTTGCGCAAATTCTTGCCATGGGTTGGCCTTGCATTGCTTCATGCCCAGGCTGATGCGGCGCTTGTCTTCGTCGATTTCCAGAACCATGACTTCGACTTCGTCGCCCAGGGCAACGATCTTGCTCGGAGCCACGTTCTTGTTGGTCCAGTCCATTTCGGACACGTGAACCAGGCCTTCGATGCCGGGTTCCAGTTCCACAAACGCGCCGTAGTCGGCGATGTTGGTGATCTTGCCGAACATACGGGTACCTTGGGGGTAACGGCGGTTCACGCCCATCCAGGGATCATCACCCATTTGCTTCAGACCCAGAGACACGCGGTTTTTGTCGGTGTCAAATTTCAGGATCTTGGCGGTGATTTCTTGGCCAGCAGTCACCACTTCAGACGGGTGACGGACACGACGCCAAGCCATGTCGGTGATGTGCAACAGGCCGTCGATGCCGCCCAGATCCACAAACGCACCGTATTCAGTGATGTTCTTGACGGTACCTTGAACAATCGCGCCTTCTTTCAGGGTGTTCATCAGCTTGGAGCGCTCTTCGCCCATGGAGGCTTCCACCACGGCACGGCGGCTCAGCACCACGTTGTTGCGCTTGCGGTCGAGCTTGATGACCTTGAATTCCAGGGTCTTGTTCTCATACGGAGACAGGTCTTTGGTGGGACGGGTGTCGACCAGAGAGCCGGGCAGGAAGGCGCGGATGCCGTTGACCAGCACGGTCAAACCACCCTTGACCTTGCCGCTGGTTTGACCAGTGACAAATTCGCCGGTTTCCAGGGCTTTTTCCAGGCTCATCCAGGAAGCCAGACGCTTGGCGGTGTCACGGCTCAGAATGGTGTCGCCGTAGCCGTTTTCGATGGAGCCAATGGCCACAGACACGAAATCGCCAACTTGGACTTCAATTTCGCCCTGATCGTTCTTGAACTCTTCCAGCGGCACGTAGGCTTCAGATTTGAGGCCAGCGTTGACGACCACAAAGCTGTGCTCGATACGGACCACTTCAGCAGTGATCACTTCGCCAGGACGCATTTCCGTGCGTGTCAAGGATTCTTCAAATAGGGCGGCAAAAGATTCAGACATGTTTTGATGCGGTTTGATCCGCAGGTTATTCACGGTTTGACCCGTGGGGTTAAGTTTTTTTGAACCTCAGACGAAGCGCCTCATTGCAAGGCAGGAAGTCGGCTGAGGGCCGGTGCAAAGGGGTGAGCCCTTGCGGTTTGAGCCTGGATGACGGGTCAAAAAGGCTGCTTGTCTTGCCACCAGGCCAACACCTGATTGACCGATTCTTCAATCGATAAACTGGAGTTGTCCATCAGCAAGGCATCTTGCGCTGGCTTCAAAGGTGAGGCGCTGCGGGACATGTCCCTGGCATCTCTGGCTTCCAAGTCGGCGCGAAGACTCTCGAGTGTAGTTGGATTTCCTTTTGAAATCAACTGTTTGTAACGCCTTTGTGCACGCTGCTCGGCACTGGCGGTTAAAAACACCTTGAGCGGTGCATCGGGAAAGATGACGGTTCCCATATCTCGCCCATCGGCTACCAGGCCAGGAAGCTGGCGAAAACTGTGTTGCAGTGCCACCAGAGCGGTACGCACCTTGGGCAAAGCCGACACTTGTGAGGCCTGCATGCCGGTGGCCTCAAGGCGAATCTGCTCGGTCACCTCTGCGCCATCCAGCCACACCTGGTCATTTTTGAACGCAATGTGCAAGCGTTCTGCCAGGTGGGCAATGGCGGCTTCACCGGTGGCATCCAGCGTCAAACCGGCTTGGGCTGCGGCCAGGGCGGTGATGCGATAGAGCGCACCGGAGTCCAGCAAGTGGTAGCCCAACTGGCTGGCCAATTGCGCTGCCAGGGTACCTTTGCCAGAAGCGGTAGGGCCATCGACGCAGAGCACGGGGATGTGCTCGGGCGCAGTTTGAACCACCGAGAACAGGGCTTCAAAATAATCCGGGAAGGTTTTGGCAACACATTTGGGGTCTTCAAGGCGCACCGGCAACTGCGCCGGGTTGAAGGCTGCCAGTGAAAAACACATGGCAATGCGGTGGTCGTCATAGGTGTGGATGCTGCCGGTTTTCCAGTCGGGCAGACTTGCC
The DNA here is from genome assembly GCA_008080595.1 of Comamonadaceae bacterium. Classification (GTDB taxonomy): domain Bacteria; phylum Pseudomonadota; class Gammaproteobacteria; order Burkholderiales; family Burkholderiaceae_C; genus Rhodoferax. The sequence continues at coordinate 3,761 of VIKI01000046.1, forward strand.
GGTGGGGTCACCTGGATGAAGTCAGCTCCTTCGACCACGGTAGCCCCGAATTTGCGCAGCTCACACGCCATGGCGGCAATACGGTCGGTTTCCTTGACGCGCCAGCTGGCAATGTTGCGCAAGGTGGTGGTGCCTTCGGCGTAGAGCGCCATCACGGCCAGCGTCATGGCGGCATCGGGAATGTGGTTGCAATCCAGGTCGATGGCCTGGAGCGGCCACCGGCCTTGCGACACCTCCAGCCAGTTGGGGCCACTGACCACCTTGGCCCCCATGGCTTGAGCGGCCTCAATGAAGCGGATATCGCCTTGAATGGAATCTGCGCCCAAGCCCAGGATTTTGATGCTTTTTGTGCCTGCAGTGCTTTTGGCGATAGCGCCAGCAGCTATCAAATAGCTAGCAGATGACGCATCCGCTTCAACATACAGGGTGCCAGGGCTCTGGTATTGGCAGCCCGCTGGAACGGTGAAACGTTGCCAGCCTTCGCGCTGGATTTGAATGCCAAAACGTGCCAGCAGGTTCAGGGTGATTTCAATGTAGGGGCGGGAAATGAGTTCCCCCACCACCTCAATCACGATGGCTTGTTTGGCTACCAGCGGCAGGGCCATCAACAAGGCGGTGAGGAACTGGCTTGACACGTCGCCACGGACTTTGATCGGCGCATCCAGCTTGAGTTGGGGCTGGCCAATGTGCAGCGGCGGGTAGCCGTCTTTGCCGGTGTAGTCAATCTGGCAACCCAGTTGGCGCAGGGCATCGACCAGATCACCAATCGGCCGCTCATGCATGCGGGGAATGCCACTGAGCTCAAAACTGCCGCCCATCAAGGCCAGTGCGGCGGTGAGCGGCCGAATGGCGGTACCGGCATTGCCCATGAACAGGCTGGCTTGTTTTTGAACGGGTTCACCGCCCAAGCCTTCAATCACCACGGTGTTGCCGGTCTGCTCAATATGGCAACCCAAAGTGGTGAGAGCGGCCAGCATGACACGGGTGTCATCGGAGTCGAGCACATCATGCAAGGTGGTGCGGCCGTGGCACAAGGCGGCCAGCAGCAGCACCCGGTTGGAGATGCTCTTGGAGCCGGGCAAGGTAATCGTGCCACCGGCAGTTTGCAGGGGTGGCAGGTCAACGAAAGCAGTGGTCAGCATGGTTTGGGCAGTTGTGTCATTTGCCACTCGGAGCGCGCCACACTGGCTTGCTCGATCATGGCTTCAAGGGCTTGCGGATTTCCGCTGCGCATGGTGTCTTCAAAGGCTTTGAGCTGGGCCTGAAACAGCTGGCTTTGGGTCAGCAGTTCGGTACGATTGGCCAGCAAAATATCGCGCCAGACTTTGGGGTCACTGGCGGCAATGCGGGTGAAATCGCGAAAACCGGGGCCTGCCAAAGCCAGAAACTGCTCACCTTGGGCCTGGTTTTGCACCGAATTCATCAAAGCAAAAGCCAGCAGATGAGGCAGGTGGCTGACTGCCGCAAAGGCAGCATCATGCGACTCGGGTGACATTTGCATCACCTTGCAGCCCAGGCTGGCCCAGACTTCCTGAGCCTGCTTGAGTTGCGTGGTGAGTGTGCGCTCACAAGGGGTCAGGATCAGCGGGCACCCGGTGTACAGGTCCACATCAGCATGCTCGACCCCGGCGCGTTCTTTGCCGGCAATCGGGTGCGCGGGCACAAAAGAGCCGATCTGCTCGCGCAACGCCCGGCGGGCGGCATCCAGCACATCACTTTTGGTGGAGCCCACGTCCATGATCAGCATTTGTGGCGTGACCATGGGCTTGATGGCTTTGAGCGTGGCTTCCGTGGCCGCAACCGGCACGGCAATCAGCACAATGTCGGCCCCGGAGACGGCCAGCAGCGCGGAAGGGGCTTCAACATCAATCACGCCCAGTTGCCGGGCACGCTCGGTGGTGGAAGGTGATTTGCTGTAACCCACCACGCGCTTGACCAGGCCGGCACGTTTGAGCGCCAGGGCAAACGAGCCGCCCATCAGACCACAACCAATCAGACCCAATTGTTCAAACATCAGAAGTTTCCTCAGGTTGATCAGTCGGCCAAGGGATAAGTACCGAGCACTTTGTAGAAGGCACACAGGCCTGCCAGGTCTTTCAAAGCAGCAGCCACGTTTGGCTGTGAAGGATGGCCTTGCAAGTCAATGTAGAAATAGTATTCCCACTGGCCCGAACGGGCCGGGCGTGACTCGAAACGGGTCATCGACACACCATGGGTTTTGAGCGGCACCAGCATGTCATGCACGGCACCGGGCTTGTTGGGCACCGAGACCACCAGGCTGGTGCAGTCCTTGCCGGTCGCCACCGGCGCGGGCAGCACACTGGGCAGACAAACCACGACAAAACGGGTGCGGTTGAAGGCATCGTCCTGAATCGCACGCGAGGCAATATGCAAACCAAATTCAGAGCCGGCACGCTCACTGGCAATGCCGGCCCAGGCCGGGTTTTCCGAGGCCAGGCGGGCCCCTTCGGCATTGCTGGAGACGGCACGCCGCTCGGCGTTGGGCAGGTGAATCGACAACCACTCCTGGCACTGGGCCAGTGCTTGCGGGTGCGCCAGCACCACTTCGATGCCCTCCAGCGAGGCCGTGGTGCGCAGCAGGTGATGCCGCACCAGCAGGCTGATTTCGCCCACGATGTGCAGCGGGGAATTTAGCAGCAGATCGAGTGAACGGGTGACCACGCCTTCGGTGCTGTTTTCGACCGCCACCACGCCATATTCCGCCGCGCCGGAGGTGGTGGCGTGAAACACTTCGTCGAAATTGGCGCAGGGAATGCGTTGAATGCTGGAGCCAAAAAAGCGCAGTGCAGCTTCTTCGGTGAACGTGCCTCTGGGGCCGAGAAAAGCGACACGTTGTGGGGCTTCCAGCGCCCGGCAGGCCGACATGATTTCGCGCCAAATGATGGCCACGCTCTCGTTTTTAAGTGCACCATCGTTCGAAGACTGCAGGTTCTGGATGACCTGGGCTTCGCGTTCAGGGCGAAACACCACCGAACCCTCGACCTTCTTGATCTCGCCGACTTCGTTGGCCAATGCGGCGCGGCGGTTCAAAAGAGCCAGCAGCTCCAGGTCAACGGCATCAATGAGCACGCGCAATTCGGGGAGGGTTTTGGCCATGGGCGGGAGGGTATAAATAAAACCGGATGGGGATCAGGCGTGGTGCGATTCAAATTCACGCAAGTAGTCGACCAAGGCCTGCACACCCTCAAGAGGCATGGCGTTGTAGATGCTGGCGCGCATGCCGCCGACCGACTTGTGGCCTTTGAGTTGCAGCAAATGCCGTTCACGTGCACCCGCCAGAAAAGCCTCGTTGAGGCTTTCATCACGCAGGTAAAACGGCACATTCATGCGGGAGCGGCAATCTTGGGCAACCCGGTTGATGTACAGGCTGGAGCTGTCAAGGGCCGCATACAGCAAGTTGGCTTTGGCGATGTTGCGAGCCTCCATGGCAGCCATGCCGCCCTGGGCTTTGAGCCATTTGAACACCAGACCCGCGATGTAAATCGAATAGGTGGGAGGGGTGTTGTACATCGACTGGTTGTCCGCCACGGTACGGTAGTTGAGGGCACTGGGGCAAATCGGCAATGCCCGATCCAGCAGGTCTTCACGCACGGCCACCAGGGTCAAACCGGCGGGACCCAGGTTTTTTTGCGCACCGCCAAAAGCCAGACCGACGCGCGTCCAGTCCACCGGGCGTGAGGCCACATGGGAAGAAAAGTCAATCACCAGCGGCGCATCACACCCCAGGGCTTTCAGGTCAGGCAACTCGTGGTATTCAACCCCGTTGATGGTTTCGTTGGAGCAAATGTGCACATACGCTGGCTGCTGGCTGAGTTGCCATGTGGCAGGGTCAGCCAGTGTGGTGTAGCCATTGGGCTTGGTATTGGCGACCTCATGCGAGCTGCAGTATTTGGCGGCTTCTTGCGCAGACTTCTGGCTCCAACTGCCGGTGACCACAAAGTCAGCCGTTTGGCCTCGTGACAGGTTCAGCGGAACGATGGCGTTCTCAGCCAGGCCACCACCTTGCATGAACAGCAGTTTGAAGTGGGACGGCACAGCCAGCAACTCACGTAAATCAGCCTCGGCTTCGGCATAAATCTGGCCAAACTCTTTGCCACGGTGGCTCATTTCCATCACACCCATGCCGCTGCCATGCCAGTCCAGCATTTCAGCGGCAGCTTGCTGCAGAACTTCGTCGGGCATCACCGCCGGGCCGGCAGAAAAGTTATACGGTCGCATAGTTTTTTATATCAAACAGGGCTTTAGCCCTTATAAATACTGCGCAAGCAGCTATGAAAATTATTCTTCCGAGGGTGTGGGGTCGGACGCTGAATCGGTTTCACCAGACGACTCAGAGCCCGTCCCGGCGGCAGAAATGGCATCGTTTTCGACAATACGTTGCAAGCCACTGAGTTGCGCACCGTCATCCAGACCAATCAAGGTGACACCTTGTGTAGCGCGGCCCATTTCGCGAATTTCAGAGACCCGGGTGCGCACCAGTACGCCTTTGTCGGTGATCAACATGATTTCGTCATCGGCATGCACCAGCGTGGCAGCCACCACCTTGCCATTACGCTCGGATTGCTGGATGGCAATCATGCCTTTGGTGCCACGACCATGGCGGGTGTATTCGGCAATGCTGGTGCGTTTGCCATAGCCGTGCTGGGTGGCCGTCAAGACACTTTGGGTCTCGTCTTCAGCCACCAACATGGCGATCACACTTTGACCGTCTTCGAGCATCATGCCGCGCACGCCACGGGCCTGGCGGCCCATCGGGCGCACATCGTTTTCATCAAAACGCACGGCCTTGCCCCCATCGCTGAACAGCATCACATCGTGTTTGCCATCGGTGAGTGCGGCACCGATCAGGTAGTCGCCTTCGTCCAGGTCAACCGCAATGATGCCGGCCTTGCGCGGGTTGCTGAATTCATCCAGTGCGGTTTTCTTGACCGTGCCCATGCTGGTGGACATGAACACATACTGATCGGCGGGGAACGTGCGTTTTTCGCCTGTGAGCGCCAAAACCACCGTGACTTTTTCACCCTCCTGCAAGGGGAACATGTTGACGATGGGTCGGCCGCGCGAGCCGCGTGAACCTTGCGGCACTTCCCAGACCTTGAGCCAGTACATGCGGCCGCGGTTGGAGAAACACAGAAGGTAATCATGGGTGTTGGCGATGAACAGCTGATCGACCCAGTCGTCTTCTTTGGTGGCCGTGGCCTGTTTGCCGCGCCCGCCGCGCTTTTGTGAGCGGTATTCACTCAAAGGCTGGCTCTTGATGTAGCCGGTGTGGCTCAAGGTGACCACCATGTCGGTCGGGGTGATCAGGTCTTCGGTGGACAAATCAAACGATGAATGCTCGACCAGGCTGCGCCGTGCCCCAATTTTGGTCAGTCCAAATTCGGTCTTGATGACTGTGAGTTCGTCACTGATGATCACGGACACTCGTTCCGGCTTGGCCAGAATGTCGAGCAAATCGTCGATCTCGGACATGACTTCTTTGTATTCCGCAACAATCTTGTCCTGCTCCAGCCCGGTCAGGCGTTGCAGACGCATTTGCAAAATTTCTTGCGCTTGTGTGTCCGACAGACGGTACAGGCCATCTTTGCCCATGCCGTACTGCAGCTCCAGCCCGTCGGGGCGGTAGTCGTCGGCATTGACAATGCCGCCATCGGCCCGGGTGCGGGTGAGCATTTCGCGCACCAGCTTGCTGTCCCACGGGCGGGTCATCAACTCCATCTTGGCCACCGGTGGTGTGGGTGACTCGCGAATGATGCGAATGAATTCGTCGATGTTGGCCAGCGCCACCGCCAGACCTTCCAGCACATGGCCACGTTCACGCGCCTTGCGCAAATTGAACACGGTGCGCCGGGTCACCACCTCGCGGCGGTGCTGCAAAAAGACTTCAATCAGGTCTTTCAGGTTGCATAACTTGGGCTGGCCATTGATCAAGGCCACCATGTTCATGCCAAAAGTGTCCTGCAGCTGGGTCTGCTTGTACAGGTTGTTGAGCACCACCTCAGGTACTTCGCCGCGCTTGAGTTCAATCACCAGGCGCATGCCGGATTTGTCGGATTCGTCCTGGATGTGGCTGATGCCCTCGATCTTCTTCTCGTGTACCAGCTCGGCCATACGCTCTTGCAGCGTCTTTTTGTTGACCTGGTAGGGCAGCTCGTCGACGATGATGGCCTGGCGCTGGCCTCGGTCAATGTCTTCAAAGTGGCACTTGGCGCGCATCACCACACGGCCACGGCCAGTGCGGTAACCATCTTTCACACCATTGATGCCGTAGATGATGCCAGCGGTGGGGAAGTCAGGGGCCGGAATGATCTCCATCAGCTCGTCAATCGAAGCCTGCGGATTCTTCAACAAATGCAGACAGGCATCCACGACTTCATTGAGATTGTGTGGGGGAATGTTGGTGGCCATGCCGACGGCAATACCGCCCGAGCCATTCACCAGCAGGTTGGGCAGGCGGGTCGGCAGCACCAGGGGCTCTTTTTCGGAGCCGTCGTAGTTAGGGCCGAAATCAACCGTTTCCTTGTCCAGATCAGCCAGCAGTTCATGGGCGATCTTGGCCAGGCGGATTTCGGTGTAACGCATGGCCGCCGCGTTGTCGCCGTCTACCGAGCCGAAATTGCCCTGGCCATCCACCAGCATGTGGCGCATGGAGAAGTCTTGGGCCATACGCACAATGGTGTCGTACACCGACTGGTCACCGTGTGGATGGTATTTACCAATCACGTCACCCACAATACGGGCAGACTTTTTATAGGCCTTGTTCCAATCGTTGTTCAGCTCGTGCATGGCAAACAGCACACGCCGGTGTACCGGCTTCAGGCCATCACGTGCATCGGGCAGAGCCCGCCCCACAATCACGCTCATGGCGTAATCCAGGTAGCTGCGACGCATTTCGTCCGCAAGGCTGGTGGGCAGGGTTTCTTTGGCAAACTGGGTCATGGGCGGGACTTGTGTCTAGGCAAGGTCTGAGTTAGCTGAGCATTTTATGCTGTTGTTTTGTGGCTGCTTCGCAACGGCTTGCGCAAAATGTTCACGCTTTGCTTCACTGAGCTTGGTTTTTATGCGCCAGCTGGATTAATAGCAGAAACTGTCTGTGGCACAATGGTTTTAACGCTCAATGTGATAGGCATGTTGAGTGTCTGTTTACCCACGCGGCACTGCTGCGGATTTTTCCCCTAAGGAGAACCATGATGAAATTGAATAAAGTGGCCTTGTTGATCGCCACTGCCGCTCTCGCTACTGCTGCTGGTGCACAGTCTGTTGACAACTGGCGTGCTGCTGACGGCACCGTTTGGAAAAACGGCAGCAACGAACTTTGCTGGCGTGATGCCAACTGGACACCCGCCACTGCTGCGGTTGGCTGTGATGGTGCCATCGTCGCCCCCAAGGCTGCTGCTGCACCTGCCCCCGCTCCAGCACCTGCTGCTGCTCCGGCTCCCGCTCCTGCTGCCAAGCCTGCCCCGGCACCTGCACCAGCTCCTGTGGCCGCTGCCAAGGTGACTTACGCAGCTGATGCCTTCTTTGACTTCGACAAAGCCGTGCTGAAGCCCGAAGGCAAAGCCAAGCTCGATGATCTGGTTGGCAAAGTCAAAGGTATCAACCTTGAAGTGATCATTGCCGTAGGCCACACCGATGCTGTGGGCGCAGATACTTACAACCAAAAGTTGTCTGTCAAACGCTCTGAAGCCGTGAAAGCTTATTTGGTGTCCAAGGGCATCGAAAAGAACCGTGTTTACACCGAAGGCAAGGGCGAATCACAACCCGTGGCTGACAACAAGACCAAAGAAGGCCGTTCCAAGAACCGCCGCGTTGAAATTGAAGTGGTGGGTACACGCGCCAAGTAATTGGCCTTGTTCCAGCTCTTTGAGTCCTAAAAAAACCCGCTTCGGCGGGTTTTTTTATGGGCGAATGAAAACCAGCGTTTCAGTTTCATTTAGTGAGCCGCATCCCAAAGCAATTTAAGCCCCGTGAGAAACATCCCAGCATACAAAAACCGGTAAAACAGCACCTGGCTGATACGCCGCGCCAAACGCACACCAACCCACACACCAATTGGTGCAATGGGCAGCAACACCAGCGAGGTGGCAAAGTTACGCCAATCCAGCAAACCCAGCCAAGCGTAGGGCAGCCATTTGGCCAGGTTGATCACGAAAAAGAAAAATGCCATGGTGGCGGTAAACCGAATCGGTGAGAGTCGCAGCGGAATCATGTATGCATTCACTGGCGGCCCACCCGCATGGGCAATGAAGCTGGTGAAGCCAGAGGTGGCTGTCAGCACTGCCCCCAGCCAGCGTGGCGGCGGCGCACTGTCTGCCTTGGGTGGAAACAACAGACGCTGCGCCAGAAACAGCAAGGTAAACACACCCACCACACCTGCCACCAGACGGGCATCCAGCAGCTTGAACAACAAGGCCCCCACCACAATCCCCACCAAACCACACGGAATCAAAAACTTCAGCAGCTTCAGGTCAAAGTCTTTGCGAAACGCAGCCATACCCAAGATGTCCATCAGCAGCAACACCGGCATGAGAATGGCAGCCGCCTGCGGCACACTCACCGCCAGGGCCATCATGGGCACCGCCAAGGAGCCAAAACCGGCACCAAAACCGCTCTTGCTGATGCCCAGCAACAGCACCGCAGGAACCGTGACGGCATAAAAAAATGGATCAGTGATCAGGGGAAATGTGGTGATGGCGCTCATAGGGCGACAATTACACCATCATGTTTAACCCCTCCCAAGCCGATGTTCGCCGTTTTTTTTGCTCTGTTTATGCCAAAGCGAAGACAGATCAAGCACTAGAAGCTATTGAAACAATAGCAAGCTTATGGATCAACGAGCACCCCGAGTACCATGCAGAGCTGTCAGACCTGCCGACTGCGCTGGCCTCTATGGGTCAAACCGAACCCGGCAAAACCAACGCTTTTTTGCATTTGTCGATGCATTTGTCCATCACCGAGCAATGCAGCATTGACCAGCCGCGCGGTATCCGCCAAGCGGTGGAACTGCTCAGCCACCGCTGTGATTCATTACACGAAGCACACCATGCGGCCATGGACTGCCTGGGCCGCATGTTGTGGGAAAGCCAGCGTGCGGGCCGCCCCCCCGACGGCGAATCTTATGTGGCCTGCGTACAGCGCCACGCCACACGCGACTGATTGATCGCGTTATTTCAAGCGATCCCGCTGCACGGTTTGGATTTCGCCCGGCAAACTGGCCACGTAATTGGCCAATTCCTTCAAATCAGCATTGGAAAACTGCTTGGCCACGCCGCCCATGACGGGATGTCCACGGCCAATCAAAGGTCTGTCATTGGTTTTGTAGGAGCGCAAAGCCACATACAGGTAGTCACTGTGCTGCCCGGCAATCTTGGGATAAGCGGGGTCAATCGGCTTGCTCAAATTAGCCCCATGGCAAGAAGCGCAACCGCCTTGAGTCAGCAGAACCTGGGCCCTGCCTGAACTTTCTGCCATTTCGGCCGGCAAAGTTGCCCCAGTTCCGGTTGACTCATAAAAAGCCGCCAGATCGGCAATATCCTGGTCGCTCAAACTCGCAGCAACGGTGCGCATGGAGGGATGCTTGCGGTCACCCGTTTTGTAGGCATGTAAGGCCGAACGGATGTAGCCCGCACCCTGTCCATTGATTTTGGGCACCTGATGCACCTCAGGAAATCCAATGTGATAGCCTTTGATCCCGTGACACCCGGTGCACAATGCATTTTTCTTGCCCCCTGCCGCCGCATCGCCTTGGACATCCTGCGCATAAACAGTTACCGAAGTCGCACAAGCGACAAGCATGGATGACAGAGTCAACAGAAATTTGTTCATTTTGCTAAGACAATCCGTAAAAAAGGTTACATGATTTGATAAATATCAAACAATTATAGGAAGCCATCTGGCATGCGCAACATGGCGTAAACCCGATAAAACGCAGTCCAAAACGCGCAAAATCCGAAAATTGCCCAAACTCCCCCAACCACACCCTCTCCATGAAATTCCAAGGCACCCCAAACTACGTCGCCACCGCCGATCTGATGCTCTCGGTCAACGCCGCCATCACCCTGCAACGCCCGCTGCTGGTCAAAGGTGAGCCCGGCACCGGCAAAACCATGCTGGCCGAAGAAGTGGCCACCGCGTTGAACCTGCCGCTCTTGCAATGGCACATCAAATCCACCACCAAGGCGCAGCAAGGCCTGTACGAGTACGACGCGGTCAGCCGCCTGCGCGACTCTCAGCTCTGACCAGCCGGTGGCCCTGCTGATTGACGAAATCGACAAGGCCGACATCGAATTCCCGAACGACTTGCTGCGCGAAATCGACCGCATGGAGTTTTACTGCTACGAAACCCGCGAGCTCGTCCGTGCCAAACACCGCCCGCTGGTGTTCATCACCTCCAACAACGAAAAAGAGCTGCCCGATGCGTTTCTGCGCCGCTGCTTCTTCCACTACATCAAGTTCCCCGATGCCGTCACCATGAAACAAATCGTGGACGTGCACTTTCCCGGCCTGAAAGCCGAACTGCTCAGCGCCGCGATGAAAACGTTTTTTGACGTGCGCAACCTACCCGGCCTGAAAAAGAAACCCTCCACCAGCGAGCTGCTGGACTGGCTCAAGCTGCTGATGGCGCAGGACATTCCTGCTTCCGTGTTGCACACCGAAGGCGACAAGGTGGCCGTGCCGCCGCTGGTGGGCGCGTTGCTGAAAAACGAGCAGGACGTGACGCTGTTTGAAAAACTGGTGTTCATGCAAAGTCGCAACCGTTGAACCAAGGACACCCTCATGGACAAATCACTCTGGATTGAAGGCCTGTCCGACGCGGTGGGCTTTCTCGGCGGCGCACTGCTGGGCTTCTGGATTGGCCGCCTGCTTGACCTGGACATTTTTTCCGCCGGCTACACCAACGCCAGCATCGGCGGCATTGTGCTGGTAGGCATCGGCGGTGGCCTTGGCCTGCAACTGGCCCGGCGCTGGCGCATTCGCAATCAAGATAACAAGAAGGACTGAACATGGCCTTTGTGGAACCTGTCACCCTGAGCGCACGCGGCATCACGCTGGTGCCGCTGGCCCTTGAACACGAAGACGGCCTGCGCGCCGCCGCTGCGGACGGCGAGTTGTGGAACCTGCGCATCACCTCCGTGCCTGAGCCCGACCAAACCCGCCCCTACATCGAAACCGCGCTGGCCATGCGCGACGCAGGCAACCGCTTTGCCTTCTGTGTGCTGGATGCCGCCAGCGGCAAGGTACTGGGTTGCACCAGCTACCACGACATCGTGCCTGCCCTTAAACGGGTCGAAATCGGCTGGACCTGGTACGCCCAAAGCGTGCAACGCAGCCACGTCAACACCACCTGCAAGCTGCTGATGATGACGCACGCTTTCGAGACCCTGGGCTGTCACGTGGTCGGCTGGCGCACCGACAATTTCAACTTTGCCAGCCAGGCCGCCATCGAACGCCTGGGGGCCAAGAAAGACGGCGTGATCCGCGGCCACGCCCTGCGCCGCGACGGCACCATCCGCGACACCGTCATGTACAGCATGCGCAGTGGCGAGTGGCCCGAGGCCAAGGCGCAACTGCTGTACCTGCTGAACAAACCGCGCCCAGCGGTCAAGTAACGCAGTACGTCAGCAACACCCACCGGAGCGACCGACCCCATAGCGGGCCTCCTGCCGGTTTCTGAAAAACTCAACCTCGGTCATGATGGGCAGGCCAGGGTGGGTGATGCGCCGGTGCCGCACATAGGTGGCGTAGTCCGGCACACCCACCATTTGCTTGGCAGCCTGGCCCAGATACCTGCCCACAGTGGACAGGTCGTTGAAAGAGAACAGACTAGCCATGTGCCGGGATGGCTTGGTAAGGCAGCTCACAGCTGCTCACGCTGTTCTCACGCAGCGCCTTGCGGCAGGCCAGCACGGTGTAGAACAACATGCTGAGCACCACAAAGATGAAGAACACCGCCAGAGCCGCGTCCAGCTGGTTGTTGGAGACGATCTGCTTCATCTGATCCATGCTCTTGGCCGGGGCCAGCACCACACCCTTGTCCATCGCGGCCTGGAACTTGTTGGCCAGCGCCAGAAAACCGATCTTTGGATTCGCATCAAACACCTTCTCCCAGCCTGCCACCAGCGTGCAGATCAGCAACCAGGCGGTGGGCAGCATCGTGACCCAGGCGTAGCGTTGGCGCTTCATCTTGAACAACACCACCGTGCACAGCATCAGCGCCACACTGGCCAGCATCTGGTTGGAGATGCCAAACAACGGCCACAGGCTGTTGATGCCCCCCAGCGGATCAACCACCCCTTGGTACAAGATGTAGCCCCAGGCCGCCACACACAGCGCGGTGGCAATCAGGCTGGCGCTCCAGGAATCGGTTTTTTTCATGGCGGGGACAAAACTGCCGAGCAAATCCTGCAACATGAAACGCCCGGCACGTGTACCCGCATCACAGGCCGTCAGGATGAACAAGGCCTCAAACAGAATCGCAAAGTGGTACCAGAAAGCCATCATGGCCTGGCCACCCATCACCTGCGAGAAAATCTGGGCCATGCCCACGGCCAGCGTGGGTGCGCCACCGGCCCGCGAGAGGATGGTGGTTTCACCCACATCTTTGGCGGTCTGCAGCAACACGTCGGGCGTAATGACAAAGCCCCACTGCGAGATCACCTGCGCGGCGTTGTCCACATTGCTGCCAATGATGGCCGCCGGGCTGTTCATGGCGAAATAGACACCGGGGTCGATCACCGAGGCGGTCACCATCGCCATGATGGCCACAAACGACTCCATCAACATGCCACCATAACCAATCATGCGGGCGTTCTTCTCGTTGTCCAGCAGCTTCGGCGTAGTGCCCGATGAAATCAGCGCATGAAAACCAGACACCGCACCGCAAGCAATCGTGATAAAGATGAACGGGAACAAGCTGCCCGACCAGGCCGGGCCCGTGCCATCGACAAACTGGGTCACGGCGGGCATGCGCAGGTTGGGGGCCACAAACACCATCGCCAACGCCAACCCAACGATGGTGCCGATCTTCAGGAAGGTGGATAAATAGTCGCGCGGAGCCAACAAAAGCCAGACCGGCAGCACCGACGCAATGAAGCCGTAGACGATCAGCATCCAGGTCAGCTGTTTCGCGTCAAACGTGAACAGCGGGGCCCAAACCGGGCTGGCAGCGACCTGCCCACCGGCCACGATGGCCCCCAGCAGCAACACCAGACCCAGCACCGACACCTCACCCACCTTGCCGGGGCGCAGATAGCGGCTGTAGATACCCATGAACATGGCAATCACAATGGTGGCTGCCACAGTGAACGTGCCCCAGGGGCTGGCCGCCAGGGCCTTGACAACAATCAGCGCCAGCACGGCCAGAATGATCACCATGATGACGAAGGTGCCCACCAGCGCAATCATGCCCGGCACCAGGCCCAACTCAGATTTGATCAGGTCACCCAGCGAACGACCATCGCGCCGGGTCGAGACAAACAGCACCATGAAGTCTTGCACCGCACCGGCCAGCACCACCCCCACGATGATCCACAGCGTGCCCGGCAGGTAGCCCATTTGTGCGGCCAGCACCGGCCCCACCAGCGGGCCAGCCCCGGCGATAGCCGCAAAGTGATGCCCAAACAGGACGTACTTGTTGGTCGGCACAAAGTCCAGGCCGTCGTTGCGTCGCACCGCCGGGGTGGCGCGGGTCGGGTCGAGTTGCATCACCTTGTCTGCAATGTAGCGGCTGTAGTAGCGGTAGGCCACCAGATAGATCGACACCGCCGCCGTGATGATCCACAGCGCATTGATGGTTTCGCCGCGCGAAAGCGCCACCGTGCCCAGGGCAAAAACCCCGACCACGGTCAAGAGCGCCCAGAGGGCGTGTTTGGATACCAGATTCATGTTTTCTCCTTATTAATTGAGGTCCCCAGCCCATGACCACCGGTGGACGTGTGTTTGCTGGGTGCAGAGGTTGAAACCCGCACACGCAGTGGGCGGCAATGTAGCCAGTTTGGAGAAATTTTTGCCAGTTATCTGGCCAGCGGTCTGCCCGCAGATTGAGCGGTATTTTTAGCAGCCCCAGCGGCGCGTGACACGCTCAACCGATCAGTCACCGTGCTGCAGACCGCACTATCAACGCAGAGTTAAGGCCGTGGCAACGTCCATTGAGCAGCCCACTCACTCAAGGGTATCAACGCCAATTTCAGCTTGCGACCTTCCATGGTCAAGTCGTAACCGCCCCCGCTGTGTTCGACCAAACCCAGTTCACGCAACTCTGCCAATCGGGTGTTCAGCAGGCTCGAATTGGTCTCGCAAGCGTCTTGCAGCGCACGAAACGTCATCGGCTCCCCTTTGAGCTCCCACAGAATCCTGAGCGTCGAACGCCGCCCCAACAGGTCCAAGGCCACCATGATGGGGCGGCCAGTCTTGGACCCACGAACAGGACTGCCAATTTTTGGAATGTTCATGCTTTACTTTTTAAAGCACCCGCGTTACATTGCAGTGCTTTAAATATTAAAGCACATCTTCTAAAGGACTACATCTATGACCGCACGTATCACACCCGCCCTGCCTCCGTTTTCACCAGAAATACAGTCGTCCCTTGATGCAGTCATGCGTGGCAAACCACCACTGGTGCTGTTCACCACCCTGGCAAGAGATCCCCGCCTATTTCAAAAATTCTTCGCAGGCGGCCTTCTTGATCGCGGAAATTTGACACTCCGACAGCGCGAAATCGTCATTGATCGCACCACCGCGTTGTGCAAATCTGAGTATGAGTGGGGCATACACATCGCAGCCTTCGCGGCGCATGCAGGACTTGACGGTGTGCAGGTCGAATCCTTGGCCAAGGGTGGCCCGGCTGATGTTTGCTGGACTGGTGACGAACGACTGTTACTCAATCTCTGCGACCAACTGCATGCCAACTGCACGATTGATGAAGATCTATGGTTGGCGCTGGCATCGGTGTTTTCAGATGAAGCGATTCTTGAACTGCTGCTGCTGGCAGGCTTTTACCATACGGTCAGTTATTTGACGAACGCATTGCGCCTCCCGCTTGAGCCTGGAACGGCACGATTCCCATCGACTGCCATGGATTGACCCCAGGCAGGCAATTTGCGTTATGTGGTGAACGTTTGGGTGGCACAGGCTCCGGCTGGGCCGGTTGGGGTAGCAACCCAGGCGTGCCCGTCTCCGTTGTGGCAGATTCGGTCTGCGTTGGTTCGTGTTGCGCGGGTGCTGCATGCTCCATGGCCGTCACCACGGCCCCCAGCGGCGCGTGACACGCTCAACCGATCAGCAGGCGGTCTTTTAATTCGCGCAGGTAGCGCCGGCTGACGGGCACTTTTTGGCCACTGCGGGTGCTGATGTCAGCCGCGCCGTTGTCTTGCAAAACAATCTCGGCGACGTGGTCCAGGTTGACCAGGTACTGACGGTGGCAACGCAGCAGCGGGGTGCGCTCTTGCAACATCTTCAGGGTCAGTTCGGTTATGCCCTGGCGCGTGCTGCCCACCACACGCACACCGCTGAGTTCAGTGTGGACAAATTCGACTTCATCCAACCCCAGCAACACAATGCGGTTCAACGCCACGCAGGGAATGTGCCGCAGTGCGGGGGTCAAGGCCTCCATCGACGTTGGTGCTGCACGGGCACCGCTGCGCAGCCAATCCAGGGTTTTGGCCAGGCGCTGCGGGTCAATCGGTTTGAGCAGATAGTCTGCCGCATGTTCTTCAAAGGCTTTGAGCGCGTGCTCGTCATAGGCCGTCACAAACACAATCTGCGGCAAGGCCTCGGCGGCGATCATGCCCACCATTTCCAGGCCACTGACCCGTGGCATCTGGATGTCCAGAAAAACCACGTCCGGGTGCAGCCGGTGAATTGCCGCCAGGCCCTCTATCGCGTTGCCACATTCGCCCATCACCTCCACATCCGGGTGCTCGGCCAGCAGTGCCTTCAGCTCTTCACGCGCCAGGGCTTCGTCGTCAATGATCAAGGCGTTCAACATGCAGGCGGCTCTCCATCTATCGGCAGGCGCAGGGTGGCGCGGGTCCAGCAGTCGGGCTGGCAACTCATCTCCAGGCCAAAGTCCGGGCCATAACGCAGCTTGATACGCCGATCCACCAGACTCAGCCCCAAGCCATCGCTGCCGGGTTGGGGCTGGTACAGGCCCGCACTGTCTTGCACCACCAGCGTCAGCACCTGGCCCAGCCGCTCGGCGCGGATCGTGATCTGCCCCGGCTCCAGCAACTGCGCGATGCCATGTTTGATGGCGTTTTCAACCAAGGGCTGCAGCAGGAACGCGGGCAGGCGCACCCCCAACAGTTCATCGGCCACCTCAAAAGACACGTTGAGCCGGTCTGAGAAACGCGCCAGCTCAATGCGCAAATAGGCATCCACATGCTCGATCTCATCACCCAGCGTGGCATCGCCTTCGGGGCGTTTCAGGCTCTTGCGGAAAAAGGTGGACAGGTACAACACCAGTTGCCGCGCCGACTCTGGGTCGCGCCGGATCACCGCCGCCAGCGTGTTGAGCGCATTGAACAAAAAGTGCGGGTTGATCTGGGCCTGCAGCAGCTTGATTTCCGATTGCGCCAGCAGCCGCTTTTGCTCCTCGATCCGCCCCACCAGCAGCTGGTTCGACAGCAGCCGTGCAATACCTTCACCCAGCGTGCGGTTGATGGACGAGAAAAATTTGGTCTTGGGCTCATACAGCTTGACCGTGCCAATCACCCGGTTTTCTTCGCCACGCAGCGGGATGATCAGGCAAGACCCGAGTTTGCAATCCTTGGTCACCGAACAGCAATACGGCATGACCGCACCATCGGCATACACCACCTCGTTGTGCGTGATGGCTTGCAAGGTGTGGGCCGACGCAATCGGTCGCCCCGGCAGGTGGTGATCCGCGCCGATGCCAACAAAGCCCAGCACCCTCTCGCGGTCGGTGATGGCCACTGCGCCAACACCGGTTTCCTCGCGGATGATGGTGGCCAGGCGGGCGCAGTTGGCTTCGTTGAAACCCTGCATCAGCACCCCGGTGGCCCGCTCGGCTATTCGCAGTGCCTTGGCCGAAAAGGCAATCGAGTATTTCTCCCGCGTTTCGCGTCGGTCCAGAATCAGCCGCATGAACAGAGCGGCACCAATCGAGTTGGTCAACACCATGGGCAGGGTGATCTGGGCCACCAGCCGCGCGGCCTGATCGGCAGGCTTGGCCAGCAGCAACAAAATGCCCATCTGGCACAGTTCAGCGACGAAGGTTGTGCCCAAAGCGATGGTCGGGTCGAGCAAGCGGGAGGCCTGGTTGCGGCGCATCAGGTAGTAGTGCAAGCCCCCGCCAATCAGCCCTTCCACCACGGTGGACACCGCGCAGGCCGATGCCGAAAACCCACCCAGCGTGTAGCGATGCCAACCGCCCGTCAGCCCCACGGCCAGCCCCACCAGCGGCCCACCCAGCAAGCCGCCCAGCACCGCACCAATGGCCCGGGTGTTGGCAATGGCATCGTCAATCTGGAAGCCGAGGTAAGTGCCCATCACGCAAAACCCCGAAAACACCACGTAACACACCAGCCGGTCTGGCAAGCGCACGGTGACTTGCATCAACGGAGCAAAAAGCGGGGTCTTGGTCAGCAGGTAGGCAATCACCAGATACACGCACATCTGCTGCATCAGGTCACCGACCAGGGCCATATGGTTGATCTCAGCAAGCATGTGAAGTCGGGGGCTGGGGAGTTGAATAAGGCTTGCGCGCACGGCCGCAAACTGCGATAAGGTTATGCGTTTTCACGGTGTAAAGCATAGCAGCCTGACCAGCTGCTGCGTGCCATCAGCATTAAAACGCTACAAATAGCAGAGCTGCTTGCGCAATCTACATAAGCGCTAGAGGCCAATTTTTCATATAAATTCTCTAGCCACAGCACTTCAATCACTACATTTGACAAGCAGCCATATACAATCCGTATATTGTCTCTCCAGGAGTGCCCCATGACCACCACCGCCGCCGTTTTTATGTCAGGCAACAGCCAGGCCGTGCGCCTGCCCAAGGCATTTCAGCTGCACTCCAAGCGCGTTCACATAGAGCGCCGGGGCGATGAAATTGTGCTCAGAGAAACCCCTTTGCTGGCCCGTGATGTGATTGGCAAACTGCCGCCCATCGAAGGATTGCCAGACCAAATTGACGATCAAACACCCGATGAAGCACCCAGCTTGGACGGCATTCTGTGAAACGCTACCTGCTTGACAGCAACATCTGGATTTACGCCATGAATGGCCGTCACCCGGATGTGCGCGAAAAACTGGAGTCTCTGCCGTTGGCCAACGTGTTTCTGTCTGACATCGTTCTGGGCGAGCTGGCATTTGGCTGGGAGAACAGTGCACAGCCACAAGTCACCCAAACCCGGGTCGAGCAGTTTCTGAAGC
>VIKI01000286.1 GCA_008080595.1 Comamonadaceae bacterium
GGCCGCCGTCTTTCAGGTAACGGTCGGGTGGCAAGTCAGCCCAGGTCTGGCCCAATTCGTGCAAGGCGGTATCCGAACAGCCACTCAATGTGCGCACGCCTGGGGCATCCAGAACAGCAAAACCTTGCTGAAGCAGGGTACTTGTGCAAGCGGTGGGTTCAACAACAGGGGGATGGGAGGTGAATGTACTCATCCCCCCAACTTTAGCGCCTGAATAAACCCGTTTTGCCCCGGCCAGGACTCAAATATCTTCCGGCACCATTTTGATGGCCCCACAGGGGCATTCAGAGACACAAATGCCACAGCCCTTGCAGTAGTCGTACTTGAATTCAAAGCCTTTGCCGGGGCCGAGTTTGACGACCGCGTTGTCCGGGCAGACACCGTAGCAGTTGTCGCACTCAAAACAGTTGCCACACGACAAGCAGCGCCGCGCCTCAAACAAGGCGTTGCTTTCATCCAGCCCGCCCTGCACTTCTTCAAAAGTGGATTGCCGGCGGATGATGTCCAGCATCGGCCGCACGGTTTTCGGCGCGTCGCTGTAGTACCAGGTGTTGAGCTTGTCAAAGGTGGCAATTTCGGTCTTGGGAGCAGGGGTATACACGCGGCCACTGAGCCAGGCATCCATATGCCGCGCCGCTTTCTTGCCATGACCAATCGCCACCGTGACATTGCGCTCGGCGGGTACCATGTCACCGCCCGCAAAAATGCCATCGTGACCGGTCATCATCTGCGCATTAACCTTCACCACACCATCGTTCACCACCATGCCGGGCACACCGTCAATCAGCGACAAGTCCACATCTTGCCCCAGCGCCAGCACCACCGAGTCGGCTTCCAGGGTTTCAAACTCACCGGTGGGCTGCGGGAAACCTTTGTCGTCCAGCGCCATTTTTTCCACAGTGATGGAAGATTCGCCAGCTTGTTTGATGGTGGACAGCCACTTGATCATCACCCCCTCTTGCAGCGCCTCTTCAACCTCAAAGTCATGGGCAGGCATTTTGTCGCGGTTGCGCCGGTACACAATGATCGACTCCGATGCACCCAGCCGTTTGGCAGTACGTGCCATATCGATGGCGGTATTGCCACCGCCGTAAACAACCACCCGGCGGCCCAGCAAGGGTTTGTCCTCGCCCTCCATGGAGCGCAGCACCGACACCGCATCCAGCACCTTGGCCGAGTCGCCCGCTGGGATGTAAGCCCGCTTGGCAATGTGTGCGCCAACGGCCAAAAACACGGCATCGAAACCGCCCGCCTGCTTGGCTTCCAGCACATTGGAAACCTTGGTGTTGTAGACGATCTGCACGCCCATGTCGACAATGCGCTGCACCTCGGCATCCAGCACCTGGCGCGGCAGGCGGTATTGCGGAATACCAAAGCGCATCATGCCGCCAGGCAAGGGGCCAGCCTCGATCACCGTCACCGCATGCCCCAGGCGGGCCAGGTGGTAGGCCGCTGACAGGCCTGATGGCCCGGCCCCGACCACCATGATTTTTTTGCCGGTAGAGGCCGCCGGTGGCGGCAGCTTCCAGCCTTGGGCAATCGCCTGGTCGCCCAGAAAATGCTCGACCGAATTGATGCCCACCGGCATATCCAGTTGCGCCCGGTTACACGCGCTTTCGCAGGTGTGGTAACAGACCCGGCCCATGATGGCTGGAAACGGGTTGTCTTGCACCAGGGTGTGCCAGGCCGCCTCGTAGTTGCCCGATTCGGCATGAAACAGCCAGCCCTGGATGTTTTCACCCGCTGGGCATTGGTGGTTGCAGGGTGGCTTGCGGCTCAGGTAGACCGGACGCTCGGTACGCCAGGAACCGGTGTGGTTGGCCAGCGAACTGCCGACATCGAGTGTGATGGCAAATGGTTTTTGCATGCTTATTCCCCCAACAAACCAAAACGGCGAATATTGCGATCCGCCCGCGCTTGCAGGCGGGCCAGCGTGGCCACATCAGGCTTTTTGCCAAACAAATGGGCAAATCGCTTTTGCGGACGCAGGTAGTCTTCCACCGGAATCTGGTGGCGGATTTTCAGCACCCCGGTAACTTCACCGCGCTCGGCTTCAAACACCGGGAACACACCACTTTCCACCGCCAGCCGCGAGAGTTTGATGGTGTCATGCGAAGCTGCGCCCCAGCCCAGCGGGCAAGGCACAAAAATGTGGATGTAACGCGCCCCGTGGATCGACATGGCCTTGGTCACCTTGTATTCCAGGTCACGCAAATCTGCCACGGTGGCGGTGGCCACATAGGGGATTTCATGCGCCATGGCGATCAGCGGCACATTTTTGCCTTGGCCAAATTCATTGCCGGGGTGGGGGCCGACCGACATGGTGGTGGCGGTGCGGGCCGCTGGCGGCGTGGCGCTGGAGCGCTGCACGCCGGTGTTCATGTAGGCCTCGTTGTCGTAGCAGATGTAGAGCACATCGTCGTTCCGCTCAAACATGCCTGACAGGCAACCAAAACCGATGTCGGTGGTACCGCCATCTCCCCCTTGCGCCACCACCCGCACATCGCTGCGGCCCTTGGCTTTCATGGCCGCCGCAATACCGGTGGCCACCGCGGCGGCGTTGCCAAACAAGGAGTGCACCCAGGGCATTTGCCACGAGGTTTCGGGGTATGGCGTGGAGAACACCTCCAGGCAACCGGTGGCGTTGGCCGCAATCAGCTGGCCGTTGGTGGCGGCCATGGCAGCATCAATGGCATAACGCGCCCCCAGCGCCTCGCCGCAGCCCTGGCAGGCGCGGTGGCCGGAGTTGAGTGAATTGCTGCGGGTCGCACCGGCCTGCACACTGCGTTGCTCGGGGGCGAG
>VIKI01000287.1:0-2676 GCA_008080595.1 Comamonadaceae bacterium
GTGGGAGTGGGAGTGGGAGTGGGAGTGGGAGTGGGAGTGGGAGTGGGAGTGGGAGTGGGTGTGGGTGTGGGTGTCGGTGTCGGTAAGCCCGTGCTGTTTGTCGCACCTGCTCGTACGGCAAATGCCGAAGCGATACCCGCTGACCCAACAAAAGTTCCTGGCGTGTAGGCGGGGACATCTTTGGTGTAATTGACGAGTTGATCCCCCGTCAGGATGCTGAACCCACCTAGATTATTAGGAATGAGCCTTCCTGTATTGCCAATGCTCGCCACTGTGCTTAGAAAAGTATCGCGTAATGTGTAGACATTGTTTGCAAACAGGTAGGTTCCGTCGGGCAATGGAATGGCACCTATTCCATTGGTGTAAGAAGTGATCAAGCTGCCATCGCTGCTACGGACGCGGCTGGGCGCAAGCGCCGGGGACTCGTTTGCATCGCTGTGAAATGGATTAATTCCTGCAGTGATGGTGGCGAGATAGGCGGTTAGAGCTTGATTCGCTGATTGGCCTGCAGCTTGTGCAGTGGCCGCTGCTAAAGCTCTATTTGAACTTATTGCGTTAACTCGTGCTACGCCAGCGGTATCGATGGCAGTTTCTTTGACCTTATGCGCAGCAAGCTCGGCGACATGGTAAGCCGCAGCCGCCACGGTGAGGTCGCCGCCGGATGCATGAGTAGCTTCCAATGCGGCTTGAGCCTCTTTGATGGCGGCGCGGTAATCATCCCAAGCCTTATTGACTGCAACATCAAAAGCATTACCAATAGAAGTTGGTTCGGTGAAAAAGTCCCACGAAGCAAAAGCGGATTTCGAAGCAGCCAATGCTGCGTTGTAGGCGGCGGCCTCTGCACTGCCTGTAGCAATGGCCGTTGGTCCAGACAACAAAGTTCCGGTGTTGCCATTTAACGTGACCTCAAACAGCCCGACAACCTGGGAATTCACGTTTCTGCGAGAAAACCGCAGCACATAGTCTCCGTTGCTGGCGCGGTAAACAATGATGTGCTCATCAGTATGGTCGGTCGGGGTAGTCCAGGCTTGCTGTGCAGCGCCTGCGGAGATGTATTGAGATGGCTGGTATTGATTGAACGTGACTTGCCCCCCTACGGCGTGAACGTTCCCACTCGGTGCCACCAGCAGGTTGTTGGACTCAAAGTGGATTTTTCCGTTTGCACCGTCGGCATTGATGGTGGCATCAAAATCCACATTGACCTCTGCTCCACCGTGTAATGTCACTGAGCCGTTGAGCGCGGTGATGCTGCCCTTGTGGTTGACAAAGTCGGCAAACAATCCCACCGCACCGCGGTCTGCCGCAATCGTGCCCAGTGAATTGAGCGTATGGGTGCCGTCGGTGGTCAGGGTAAAGCTCATTTTGCCAAAGTTGTCTGTGCCCACGTCCACCTGGTTGCCTGCGGCCAAAATGACCTGGCCAGAGGGGACGGTGATGCTGCTGCCAGCCTCCTGGGTAATGTCAGGGTGATGTCGCCATTGCCAGTGCCACTGAAGGCATAGTTGCCAGCGGTAAAGTTGGCATCAGACAGATCCCGTGTGGAGGCAATCAGGCCAGCGGTATCCACCACCGAATTTCCGCCAAACACAATGCCGTTGGGGTTGACCAGAAATACCCGGCCATTGGACTGCAATGTGCCCAGAATGTTGGAAGGGTTGGCACCCACCACGCGGTTGAGCACCGTGCTGGCAGAGTTCTCTTGCACAAAGCGGGTGGTTTCACCCCGGGCAATGGAGAAGTTTTGCCAATTCAGAATGCTGCCTGGCAGGGTGACAATTTGCAAGGTGTTGGTGCTGGGGTTGCTTTGCAGTGCGCCACCGGCGGCCACGGCCATGCCGGTCGGGTTGGCGTGCGCGGGGTGAAAAGCCTGCATCAATGCCAGGGTCATCAGCGAAAGCTTGACCTGGGAGAAGGTGCAACGGCAGCTTGGGTTGTTTGCGCGGAAATACATGGTGGTTTCCTTCAAGGGGTCAGGTTCAAAAAAATTGCCAGGTGGCTGCCAGGTGCATGCGGGTGCTGCCAGCTGGGTGCAGCTTGGTGCCGCTCGACACCACGGCGGCATCGGCGGAAAGGCCCAAACCGTTGGCAAATTGCGCACGCCAGCCCAGGCCGTAGCTGCTGAGTTGTTGCGTAGCCAGTTCACCCGGTTGGGCGTTGATGCGCTCGCTGGCACCAGAGTCCACAAAACCCAGCACGCGGTGGTTGTTGCTAAATACCGGGCTGTAAATTTCAAGGTGGGTACGCCAGCCGCGGTCGCCCGCCCCTTCGTTTTCACTGAAACCACGCACTGCATTTTGTCCACCCAGGCCAAACTGACCTGAGGAAATCAACGGAGCGTTGCTGTGCTGGGCGGTCAATCTCAGGGCCGACATCCATCCGGTTTTGAAGCTGTGTTGCCAACTGCTGTCAAGCTCCAGCGTTTGCCACTGCGCACTTGCACCGGCGCGGGCGGTTGCATAGGTAGCATCGTCGTTCAGGGCCCCACCGGGCAGATTGCGCTGCAGGGTCAGTGCCGCTGAGAGGTTGTCTGACGGGTTGGTGTGGTGATAGTCGTAGCCCAGTGATGCTGGGCGGGTGGTCACGCTGGCCCCAAGGTTGGTGCCAAAGTAGTCCACCACATCTTTGTATCGGTGTTCGTTCAGGCCCATGTCCAGGGTGTGGCGGGTTTGCTCGGTG
>VIKI01000287.1:2705-7068 GCA_008080595.1 Comamonadaceae bacterium
CTCAGGCTGTGCTGGAAATGCACCCCCAGGCTGGTGCTTTGCCCCGAGACAAGGAAGACGCTGGCAACGCGGCCTGAGTCATTTTTGCTGCTGCTGGCGGTCATCACCAATTTGCCAGCCTGTTTGGGAAAGGGAATGTGATAACTCAGCGAGAGTTGCCGCATGCGTTCAGGATGCTCGGGCGAGGTGACCAGGCTGACTGCACCCTGATGACTTTGGCCCAGCAGGTTGTCATGGCGCAGGGTCAGGCCAAGCCGGGTTTCGCCGGTGGCAGCGGAGCCCGTGTTGTTCAGAGACCCCTCGGCGCGTAGCGCAGACTTTTCGGTGACATTGATGGCCACATTGGCCGTGCCCTGTGTTGTCGGTTGGTAAACCAGGACGGCATTGTGGCTAGGGTTGTCGTTGAACAGGAACAACTCGCGGGCGATGTGTGCCATCTGCGGGGTCGCGCCTTCAATCAGGCTGGGCAACTGTTGGAGTACGCTTTCAGCGTTCAGGGTTGCCAGCCCATTGATGGTGATCTGACCAAGTTTGATCTCGCTGATGGTGAAGTGGTGAATGCGGTCACGGCTCAAGCGGGCGTTGTAGCCCACACTGACCAACTCATAACCGCGCTGACGATAAGCTTCCAGAATAGCCAGCCTTACCAGATGAAGGTCGTGGAGTGTTTTGCCACTGCCCAAGAATGTTTGCAGCACCGCTTGCAGCGGCTCGTTGTCCAACAACGTGTTGCCCGTGATGCGGATTTCGTCAATGTTGAAGCTGATGCTTTGTTCGGCTGAGGTTGGAATGGTCGTCTGGCTCAAAGTCAGTCCAGGCATTGAACTCAGACCGCACAGGGCAAGCGCCATGAACGAAACTTGGCCGCGTTTCGGGCGCAACCATGCGGGCTTGATGGGGTGTGACAGCATAAAAGTGACCATTGATTTAGATCAACAAAGCGTATCAAAGCCCGTGGTTGATGACCATCCGTTGTTTCGCGATGGCTTCATTGCTGCTGTGCAAAGTCGCTTGCCTGGCATCGTATTTGGGGTGGCCGGCAGTGCCCGTGAGGCTTTGTTGCACGCCAAGTCAAACCCACCTGATCTGGTGCTGGTCGACTGGCGTTTGCCCGACGGAGATGGGCTGAGCCTGCTGCGGGACATTGGCAAGCTTTGCCCTTTGAGTGCGCGGGTTTTGTTGTCTGGCTCTGATGATCCCCGGCTACCAGGGCAGGCCCGTGCAGCCGGGTTGCTGGGCTACTTGCCCAAGACACTGGAGCCAACCTTGTTGGTGCATGCCATTGAGCGCATTGTGCGGGGCGAGAGTTTTTTTCCTGATGCCGCAGCCACTCGTGCTGCTGCTGTTCTGACAGCGCGGCAACATGAGATTTTGATTTTGGTATCGCGCGGGATGACCAGCAAAGAGATCGCGCGTGCCCTGGTCATTTCAGAGCGAACAGTCAAAGACCATATTGCCTTGATCTTTGATCGACTTGGAGCTGTCAACCGTGCAGATGCCATTTCGCGTGCGGTGGCTCGGGGTTTGTTCTGATGAACGGCGGACCCGATGCTGCACAAACGCAGTCCGATGTGTTGCAGGAGCGAATTGAGGCGTTACTGCGGCCACGGGTGGAGTCTCTGGTTTCTGGCATGGTGGTTGGTGCAGTGTTGTCCGTGGCCTTGCTTCGGGTTTATCCGTGGCCGACAGTGTTGGTTTGGTTTGCCGGTATTTGTGTGGTGCAGTTAGGTTTGAGCACCTGGTTCAAACTGACCTGGTTCAGACCGGTTCAAATTCACAACCCGGTGCGAGCAGGACACCGGTATGTACTTGACGTGGCTATGGCAGGGTTGTACTGGGGGGTATCACTGGCGTTTCTGGTGCGGCCAGAAGATATCGCCACCCAGGTGGCCATGGCATTGGCCATTGGTGGCATGGCCGTGGGCAGCAACACCATTCATGCCTACCACCGTCCCGCCATGTACACATTTCTTTTGTGTCTGGTATTGCCCTTTGCCTTGCGGGTATTGATGGTGGATGACTTTATTCACCGATATTTGGGTGTTGGCATGCTGCTGCTGATTGTTTATCTTGCAGTTTATGGCCGTGTGCATTCGCTCACTCTTGAGCGCTCCATCTGGATTCGGCATGAAAACCGGAGTTTGCTTGCGCAGTTGCAGCAGGAGCGGGAGACTGCGCTCAAGTTGCAAGCCATTGCCGAAGCGGCCAACTTGTCAAAAAGCCGGTTTTTTGCAGGGGCCAGCCATGATTTACGCCAACCTCTGCAGGCGATGGGCTTGTATGCGTCGGTACTGGAGGGCAGTGCCTTGCCGACTGAGTTGCAGCAAGTCAGTCACCGGATCGGGGAGTCCGTGCGCTTGTTGGAGGATTTGTTTGAAGGGGTGATGGATACCGCCAGGATCGAAGCCGGGGGCATGCAGATCCATGAAGAGCCGGTGGATGTCAAGCAGTTGATGGATCGCGCCATGCTTTTGTTTGGTGGTGAAGCGCTGGACAAGGGCTTAAGTATCAAGTGTGTGGCGAGCAAACACTGGGTATTGGGTGACAGGCTGGCGTTGCAGCGGGTCATTTCAAATCTGGTTTCGAATGCAGTGCGACATACCCAAAGTGGTCGGATATTGTTGGGCTGTCGGCGTAAGGGGGCGCACTTGAGGTTGATGGTCTATGACACTGGGCCTGGGATAAGTGATGCCTCTCAGGGGCTAATTTTTGAGGATTTTTTCAGGCTGGAGTCAGCGGGTGGTGCTGGATTCGGGCTTGGCCTGGCGACTGTCAAACGGCTATGTGATGCGGCAGGCTATTCGCTTGGGCTGTGTTCCAAGTTGAATCGGGGGAGTGTGTTTTGGGTTGAATTGCCACGCTGCGATGCGCCCGAAAAATCAGTCTTGCAAGTAGCCAGTACAAGTCTGTTGGACACAGATTTTTCCCAGAATATCCTGGTGGTTGAAGACGATCCTGCGGCTAGGGGTGGGCTGGAAACCTTGCTGCGAGCTTGGGGGCACAGCTGTATTGCAGTAGAAGATGGTGATCAGGCGATTCTTCTGGTGCGGCAGCAGCCTGAGCACTGGAGTGTGGTGATTTCAGATTACAACCTGCCAGGAGGGATGAATGGTTTGGCTTTGATCGAGATATTGCGCACAGTTGTACCGCACCCTCTGAATGCCTTGTTGATCTCGGGGGCGATGGATCAATCTTTGCATGAACAAGCCCAAGCCATGGGCGTGATTGCAATGGCCAAACCGGTGCGGCCCATACAGCTGAGGTCAGTGCTGACCAGCATGTCAGTCTGACATGGGTGGACTGTGCTACATTCCCCCCCTATGAAGTCAGTCAGCTTTTTCTTTAGCTATTTTTGGTTCTCAAGCGCCACCGGCGGTAGAGAGTTCTGAACGTACCCAAACCAAACGTCCTGATCTTCACCAAACCGCCGCTCACCCCGGCGGTTTTTTTTTGTGTATTTGATTCAACACCAAGAGGATTCGATCCATGACAGCCAAAGCAATTTCCGACAAAGATGCCTGGGGCTCCAGCGCGCAAAGCCCCGCCACTGACCGTACCGGCCAGACCGACAACGAACGCATCAAGGACATCACCGTGTTACCCCCACCCGAGCATTTGATCCGCTTCTTTCCGATTGTCGGAACACCCGTGGAGAAGCTGAAAGCACAACGCGAAAAATACGCTGACTCGCTGGAAATCGTGATGCGGGTGTATTTTGAAAAACCCCGCACCACCGTCGGCTGGAAAGGCCTGATCAACGACCCCTACCTGGACGAATCCTTCCGCATTGACGAAGGCCTGCGTATCGCCCGCCAGTTGCTGATTGAGATCAACCGCCTGGGCCTGCCTGCGGGTAGCGAATTCCTGGACGTGATCTCGCCTCAATACCTGGGCGATTTGATCTCCTGGGGCGCGATTGGCGCCCGCACGACCGAGAGCCAGGTGCACCGCGAACTGGCCTCCGGCCTGTCGGCCCCGATTGGCTTCAAGAACGGCACCGATGGCAACATCAAGATCGCCACCGACGCAATTCAGGCCGCCGCCGGTGGCCACCACTTCCTGTCGGTGCACAAAAACGGCCAGGTGGCGATTGTGCAGACCAACGGCAACAAAGACTGCCACGTGATCCTGCGCGGTGGCAAGGCCCCCAACTACGATGCCGCCAGCGTCAAAGCCGCCTGCGACGAACTGAGCAAAGCCAAGCTGCCCGCCACACTGATGGTCGACTGCAGCCACGCCAACAGCAGCAAGCAGCACGAAAAACAGCTCGACGTGGCGCGTGACATTGCCAGCCAGATTGCCAGCGGCTCACACCAGGTATTTGGTGTGATGGTGGAAAGCCATTTGACCCCCGGCGCACAAA